>JAUXWH010000255.1 GCA_030681365.1 Bradyrhizobium sp.
CAATGTTCAATTATTCCGCCGCCTGGGCAAGCGGAATTGCGGGCTGCGGCACGGGTTGATGTTGCGGCGCAACGTCAACTTTCTCAGGCGTGCCGCGTTCTTCCAGGCTCTTGCGGAACCAGAGCGCGTAGAGGCCGGGCAGATACAGCAGGGTCAGGAAGGTCGCTACGAACAGGCCGCCCATGATGGTGATCGCCATCGGGCCCCAGAACGCCGAGCGGGACAGCGGTATCATGGCCAGGATCGCGGCCAGCGCCGTCAGCACCACCGGGCGCGCGCGCCGGACGGTGGCCTCGACGATGGCTTCCTTGCGGGTCAGGCCGGCCAGGACGTCGGTTTCGATCTGGTCGACCAGGATCACCGCATTGCGCATGATCATTCCGGCCAGCGCGATCAGTCCGAGCAGCGCCACGAAGCCGAACGGCTGGTTGGCGATGTTCAGTCCGAGCGAGGCGCCGATGATGCCGAGCGGCGCGGTGAGGAATACCAGAATCAACCGCGAGAAGCTTTGCAGCTGGATCATCAGCAGGGTCAGCATGACCAGGACCATCAGCGGAAACAGCACGAAGATCGAGGCATTGCCCTTGGCCGACTCCTCGAACGCACCGCCCGCCTCGATCCGGTAGGCCGGCGGCAGGCTGTCGCGGATCTGTTGCAGCTTGGGTGATATCTGGCTGGTCACGTCCGGCGCCTGCACGCCGTCGACGACGTCGGCGCGCACCGTGATCGCCATGTCGCGGTTGCGCCGCCAGATGATCGGCTCCTCATGGGCGTACTCGATCTTGGCAATTTGCGTCAGCGGCACCGCGACGCCATTGCGCGAGGTCACGGTGAGATCGCCGACCCCGCCGAGATCGAGCCGTTCGGACGGCACCGCGCGGGCCACCACGCCGACCTTCTCGATGCCGTCGCGGATCGTAGTCACCTGCGCGCCCGAAATCAGCATGGCCAGCGCCTGCGACACGTCCTGCGGGGTCAGGCCGAGTGCGCGAGCGCGGTCCTGGTCGACCACCAGCTTGAGGTAGGGCGACTGCTCGTTCCAGTCGAGCTGCGGATCCACGACATTGGGGTTCTGCCGAACGACGTCGCGCACCTTGTAGGCAATGTCGCGCACGGTGTTGGGATCGGGACCGATGACGCGGAACTGAACCGGAAACCCGACCGGCGGACCGAAGTTGAAACGATCGATACGCACGCGTGCCTCGGACAGCACACCTTCGCCGACCGCCTTCTCCAGCCGGGCCTTGATCCGCTCGCGTGCATCGACATCCTTCGAGACGATGACGATTTCGGCGAAAGCCTCGTTCGGCAGTTGCGGGTTGAGCCCGAGCCAGAACCGCGGCGAGCCCTGGCCGACATAGGATGTGTAGGTCGCAATGTCCTTGTCGTCCTTCAGCAGCCCTTCGGCCGTTTTCACCGATTTTTCGGTGACGTTGAACGCAGTGCCCTCGGGCAGCCGTAGTTGCAGGAATAGTTCCGGCCGCTCCGACAGCGGGAAGAACTGTTGCTGCACCTGACCGAAGCCGACGATGGAGAGCGCGAACACCGCCACCGTCGCCAGCACCACCTTGATGCGGTGGTTGACGCACCACTGGATCATGCTGCGCAGCACCCGGTACATGCGCGTTTCGTACACCGCGTGCGGATCGTGGTCGTGGCTGACCGTGATGTTGGGCAGCAGCTTGACCCCGATATAGGGCGTGAAGATCACCGCGACGAACCAGGACGCGACAAGCGCGATCGCCACGATCCAGAAGATGCCGCCGGCATATTCGCCGACCGCCGAATTGGCAAAGCCGATGGGGAGGAAGCCAGCGGCCGTGACCAGCGTTCCCGTGAGCATCGGAAACGCGGTGGATTCCCAGGCAAAGGCCGCCGCGCGCATGCGGTCCCAGCCCTGCTCCATTTTCACCACCATCATTTCGACCGCGATGATGGCGTCGTCGACCAATAGTCCGAGCGCGATGATCAGGGCGCCCAGCGTAATGCGGTGCAAATCGATCGACATCGCATTCATCACGATGAACACGATCGCCAGTACCAGCGGCACCGACAGTGCCACCACGATGCCGGTGCGCCATCCCAGTGCAACGAAGCTGACAAAGAGCACGATCGCCAGCGCCTCGATGAAGGAGTTCACGAACTCGCCGACGGCGCGCTCGACTACCTTGGGCTGATCGGCGATCTGTTCGACATTGATGCCCTGCGGCACCGCCTTCATGAATTCATTGGTGGCGTTCTCGACCTCCTTGCCGAGTTCCAGGATGTTGGCACCCTTGGCGGTGACCACGCCGATGCCGAGCGCGGGCTTGCCTTCCTGCCGCGCCACGAAGGTCGGCGGATCGACGAAGCCGCGGGTGACGGTGGCGATATCGCCCAGGCGGAACACCCGGCCGTTGCTTTCGACCGGCGTCTCGGCGACCGCCCTGGCGCCATCGAGCGCGCCGGTGACGCGCAGCGGCACCCGCTGCGACGAAGTTTCCACCGTGCCGGCCGGCACCACATTGTTCTGCTTGGCGAGGGAATCGAACAGCGCCTGCGGCGTGATGCCGAGCGTCGCCAGCTTGGCGTGGGAGAACTCGACGAAGATCCGCTCTTCCTGGGCGCCGTAGAGATTAACCTTGGTGACGCCGGGCACCTTGAGCAGGCGCTGGCGCATGCCTTCGGCGGCTTTCTTCAGTTGCGCGAAATCGGCGCCGTCGCCGGTCATCATGTAGAGAATGGAATCGACGTCGCTGAACTCGTCGTTGACGGTGGGGCCGAGCAGGCCGGCGGGCAGCTGGCCCTGCACGTCCACGAGCTTCTTGCGCAGCAGGTAGAACAGGTAGGGCACGTCCTTGGGCGGGGTCGAATCCTTGAAGGTAACCTGCATCGCCGTGAAGGACGGTTTCGAGTAGGTCTGCACCTTCTCGAAATAGGGCAGTTCCTGCAGCTTCTTCTCGATGGGGTCGGCCACCTGAGTCTGCATTTCGGCGGCGGTAGCGCCCGGCCAGATCGCGGAAACGTTGACCACCTTGACCGTGAAGAACGGATCCTCGGCGCGGCCGAGCTTCTGGTAGGAGAAGAAGCCGGCGGCGCCGAGCGCGATCACCAGGAACAGGATCAGCGCGGGGTGGCTGACCGCCCATCCCGAGAGATTGAAGTGTTTCATCTCACTCACCATTCATCGACGCGCAGGACCCCTGTTGAATTCGTCATTGCGAGCGAAGCGAAGCAATCCATGGGGCTGGAAGAATGGATTGCTTCGTCGCTGCGCTCCCCGCAATGACGAAACGATTTCAGAACGACAGCGACGACACGACCCTGACCTTCTGGGCCGGATCGAGTTTTTGCACGCCAAGCACGACGACTTTCGAGCCTTCATCGACGCCGCCGGAGATGACGACGTCGTTGCTCTCGTAGGATTTCACGGTGACCGGCTTCAGGCTCACATCGCCCTTGTCGTCAACGACGTAGAGCGAGGGATTGCCGCCCTGGCTGTACAGCGCCGACAGCGGCAGCCGCGCTACGCTCGACGTGGCGGGATCGGCCAGCGTCAGTGTCGCAGTCATGCCGAGCGAGACGCTGTCGCCGGCGTCCGGCAGCGAGAATTTTGCCAGATAGGTGCGCGTCGCGGGATCGGCGGCGGGCGCGATCTCGCGCAGTTTTGCCGCATACTTCTTGCCCGGTTCGGACCACAGGCTGACGCTGGCTGTGCCCTGCTTGGCGCGCCCGACCAGCGTCTCCGGAATCGCGACCACGGCTTCCTTTTCCGCAAAGCGCGCGACCCGTACGGCGGTCTGCCCCGCCGCTACCACCTGACCGGAATCGATCAGAGTGGCGGTGACGACGCCGCGGCTGTCAGCGACCAGCGTCGCATAGGAAAGACTGTTCTTGGTGAGTTCGACCGAGCGCTCGGCGCGATTGAACCGCGCGCGGGCTTCATCGGCGGCGGCGCGGGCCTGATCCATCTGCGCCTCGGTGGTCCAGCCCTTGGCGCGCAAATCCCTGGCCCGCTGCTCGGCGGCGGTGGCTTGCGCCAGCACGCCGGTGGCGGCGCGGAATTCAGCCTCGGACTGCTCGGCCTGCAGCTTCAGATCGACTTCGTCGAGGGTGGCCAGCGGCTGGCCGACATCGACGGTCTGACCGACCTCGACCAGGCGTTTTGCCACCTTGCCCGGAACCCGGAAGCCCATGTCAGTCTCGATCCGGGGCCTGATGGTGCCCACAAAACTGCGCTCCGGCGATTCCGGCTTGTATTGCACTGTCGCCACCAGCACGGGCCGCCCAGGCTCGGCCTTCTTCGCGACCATCTCGTTGCAGCCGGTCAGGGCGATCGCCACAGCGGCTAGCGACAGACCTGCTAAGAACCTGGAATAGCTCGACAAAATAGATCGGGCGAACATGGTGGCTTCCCTCGATGATATGGAGGGAGTGTCGAATGTCCAATGACGATTGTCAACATTCGTCAGTGATCATGATTTCGTGAGCTGGCCGGGTCGTCATCCCGGGATGGTCCCGGAGGACCAGACCTCAGGTGCGCAATTGCGCACCGGAGAATCTCGGGATTCCGGGTTCGCGCTTCGCGCGCCCCGGAATGACGGCTCCTCACTTCGCTGTCTGCGCAAAACCTGCACAACAATCCGCATTTCCTGATCATCCCGCCCATCAGCCCTGCCAACCGGCCGTCCATGCTCGAACCATGGGGAAAATCATCATTGTCAGCTTCGGACCATCGCGACTGCCTCGACGGCTGCTTGATGACGGCTGGTGGCTGGAAACGCCGCCCGCCCACCGCGCGGTGATCGCCTTTGCGAAGCGCAGCGCCGCGAAGCCCGGGCCCGAGCCCAAGCCCAACCCCAACGTCAGGCCCCGGGCTGGCCACCTCACCCTCGTCACTGGAAAATGAACGCCATGTCGATTGCGACCGCGTCGGATTTCGAAATCGCTCCGGCTCCCGCGCCCTCGCTGGTCACGCCGCTGCTGCTCGCCGCCGGCTGTGTCGCCCTGGCCGACTGGCTGTTTTACGGCTGGCAGATCGGCATCTCGCTGGCGCTGTTCCTGGCGGTGCTCGGCATCGCCGGCGTCGCCGGCAATCGCATGCGTGCGGCGCGCCGGATCCGGATCGTCATGACCTGCGTGTTCGTTGCCGGCCTGCTGGCGCTGGTCGAGGACGTGAATGCATTGACCGTGACCGTGGCCGCGCTTGCGACGGCGCTGTTCGTCATCGTCAGCACGGCCGGCGAAGCATCGTCCTGGCCATGGCGCCTGGTCGAGGCCGCGACGATCCCGCTTCGAGGCCCGTTTCAACTGGCCGGTGATTTGTTTGAGGCATTGCAGTCGATGAAGGGGCGGATCCCGGATTGGCTGAGCATGGCTTCGCTGGTGCCCTGGATCATTCCGCTCGCCGCATGCTTCGTGTTCTTCAGTCTGTTCGCCTCGGCCAATCCGTTGATCGAATACCGGCTGCAGCAGATCGACTTGCGCGCGATGTTCGACCTTCTCAATCCCGCCCGGATCGGATTCTGGATTTTGCTGATCTGCGCGATATGGCCCATGCTGCTGCGGCGTGCGCCGCGCATGCGGGTTTGGGAGTCCGCCCCCCGCGTCGCCGCCGACAATTCCGACCTGGAACATCTGTTTGGCGTGCAGGCCATGACGCGCTCGCTGATCCTGTTCAACGTGATGTTCGCGCTGCAGAGCGGGCTCGATCTGACGTATCTCTGGGGCGGCGCCAGCCTGCCCAACGGCATGACCTACGCGTATTATGCCCACCGCGGCGCCTATCCGCTGATCGCGACCGCGCTGCTCGCTGCAGGCTTTGTCCTGATCGCGATGCGGCCGGGAGGACCTGCGGAGCAATCCAGGCTGATCCGTCCGCTGGTGCTGGCGTGGATCGGGCAGAACATCCTTCTCGTTATTTCCTCGATCTTCCGGCTCGATCTCTATGTCGCCGCTTACTCGCTCACCCATCTGCGCCTCGCCGCCTTCATCTGGATGGGGCTGGTGGCGGCCGGGCTGGTGTTGATGCTTGTTCAGATCAAACTGAGAAAGCCCAATTCCTGGCTGATATCAGCCAATGCCGTCTCGCTGGCGCTGGTGCTATATGCATGCTGCTTCGTCAACGCGCCGCGGCTCATCGCCTCCTACAATGTGGAGCATTCGCGGGAAAACGGCGGCACCGGGCCGCGGCTCGATTTGCGGTATCTCGCCTCGCTTGGCCCGCAAGCGCTGCCGCCGGTCGAAGCCCATGTGAACAGGATTCCGGTGCTTTGGCCGATCGCCCGGGACTACCGGCGCCATTATGAATCCCGGCGGCACGCGGCAAACTGGCGAGGCTGGGATTTTCGGACGTGGCGTCTCGACCGATATTTGGCTAACAATCCCGATCTGATGCAGCAACCCCTCGACGACGACAAAGGCTAGCGAACGTGGCTCATTCCATTCTCGTCGTCGACGACGACCCCCATATCCGCGACGTCGTGCGCTTCGCATTCGAGAAGACAGGCATGGCGATCTCCATTGCGCAGGACGGCAAGGAGGCGCTGGCCCGGTTCGACCGCAATGTCCACGACCTCATCGTGCTCGACATCGGCATGCCGGAAATGGACGGGCTGGAGGTCTGCCGCCAGATCCGAAAAACCTCGGATACACCGATCCTGTTCCTGTCGGCCCGCGACGAGGAGATCGATCGTATCCTCGGCCTCGAAATCGGCGGCGACGATTATGTGACGAAGCCGTTCAGTCCGCGCGAGCTGGTGGCGCGGGTCAATGCAATCCTGCGGCGGACGCGCAATGCCCCGGCGCCTGCGCAAAGCAAGGCCATGAACCATGGCGGGCTAGCACTCGATCCGGACGCGCGCACCGCGAGCTTTCGGGATGCACCGATCGCGCTGACGGCGCTGGAATTCTCCATCCTGCGCACGCTGCTGGCGCGGCCCGGTTTCGTCTTCACCCGCGAGCTGATCCTGGATGCCGCCTATGCCGGCAATATTCATGTCGCCGACCGCACCATCGACAGCCATGTCAGGAACATCCGCGCCAAATTTGCCAGCGCCGGCTGCGAGTCCGCGATCGAGACCGTCCATGGTGTCGGCTTCAAGCTGGGACGCTGCGAGGCCGCTCGTTGAGCGAGCCTGCGGCCGACACGCGCCGGAAGTGGCGGCCAAGCCTTAGCCTCGTCGTCTTTGTCGTGCTCACCAGCGTGCTCGCGCTGCCCCTGTTCAGCATCTACTTCCTCAAGGTCTACCAGAACCAGCTGATCCAGCAGGCCGAAGCCGAACTGATCGCGCAAAGCGCCGCGCTCGCCGCCACCTTTCGACGCGAGGTGGATACTGGCGTCCCACAAGGCGTTGCGCTCGGCGCGAAGGTCCCGCCTGTCGCGCCAAAACCATCCGAGCAGCCGTATCAGCCGATCTGGCCCGAACTCGAACTAGTCACCGAGAGCGTGCTGCCGCCGCGACCGGTTGCGCGCCCACCATCCTCGCCGGCCCACCCCGCTTTCGCCGCGCTTGGCGCACGCATGGCGCCGGATCTGGTCGCCACGCAGAAGGTGACGCTGGCCGGCTTCCGGCTGCTCGATCCCAACGGCGTCGTGATCGCCGGCCGCGAGGAAGTCGGGTTGTCGCTGGCGCATCTGGAGGAAGTCGGCGAGGCATTGCAGGGCCGCTTCAACGGCGTGCTGCGGGTGCGCATCTCCAAGAACGAGCAGCCCTCGCTTTATTCGATGAGCCGCGGCACCGGGGTGCGCGTCTTCATCGCGATGCCGGTGATCCTGCGCGAACAGGTCGCCGGCGTGGTCTATGCCTCGCGCACGCCGAGCAACGTCTTCAAATATCTGTACGAGCAGCGCAGCCGGGTCATTCTCCTGGTACTCTCGATGATCGTGCCGACGCTGCTGATCGGGTTCCTCTTTCACCGCACCATCACCGGCCCGATGCGCGAACTGGTGGAACGCACCAACCTGGTCGGCAAGGGCGACCGCGACGCGCTGCGCCCGCTGCGGCATCACGGCACCAGCGAATTCGCGCTGTTGTCGCAGAGTTTTCTCGACATGGCGCGGCGGCTGAATGCGCGCTCCAGCTTCATCTCCACCTTCGCCACCCACGTCTCGCACGAGCTGAAATCGCCGCTCACGTCCATCAAGGGCGCGGCGGAACTGTTGCGCGAGGACGTCGACGCGCCCGACATGGACGACGAGGACCGACGCAAATTTCTCGACAACATCATTGCCGACGCCGACCGGCTGGGAACGATCGCCGGCCGCCTGCGTGATTTCGCCCGGGCGGAAAACCCGATCGCACTGGGCGCCGCAAAACTGTCGGTGGCGGTCGCAAGCCTGCGCTCAGCCTTTCCCTCGCTCGATATCCGTAGCAACGGCGACCTCGATACGCCGATGCGGATATCCGAGGACAACGTCCTGATCATTCTTTCCAATCTGGCCGACAACGCCGTGCACCACGGCAGTTCGAAGCTGGAAATCTCCGCCGTGCGGCAGGACAATCGTCTCAAGGTCACCGTCAGCGACGACGGCGAAGGCGTCTCGCCCAACAACCGCACGCAAATCTTCGACAGCTTTTTCACCACCAGGCGCGACAGCGGCGGCACCGGGATGGGGTTGGCCATCGTGCGCGCCATGCTCGAGGCCCATGGCGGGGCGGTCAGGCTGATCGATTCCGAACAGGGGACGGCGTTCGAGCTGACCTTTCCGGTGACCGACGCCGCAGCCTCCTGATGCCCGGCGCTTCCATCGACCCCGGCAAGGGCGAACGGAGATCCCAGATCATCGCCCGCGCCGGCCTGTGCCTGGCCGTCATCGCCTGCGGCCTCGCCTTGCGCGGATGGGGTTTTGGCCTCGGCCTCCCCGCCTTTGTCGTGAAGTATGGCGGCTCCGCGTTGTGGGGAACGATGATGTTCCTGCTGGTGGCGATGGCGGCTTCAACTCTTTCCCGGCCGCGCATCGCGCTGATCGCGGCCGGGATTGCCATCGGCGTCGAGCTGCTCCGGCTGGTGCATTTCCCGTGGCTGGACGCTTTCCGGCTGACGCTGCCGGGCGCGCTGTTGCTCGGACGGATTTTTTCGGTGTGGAATATGGTGGCGTATGGCGTCGGGATCGCGATCGGCATGTTGCTCGATCGCCGGGTGCTGTCGACCGTCAGGCTTGGGCTTTGACAAATGCTTGGCATCACCTGCCGCGCTTTCCCTTGCGGGCCTTCTTCGTTGCTTTCCTCGGCGCTCTTTGCTCAGCCTTCTTCCCGCGCTTCTTCGCTTTTTTGGCCGGGGCTTTGGCGGCCTTCCTGGCCGTTTTCCTGGCCGTTTTCTTGGTCGTCTTCTTGGCCGTCGCCCCCGTTACTTTCTTGCCTGCCGATTTTTTCGCGGTTTTCCCGCTGGATTTCGCGCTTGCCTTCCGCGCCGTCTCGCCCCTCGCCGCCTTCGCCACCCGCTTGGATACCGCACGGTTCTTGCGCTTCGGCGGCACGGCGACCGGCGCGAGCATCAACGGATCGGAAACGACACCTTCGGCGGCGAGCGGCATGTAGGCCACCGCGCGCTCGTCCGCCTTCAGGGCGGGTACGTCCACCTTCATGGCATCAGAAACAGCGTCTGTCGCGACCTTGGTGATGTCCTTCACCGTGTCCGTAAATTTCTCCAGGATCGATTTGTCGTTGTCCATTTCGCCCTCCGAAAGATCCATCACGGGAACCTAACGGAACCGAGCGCCGCGGGTTCCATCACTCCGCC
Source organism: Bradyrhizobium sp. (assembly GCA_030681365.1). Lineage (GTDB taxonomy): Bacteria > Pseudomonadota > Alphaproteobacteria > Rhizobiales > Xanthobacteraceae > Bradyrhizobium. Next base: position 9,721 of record JAUXWH010000255.1, read on the forward strand.
AACTGAAACCGCTCGAAGCGGTGCAGCTCCTGCTCGATGCGCGCGTTAAATTCCTTGCGCGCGCCCCGGGCCGCGCCCGCGCCGACCCAGCTCCATTTCTGCACCAGCAGTTTGCGGCTCTTGCGGTCGGTTTTGAGATCGAGGGCTGCGACGATGTCGTCGCCGACCAGCACCGGTAGCGCGAAATAGCCGAACACCCGCTTTTCCTTCGGTACATAGGCCTCGAAACGGTGGCCGTAATCGAAGAACAGTTCGGTGCGCTTGCGCTGGATGATCAGGGGATCGAACGGGGAGAGGATGTGCACTTGATCGGAGCCGCCCTCGCCTGCGCGCTCCAGCGTCGCGGGCTCCGCCCAATGCTCCTGCTTGCCGGCGCCTGCCAGTGCGACCGGCACCAGCTCCTTGCGGCGGACCCTTGATCCGATCAGCCGCCGGACCGCCGGCTTGCTCGGCGCATCGAGATGGCAGATCGAATCCAGGCTGACGATGCCCTGCGCACGCAAGGCGCGGTCGAGCAGATAGGCGGTGGTTTCGCTGACCGACGCCGGCTTTGGAGGTTTATTGGGCGGCGCGTCCCAGCCGAAGTGCCGCGTCATCAGGTCGTAGGTTTTCAGCATGCCGATGCGTTCGGAGATCGTCAGCATCCCGGTGTAGAACAACAGCTGCAGCGCCCGCTTCGAGGGCTTGCGGCTGGCCCACAGATGCTCCTTGTCGAGCAGCACGTCGTCGTCGATGTCGCGGATGGTCAGCGCGCCGTCCCGCCGGATCAGCCGCAGCACCTTGCGCAGATCGGCCGGCTTGACCGAGGTCAGCCATTTGTGGCCCTCGCGCTTGTGCCGCCGCATCGCCGGCAGGAAGAAGCGCAGATCCTTCGACGGCACATAGGACAGCGCGTGGGTCCAGTATTCGAACACGCTCTTGTCGACGCTCTGGGCCTGCCGCAGATCGACGCGGCGGTAGTCGGGAATCCGGTTCCAGAGAATATGATGGTGGCAGCGCTCGATCACATTGATGGTGTCGATCTGAACATAGCCGAGATGCGTCACCGCGGCGGCAGTCGCCTGCGGCCCCGCGCCGAACGGCGCCGGGGTATCGAGCCGCTGGGCGCGCAGCCAGATCCGGCGGGCCTCGGTCTTATCAAGGGGATGGGATTCAACATCGCGGGGCATCGCGCGGCAATGTAGCCGGATTCGCGTACGAGGAAAGCCGCACCGCCCGCGGGCGCGAAGACGTCACACCAATTCAATTCGTGCGTGGTGCCCGGGGGCAGCGGCAAGACGTTGGTCATGGGTCAGCAGGGGAGCATCGAGCACTTCCGCCAGGGCGACGTAAATGGCGTCATAGGCCGTCAGATTGTTCCGCAGTTCCCAGACGCGCGGCAACAGGAAATCGTGCGGATATCGGTGCAACGGAAAATCAGCGAGGTCGGCGAGAGCCGTGCGGCCGCGCTCGGCATCAATCTCGCGGTTTGCGGCATACCGGCGAATGACTTGCGCAACTTCGACGTCGAGCAAATGGGGCGTGTGCAACGTCTGAGCGGGCTCGAACATCCGCCGCTCTACCGCTCGCGCGGCTGGCAAGCGAAGAAGTGCTTCGAGCATGGCCGAAGCATCGACGACAATCATCGGCCATCGCGCTCAGCGCGAACCGCCTCTGCCGAATCTACCGAAAGGGTCATTGCCGATCGGCTTTCCAGGCGGCCTCGCAGTTCGTCAATGGTCGGCCGCTCGGCCACTTGACGGATCTCACTGAGCAAATAGTCGGAAAGCGACATGCCTGCGAGCGCCGCCCGCGATTTCAGCCTGCGATGCAGCGCATCCGGCACATTGCGAATTTGAATCATCGCTGCCATGTGCAAAAGATATTCACATGTGCACTACATGTCAATTTGACAAGCGAAGCGGCGGCCAGCCCGATGCGACAAAGGCAATCTTCTTGGCCCGCACCCGCCCCGTGACCTGGATCACGTCGCGCGGGGCACCATCGAACGGGGGTGCCGGACGCTGCGACGGACGGAAGAGCCCGGGCGGTTGGTCGGTTTTACCAGTGTGAGCCACGTCACATCCACGGCCTTTCGACCGGTTTATCGTTCAACCATCAAAGCGCCATCGGGCGTCACAGTGAGGATTACGACAATGACCAGCTTTTACAGACTTTCCACCCTCTCGGCGATCACGCTCGGTACCGCGCTGTCGATGACGGCGGGCCTGGCCATTGCCGGCGAAAAGGTTTCGGCCGACCAGATCCTGAATGCGCTGCAGCCGAAGAAGCCGCTGACCCGCGGCCTGTCGGCGGGACCGCAGGTCGATCCGGCGGTCGAGGCCAGGCAAATCAAGTTCGTCGATACCCTGCGCAACCGCAAGACCCGGTCGCTCTCGCTCGGCGAGCGCGAGGAAATCGCCGAACTCGCGGCAAGCAAGCCCAAGATCGAGCTGGAGATCCAGTTCGACTACAACTCGGCCGACATCAGCAAGGCCTCGATGCCGGCGGCGCAGGAACTGGGCAAGGCACTCTCGAATGCCAGCCTGAAGGGCTCGACCTTCGTGGTCGCCGGCCATACCGATGCGGTCGGCAGCGAGCCCTACAATCAGGATCTGTCGGAGCGCCGCGCCGATACCATCAAGCGGTTCCTCATCGAGCAATACGGCATCAACGGCGCCGATCTCGTCACCGTCGGCTACGGCGAGAGCAAGCCGAAGGACGCCAACACGCCGCTCGACCCGGTCAACCGCCGCGTCCAGGTCGTCAACATGGACACCAAGACCGCCGCGAAGTAACGCTCGAGCCGCGACCAATCATTTCAGCCCGCGCGTATTCCGCGCGGGCTGATGGCATTTGCGCCATCAGATCCAGCTCTGGAACAGCATCAGCCGGACGAACGTTTCCATCGACGTCCCGACAAAGGCCACCGTGATCGGCAGCATCGCGGCGAAGCCCGCGCCGGCGGCCGCAACGAAAGCCCACAACAGCCAGCGCGGGCTATTGCCCCGCCGCAGCACATAGACCAGCACGAGGCTGGCCAGCGTAGCGGCCGGCAAATAATAATACAGGAAGCCGAGCGTCCGCGGCAGCAGCGCCCAGGCCAGATATGGCCCGGCATAGAACGCCAGGATCAGGAAGGCGTCTGCCCGGCGCGTCACGATCCAGTCGCGCAGGCAAACCGCCAGCGCCGGCAGCGCCACCCACAGCACCACGGGATTGCCGAGGAACACCACCGCCGCAATCCGGTCGTCGGCGACCTTGTCGAACAGATACCAGACCGGCCGCACCAGAAACGGCCAGGACGGCCACGAACTCATATAGATGTGGCCCGCGATCGCGGTCGTGGTGTTGTCGCTGAAAATCCTGCGCTGGGCTTCGAGCAGATCGGAAAGCGACAGGCCGTAGAGCGGCACGAAGGTCGCGAGATAGGCCGCCGCCGGGACCAGCACGAAGCAGGCGGCGAAATGATAAGACCTGAAATCCGGCCACAGGCCGGGCCGGTACCAGTCGCCGGCATTGGCATCGGCAAACTGCGTGCGCCACCCCTGCAGCAGCCGGATCACGGCGACGATCACGATGCAGACCGCGAGCCCAAACAGCCCGCTCCATTTGCAGGCGACCGAAAGACCGAACGCCAGGCCGGCGAGCGCGAACCAGCGATGCGGCCGTGACTGGCGAAAACCGTGCATGAACGCCGCGACTCCCAACAGCCCGAACGCGAGCGAAAATATATCCAGCATCGCGATCCGCGCCTGCACGAACACCATCTGGTTGAAGAAGGCGAGCAGGGCCGTCGCGATCGCCGGGCCTTGCGCCGCGAACAGCGCGAGGCCGCAAAGATATATCGCGACGATCGAAAGCGACCCGAACAGCACGCCCGGATAGCGCCAGCCCAGCGGCACATCTCCGAAGGCGCGGATCGACAAGGCGATCAGCTGTTTGCCGAGCGGCGGATGCATCGGATTGAGCATCGGGCTCGGCATTACGGGCTCCAGCATCTGCCGCGCCGCCGGCACGTAATGCACTTCATCGAAATAGAATTTTTCCGGCGTGGTGATGCCGACCAGCAGCGCGAGATGCGCGACAACGAAAATGATGGCGGCGATTGCTGCGCTCCGCGCAGCGGAATTTTCCGGAACAGAAGGTGATTCGCGCACAGGGCTCACGGATTCATGGCTTTATCGAAATGTCGAGTGTGGGCGGAGCAAATTTTTAAGTCCACCGCATTGAACGCAATTCGTTTTCGCCGTCACCAACCATCGGGGTCATATGCCGACGCTTGTGATATTTTTACAACATCGCATGCGCGCGCGATCCGGTACGATGCGGGATAAATCGATCGGTCATGAAATGAATTGGCGTCACTGCATTTTCCTTGTTTGCGCGTTTTTTCTATCAGCCGCGCTGGTGGCAGGGCCTGCTCGCGCGCAAACGCGCGTCGGCGAAGCCGCCGTCGTCAAGAACGAAGTCGTCCGCGTGATGGCCTCGAGGACCACGCCGATCAATGTCGGCGATAGCGTGGTGCGCGACGAGACCGTGCGCACCGGCACCGAAAGCGCGACGCGGCTGGTGATGGCCGACAGCACCAACCTTTCGCTCGGCCCCAATTCCACGCTCAAGCTCGACCGCACCGTGTTCGACGATGCGCACAGCTATCGCGATATCTCGATCAAGCTGACGACGGGCGCGTTCCGCTTCGTCACCGGCAATTCGGACAAGTCCGCCTACAAGATCCAGACCCAGGTCGCGACCATCGGCGTGCGCGGCACCATTCTCGACATCCTGTCCCAGCGCGGCAAGACCACCGTGGTGCTGCGGGACAACGGCGCCTCGCGGGTCTGCACCCTCTCCTTCCAGTGCACCGAGCTGACCAAGCCCGGCGATACCGCCATCATCACCTTCGCCGGCGGCAGGTATACCCTCCTGAAATCCGGCACGCCGCCCTGGACCTTCGCCTGTGGTGCTGCGGCAGGACTCTGCAACACCACCCAATACGCCGATGCGACGCCGACCATTACGCCGCCTGTCGATGACGGCAGTGATCCCACCGGCATGCTGTGCGGGCGATAGGATGGCAAATTTCACCCGCAGCTTTTTCATTCCGGCCGCGCTTGCCGCGGCAATTTCGCTGGTGCTGATTCCGGCGCTGACCACTCCGGTATCGGCGCAGACGTATTCCCCTTCACCCACGCCGACGCCCACTGCCTCGCCAAGCCCGACGCCTTCGCCCACACCGAGTCCGACGCCGACTCCAATCGGTTCGGATTCCAGCGCGGGATCGGTCAAGGACCTGGCCAAGCAACGCTTCAACCAGATGATCACCAACCGGGTGCTCGGCACGGTGCTGCTCGGCGTCAACGAACAGGTCAATTGCGGCGATTGCGTCAGCGCGTTCGGCTCCGCGGGCTCGTTCTCGGCCGGCATTCATGGCCGCAAGAACCTGACGTCCAATCTGGCGCTGCTGGCGGGCATCGCCTATGCGCAGTACGACGAAGGCGGCTACAGCGTCACAAGCGCGCCGATCGGCGCCTTCGCGCTGCGCTACGATTTCACCGACTGGGGTTCATCGCGGCCGTTCTTCGACATCGGCGCCATCCTGTCGCCGTTCCAGAAGGTACGCTACCGCCGCAGCTATCAGACCAGCCTCGGCCCGGTGTCGCTCGAGAGCGAGACTACCAGCGAGAATTACGGCGTCTATGGCCGCGCAGGCTGGATCAGCCGGCTGTCGCCGCGCGACGAGGTCGCAGCTTCCGTCGAGGTCTGGCAGATGTGGCAGCGGGTCAAGGGCTACAGCGATCCGGCCGCTGTGGCCTTCAACCCGTTCGACGCGAACATCGCCACCGGCACCGACAAGACCACCCTCGTCAAGATCGGCGGCCAGTGGACGCATCTGTGGGGCAACAGCATCGAGACCAATATCAACGGCGGGTTCGTGCAATCCTTCGCCACCAGCTCCGGCATCGTCGCCACCGTCACCGGCGAGGGCACCGTTGTGCCGACGATCGGCAACCAAAGCTGGTTCGAATATGGCGGCCGTGTCGGCTACCGCATCAGCAAGGGCTGGATCGCCGACCTCTTCCTCAACGGCACCGCCGGCCCGCAACCGGTCGGCAACACCCTGCATGGCGGCGTCGGGCTGCGCATCACATATTAGGCTGTGACGATATTCGCTTGAAGCGACGGGGTCGCTTCTCTTCTCTTCTCCCTCGCCCCGCAAGCGGGAAGAGGTGAACCAGGTCTCCGCGCCGGCGGGGCCGTCAGGCGTCGGACATGGCGGACTGCGCCGCCGTCGCCGCTGCGACATCCATCCACATCACTTCCCAGATGTGGCCGTCGGGATCCTCGAAACTGCGGCCGTACATGAAGCCGTAGTCCTGCTGCGGGCCCGGATCGACACCACCGCCCGCGGCCTGCGCCTTGCCGATCATGTCATCGACGGCCTCGCGGCTGTCGGCGGAAAGGCAGATCAGCACCTCGCTGGAGGTCCTTGCATCGGCAATCTTTTTCGGCGTGAACTGGCGAAACTTGTCATGGGTCAGCAGCATGGCGTGGATGGTTTCGGAAAACACCATGCAGGAGGCGGTGCCGTCGCTGAATTGCTCGTTCTTTTCGGCGCCGATAGCTTGATAGAAGGCGGTGGCGCGGGCGAGATCGCTGACAGGCAGGTTGACGAAGATCATTTTGGCCATGAAGGGGCTCCTTTGGCGTTGTATGGCCAAAGGACGAACCTGATGGCGCCGATCCGACACCAGGTTTCAGATTTTTTTTGGGAAGCGTATCACCAGGAACGGGTGCCCGTGTCCCGCCTGTTGGCGGGGATATGCTTGGTGAAAATCCGCACCACCGCCCCCTTCACGGGCCTGGTGTCGTCGAACAGCCTCGACGCAATTTGCTCGATGGCGTCGCGATATTCGAGAAACTGCCCCTGCCTCGCGGTGCTCGGCGAGCCCCGCACCCCCGCAAGCTCGTCCATCGCGGCATCGCTGATCTGGCAGTCGACCGTCTCGCCGCCGTTCAGCATGGTGAAGCCGAACGCCAGGCGTTCGTCGTCATATCCGACAATGCGACCACGCGTCAGCGGCATCGAAAGCTTCCCCATCGCCCCTGGTCATTCCGGGCACGGCGAAGGCGCGAACTCAAGCGACAGGCGCGATGCGCCTGTCGCCGGGAATGAGTCCGTCACTTCACCTCGGCCGGATCGCGATGTACCGGATCGATCCACAGCACCGTCTCCGGCCTTTCCACCGGCTCGATATCGAGATTGATCGCGACCGCCTGACCGTCGCTGCGCACCAGCACGCATTCCAGCACTTCGTCAGGGCTGGCGTTGATCTCCTGATGCGGCACATAGGGCGGAATGAAGATGAAATCGCCGGGCCCCGCTTCCGCGGTGAACTGAAGCTTCTCGCCCCAGCGCATCCGCGCCTTGCCCTTGACGACAAAGATGATGCTTTCGAGATGGCCGTGATGATGCGCGCCGGTCTTGGCGTCCGGCTTGATGGTCACCGTGCCGGCCCACAATTTCTGCGCACCGACGCGCGCGAAGTTGATCGCGGCTTTGCGATCCATCCCGGCGGTCGACGGCACGTTGGGATCGAGCTGATCGCCGGGAATGACGCGAACGCCGTCGTGCTTCCAGCGCTCCGCGTCACCGTGATCGTGCGAATGATCCGAATGGGTATGGTCGTGGTGGCCTGTCATCGTGCTGCTTTCTGCTCAATTCGATGAGCGAACCCTACATAAAACCGTGATCGCAAACCAGCCGCGATCCGGAACTTTCGGGTCGGTTCCCGGTTGTTTTAGTGACACTTAACAAGGAGAATTTTATGGGTTCGACCACCGACAAGGTCAAAGGTACCGCCAACGAAGCCATCGGCAAGGCCAAGCAGGGCGTCGGCGAAGCCGTCGGCTCCGACCGACTGCAGGGCGAAGGCGCGATTCAGGAAATCAAGGGCAAGGGCCAGCAGGCGCTTGGCGACGCCAAAGAAGCCACCAAGGACGCCGCCAACAAGGCGGCCGCCGCGGTCAACAAGAACCTCTGATCGACGCGAGTTGATTGGAATGCGAAAGACCGGCCCGGTGGGCCGGTTTTTCTTTGCTTCAACGATATCGCCCGGCGAGAGAGCCCCACCCGGACCCTCCCCCGCAAGCGGGAGAGGCAGTCGCACCGGAATCCTGGAGAGTTCGGTGCTAAACGATAGCTTGAGAGAAATTATCCTCGCTCTGTTCGCGTTCGCGGTGAGCCCCCTCTCCTTGGGGTCGGGGCAGCGGCAGGGCGATGGCGCTGAAGCTGTTACTTCACACCCAGCAATTCGACTTCGAACATCAGGGTCGCGTTCGGCGGGATGACTCCGCCGGCGCCGCGGGCGCCGTAACCCAGCGCGGGCGGAATGATCAGGGTGCGCTTGCCGCCGACCTTCATGCTGGCGACGCCTTCGTCCCAGCCGGCGATGACCTGGCGCTGCCCGATCGGGAATTCGAACGGTTCGTTGCGATCGACCGAACTGTCGAATTTCTTCCCCTTCTGGCCATTCTCATAGAGCCAGCCGGTATAGTGCATGACGCAGATCTGGCCCGGCTTCGGCGAAGCGCCTGTACCGACTTTGCTGTCCGTTATCTGCAATCCCGATGCTGTGGTCATGGTTTTTCCCGCGGTCTGGGCCGCTGCTGAGGTTGGACGGGCTGCCCCGGCGGTTACCAGGGCAAGCGCCGATGCGATCAACAGTGTCGCGTGCGTAAGACGTCGCATTGCCTTGATATCCTCCCGTGCAAATCGGACCGTGTCTAGCGCAATGCTCCGGCGGTATCCAGCCCATGCGAGGTGCAAAAAGGCCAAGGGGTCGGCGCGTTGTCCCCGCCGCCTTTCCGACATCACTGGTCCAGTGCGGCTTTGGAGACTCTGGCAGGACGCTACTTCATGTTGACGATGACAAAAATCCCCGCGAATGCGGGGATTTTCACGTCCCTGAGCTGTCGGCTAACGCAGCAGCAGGATCAGGATGATCAGCGGAATCGGGATTCCGAGCAGCCAAAGAAGAATGGGCATGGGTTTTCCTTTCGTGGTTGAAATCAGCGGCGGGCCTTGCGGCCCCAGGTGCCGTCGCGAAGGCCGCCGCCTTCAGTGGCAGCGAGGCTGGCGCAGAACGCCCCGAGCAGCAGCGAGGCCGTCAACCAGAACGCGAGCTGCATGGCGGCCTTGCGGGCGGCATCGAGATCGGCCTTGACCTCGGTCACGACCTCATTGACGCGCTTTTCAGCATCGGCCTGGCTCAGCCCGGTGCGCGCGGCCACCACCTTGGCGACATATTGACGGTCGGCCGGCTTCAGGTCGCCGCCGCTGCGGAAGCTGCTGGTGAACAGCCTTACCATTTCGCCACGCGAATCCTGCGCGTTAGCGGGGTTCTGCGCGGAAGCGGAAGGAGTGTCGGCGCGGAACAGCGTATCGATATAGCCGTCCATCGGACCTGACTGGCTCGCAGCAGTCGCGGCACCCTGCGAGGCACCGGTTACCGCGCCGCCGATCAGGCTCGTCGCCGGCGTGGCCAGCAGCACAGCGCCCAGCACGGACGCGAACGCCCAGGCGATGAAGCCATGCGCGGTGTCGCGGAAGTACACCTCGTCGCTGTGAACGCCGATCCATCGCGTCCGCAGCCGGCCGGCGATGTAGCCGCCGAGCGAAGAGGCTATCATGGCGATGACGAGAAGATAGAGGCCGGTGCCGATCTTGAAGGTGGTGGCCGAGACTCCCGAACCGCTCCACGGCGACACCACGGACAATCCAAGCCCGGTGCCGAAAGCGAGCAGCACGAGCGTCAGCGCGCAACTCACCACGGCGCCGGCGGCGACCGCAGGCCATGATACACCGGCGATGGAAGGCTCACTGGTATCGGTGGCCGGTTGGACAACAACAGTATCGATCATGATGGCGCGCTCCCAGCTGGCGAAAAAATGTTTCAACTGCCGCAACAATGTGCAGCGGAAACGTTTGTTCCGGGAGTGCATTTGCAATTTCGATCTCGTCCGCACCGCAGATATCGTCGGCGGAGCAGCGATCGCGCGCTCGCAATACGGTACCGTCGCGAGCGGATGGCTCAGTCGCGGCGAGCGACCGTTCGTGCTCGCTCGCCCTGGCGACAATGCATCTGCTCATTCGGCCGCCACGGCGCGCTCGGCGGCCTTTTGGGCCTTGTCGCCGGTTCGCTGCAGGAAATCCTCACCACCCTCATCGGCCTGCGCGCGTTGCTCGCACTTGGTGCGGATCTCTTCCAGTTCTTCGTCGGTGAGATGTTCGATACCGACAAATGAATTCTGCGCGGTGCTGACCCGAATGAGTTCATCCAGCTTGACCTGGATGGCGGCGCTGTCGCGGTTCTGCGAATTCTGGATCAGGAACACCATCAGGAACGTGACGATGGTTGTCCCGGTATTGATGATGAGCTGCCATGTGTCCGAAAATCGAAACAGCGGCCCGGTGATTCCCCACACCACGATGACACCGGCGGCCAACATGAATGTCGAGGCCCGGCCGGCCGCGTGCGAGGTCTTGTTGGCGACGTTGCCGAACAACCGACTCAATCCGTGGAACTGCTTGTTCGGCTCCGCAACGGTCCGCGCCCTGCCTTTCCCGGTCGCCATCGATGTATGCTCCCGACAATGGAATTGAGCCCGACGCTGCGGGGCGTCGGGCCAACGTGTGTCTGCCGTTCTTATGGTCCGCCCGGCCCTAGCTCGCCGCCTTGCGGTTGACGCCCTTGCGCAGCGCCACCGTGTTGAGCTTGGTGTTCGCGGCCTTTTCCTCGTTCAGATTGGTGGTGAGGAACCGGACGATGTCGTCATGGCCGAGTTCTTCCGCCCAGGCGATCAGGGTGCCGTAACGGGCGATCTCGTAATGTTCGACCGCCTGTGCGTTGGCGACGATGGCGGCGTCGAGCACCGACTTGTCTTCGATCTCGCCGGCGGTCGCGTTGGATTCCTTGATCAGGCCGTCGATCGCCGGGCAATCGGTGCCCGAAGGTCTGTGACCGAGCTTCTTGAACACCTGGTCGAGCCGCTCGATCTGCTTGTGGGTCTCTTCAAGATGCAGTTTGAGGCCCTGTGCCAGATCGCGGTTGGTGGCCTGTTCGATCATCGTCGGCAGCGCTTTGGTGATCTGCTGTTCGGCGTAGTAAATGTCCTGCAGGCCGTGCAGCAGCAGGTCGTCCATCGTCTTGATGTCTTTCGAAAAGAAACCCACGTCATCCTCCATTGAAAGATTTGATCCGGGAAAACGGATTGCGCCATTCCAACCTTTTCAACTCGGAGGGGTTCCCGCAGGGCGATTTCAACAGGACGGAAATTCTTCTCCGTGATCGAACCCGATATTGCGAGCAGGTTCGATGCAGGGATCGCATGCCGCCGTTCTTTAAGGGGGCACGCTCCGCAATGCGGCGTGTGGAAAGCGATGCGAGGAGGTGGGCGCGCGCAACGACCCCCAAAGGAAATTCCGGATCATGCCGCGCAGCATTTCGGATAGCGGCGACGGAACTCAGCCGCAGCCCTCGAGCCGCAGCTGAACCCCGATACGCGACTAGCGATTCATGAACAGTGCGAGAAGCAGAATGATCGGAAGCGGAATTCCGATCAGCCAGAGCAGCGCACCTTTACCGAAACCCATATCAGCCTCCTTGTGTTTGACTGACTGGATAACTCGCAGGGATTTCGAGGGTTCCCCGATGCTTTACGCAGCGGAGAGCTGGTTCAAGCCGGCTGCCGCGGACCTGACAGGCCTCAGGTCTTGACCGGCGTCGTGTAGATTTCCGAACCGTATTCGTCGATCACTACCACGGACCGGTCACGGCTCCCGTCTTCGAGATCGATCGCGATCTGACGGGCGATCAGATCGGCGGTTCTCCGGGCATCGCCTTCATCGGCGCAATCGAGCCCGACTGGATCCTCGAGCCGCACGCCATCGGCAATGTCGAAATGGAAAATGGGCATTGGCTGTCTCCCGTGGAGGTTAATGCCCGGGAACGAAACACGTTCCGTTATCTGGCTGGGAAACGCACAGGCTCCCGGTGGCGAGCGGTCTCGCCACCGGAACCGAGTCCCTCAATAGCCCAGCGCGCAGCCGTCCTTGCGCGGGTCGGAACCGCCGGTCAGCGTGCCCTTGTCCCAGTCGATCCAGATCGCCTGACCGCCGCCGAGCGGACCGACCACGCTGGTGGTCTTGTGCCCGATCTTCTTCAGGCCCTCGACGATGTCAGTGGGGATGCCGTCCTCGAGCTGATAGACGCCCTCGTAATGCAGGCCGCGCGGCATATCGATGGCTTCCTGCACGTCGCAGCCGTAGTCGAGCATGTTGGTCAGCACATGGCTCTGCCCGACCGGCTGGTACTGCCCGCCCATCACGCCGAACGGCATCACGGCACGGCCATTCTTGGTGACGAGGCTCGGAATGATGGTGTGCAGCGGCCTTTTTCCCGGCGCGATGCAATTGGGATGACCGGGCTCGATGCGGAAGCCGCCGGCGCGGTTCTGCAACAGCACGCCGGTGTTGTTGGAAACGATTGCCGCACCGAAGGAATGCGCGATCGAGTTGATGAACGAACAGACGTTGCGATCCTTGTCCACCACGGTGATGTAGACCGTCGAGGGATTTATCGGCGGCGTCACCACAGGCAGATCGAGCATGCCGTCCATCCTGATCTTGCCCACGTATTCGTCGACGAATTCCGGGGTCAGGATGCGCGTCACATCGACGTTGACCTGCGCGGGATCGCCGATGTACTGCTCGCGCATCAAATAGGCGATCCGCGCGGCCTCCGCCTCGAGATGAAACCGCTCGACGCTCATGGGCTTGAATTTCGTCAGGTCGAAGCGCGACAGGATGTTGAGCATCACCAGCATGGTGATGCCGGGGCCGTTCGGCGGGCACTGCCAGACGTCGTGGCCCTTATACAGGGTGCCGATCGGCGAAGTGGTCTCGGTGGTGTGCGCGGCGAAGTCGTCCAGCGTATGCAGCCCGCCGATGCCGCGCAGGGTCTCGACCATATCCTCGGCGACGGCGCCCTTGTAGAACGCGTCGCGGCCGTCCTTGGCGATCGCGCGCAGCGTCTTGCCGAGTTCGGGCTGATGAACCACGTCGCCGGCCACCGCCGGCTTGCCGTTCGGCAGCAGATAGCGCTCGGTGTTGGTGCCCTTCTTCAGCTTGTCGAATTGGTTGTTCCAGTCGAAGGCGATGCGCGGCGAGACGACATAGCCTTCCTCGGCGGCCTTGATCGCGGGCTGCAGCAAGGTATCGAACCCGAGCTTGCCGTGATCGCGCAGGATGGTGGCCCAGGCATCGACCGATCCGGGAATGGAGACCGCATGCGCCGAGGTCAGCGGGATCGATTTGATCTTGCGCTCGAGATACCAGTCCGCGTTCGCGGCCTGCGGCGCGCGGCCCGAGCCGTTATAGGCCACGATCCTGCCCTCGCCTTTCGGCTGCAGCAGCGCGAAGCAGTCGCCGCCGATCCCGGTGGACTGCGGCTCGATCACCCCGAGCAGCGCGCAGGCCGCCACCGCGGCATCGGCGGCGGTGCCGCCAGCCTGCAGCACCTCGATCGCCGCCAGCGCGGCCAACGGATGCGACGTCGCCACCATTCCGTTCTGGGCGTGGACCGTGGACCGGCCGGCGAGATGGAAATTCCTCATGCCAAATTGCTCACTTTTGCGATTTTGTCGTTGTTTCGGGCGCGGACTTACTTGGCATATTCAGGGGGTAATGGGAATGCTCAGGGACGAATAAGGGCCTGGTCGTCCCTGCGAACGCAGGGGCCCCTAATCCCGGGCGTTTGTTATGGCCCAAGGTCTCTGGCTGCATCTTCTTATCGGTGGGCCGCGGTGTATGGATCCCTGCGTCCGCAGGGACGACCAGGATTTTGCCGTCTTTCCCCCGCCCCAGCCGGCTGATAAACCCCCGCCATGCCCTTCACGGTCGCCGCTTTCTACCAGTTTGCAGCCCTGCCGGACTTCCGCGAACTCCGGGAGCCGCTGCGGGCGATCTGCGCCGGCCTCGAGCTGAAGGGCAGCGTGCTGCTGGCGCATGAGGGCATCAACGGCACGGTCGCGGGCAGCGAAGCTCAAATCGGCGGCCTGATCGGGGAGTTAAGCTGTGGCGCGCTGTTCGGCGGTCGGCTCGACCGCCTCGAACTGAAATTCTCCGCCGCCGAACAGATGCCGTTCCGGCGCCTCAAGATCCGCCTGAAGAAAGAGATCGTCACCCTCGGCGATCCCGCCGTCGATCCGACCCGGCAGGTCGGCATCTATGTCGATCCCGCCGACTGGAACGCGCTGATCGCCGCCCCCGACACGCTCGTCATCGACACCCGCAATGAATTCGAGGTCGCGATGGGCACCTTCCCCGGCGCGGTCGATCCCGGCATCAGGAACTTCGGGCAGTTCAGGGATTTCGCCGCTCGGCGGCTCGACCCGGCGAAGCATCAGAAGATCGCGATGTTCTGCACCGGCGGCATCCGCTGCGAAAAGGCCACCGCCTTGCTGCTCGCGCGCGGCTTTGCCGAGGTCTATCATCTCAAGGGCGGCATCCTCAAATACCTCGAAGGCGTGCCGGAGGCGGAGAGCCGCTGGCGCGGTGAATGCTTCGTCTTTGACGACCGCGTCGCGCTCGGCCACGGCCTGCGAGAACGCCGCAGGGAACATGATTCAGATGAGTGAGACCAAGACAAGTGAGGCGAAGGCGCTCAGCGACCGCATCGACGCGCTCGAAATCCGGCTGTCGTTCCAGGACGAAACCATCGAGACGCTGAACAAGACCATCACGGCGCAATGGCAGCAGATCGACGCCCTGACGCGGCAGGTCGCCGGCCTGAACGAACGGCTGCAGGAAGCGGAAGCCAACGCGCCAGGCGCCACCGACGAGCCGCCACCGCATTATTAGAGCGCTTTTTTCTTCTCCCCGCCTCGCGCAAGTGCGCGTGGAGGGAGGGGAAAAAAGAACGGCCTCCGCAAGGGAGGCCGCTCGTTTCGAGTCAGACCATTCGATCAGTCGCGCTCGATGATGACCGTCTTGCGGTCACGGTCATAATCGCGGTCGCCGCGGTTCCTCTTGATCACCACGGTCTCGTTGCGATCGCGATAATGCCGCTCACGGACCACCCCACGCTCGCGGACGCGATCGGGGCCGGATCCGACGGTTACGCCGACGCCGTTCGGTCCGACACCGACGCCAACCTGCGCAGTAGCCGGGATCGCGATACAGATTCCGGCGGCTGCGAGAGATACGATTGCAAAATGCTTGATCATTGCATGCTCCTCAATGGGTGAATTATGCGACGGCAATTCCGGCCGGATGCTATTGTTCCGAACAATCGAATATGCCGAGCAGGAGGAACTCGATCACGCCTTGATGCCGAACCAGACGGCGATCGCGATAATACAGGCCACGACGGTGAACATCACCAGCGGCGTGACCTGCTTCGAACTGCCGCTTCGCGGCGAGTCGTTCGCGGCGTGATTGAATTCATTTTGCAATGTGAACCCACCCGTCGGCGCATGCGTCGCTCAAATTCAGCGGAACGCCGATTTCACCTTTTCCCACAGCGATTCGTTTGCGCGGTCGCCATCGGGTTTCGATGGCGCCGGCTGCGCCGCGCTGACGGGGTCGGACGCCGGAAAACTGCCGACCAGCCCGGCCTCCAGCTTGGAGTGCATTTCCCGGTCGGCCGAAGCGGCTTCGCGGGGATCGTCGGCATGCTTGTCATGTGGTGCGGGATTGAACTTTTCAGCCATATTGCGCCTCCATGGCGATATAACGCACCGGCCATACCGGAGTTCCATCGGATGGCGCGGGCCCTGCAAAAGCCCCCATCAACGCATCGCTGACGCGAAACGCCGGCGGAACCAATGCCCGCGAATGGGCACATAACGCCGGAGATTTTACTGCCTTTGAGCAATATTGCACAGACAGGCGCCGCAACTTGAAGTCGACTATCCGCGATGAGATTGCACCCTCATCGATGATGTGAATGTGCGGTGCTCGAAACAGAAATTCCGACCCCAGCCCGTTTGGAGTTTCCGTTTTTAGAGCTATCGCCCGACCTTATCGCCAGGCCGGAGGACTGTGCGATCGAGGTCTCGCTACAAGACACTCGCTACAAGAGACAGGAACGACTTCGCCGTGGTCGTCACGGTGCCTCCGTGCTAGCGCGCATCCTGCAGGATCATGTCGGACGCCTTCTCGGCGATCATAATAACAGGGGCGTTGGTATTGCCCGATACCAGATCCGGCATGACGGAGGCATCGACCACGCGCAGGCCTTCGATGCCGCGAAGGCGAAGCCGCTGATCCACCACCGCGAGCGAATCGTTACCCATCCGGCAGGTCGAGGTCGGATGATAGACCGTGCTGCCGCGCTGCCGGCAGAAAGCCAGCAAATCCTCATCGCTCACCACCTTCGCGCCCGGATCGGCTTCCTCGACCACGAACGGCTTGAGCGCCGGCGCGGCGAGAATCTTCCGCAGAATCTTGAGGCCCTCGACATTGACGGTACGATCGGTTTCGGTCGCGAGGTAGTTGATGCGGATCTCCGGCGCCGCCGTCGGGTCGGCGCTCTTGATCCGCAGCGTACCGCGGCTTTCCGGCCGCACCTGGCAGACCGACGCGCTGAAGGCGGAATACGGATGCAGCTTCTCGCCCATCTTGTCGGTCGAGAACGGCAGGAAGTGAATCTGGACGTCGGGTGACGCCAGACGCGGATCGGTCTTGAAGAACGCGCCCGAGGTGCCCGCGGCGATGGTCAGCGGCCCCGTGCGGAACGCGGCATAGCGCGCCCCGGCCATGATGCGGCGGCCGGGATGATTGACGATGTCGTTGAGCGTGATGGGCTGCGAACAGCGCATCACGATCCTGACCTGCATGTGATCCTGCAGGTCGTTGCCGACGCCTGGGGCGTCGAGCACGACGTCGATGCCGTGGCTCTTCAGCAGGTCCGCCGGTCCGACGCCGGAGAGCTGCAGCAGTTGCGGCGAGTTGTAGGCGCCGCTCGAGATCAGGATTTCCCTGCGCGCCCGCACGGTGCGCAGCGCCCCGTTCTGGCGATATTCGATCCCGGTGGCACGTCTGCCCTCGAACAGGATGCGCTGTGCCAGCGCCGCGGTCTCGACGTGCAGGTTACGCCGTCCCTTGGCCGCGCGCAGATACGACCGCGCCGTGCTGGCCCGTCGGCCGTTGCGCGTCGTGGTTTGAAACCAGCCGGCGCCTTCCTGCGTTGCGCCGTTGAAGTCGGGATTGTCCGGAATGCCGGATTCGACCGCCGCCTTGATGAAGGCCGCCGACAGCGGATCGGCGTGCAGCATGTCGGACACCGGCAGCGGACCGCCGGCACCGTGATAATCATCGGCGCCGCGCTGCTGGTCTTCGGCCTTCTTGAAATACGGCAGCACGTCGTCGAAACCCCAGCCGGCATTGCCGCGCTGGCGCCAGCGGTCGTAATCCTCGTGCTGGCCACGAACATAGAGCAGGCCGTTGATCGAACTCGATCCGCCCAGCACTTTTCCGCGCGGCTGGAATACCTGGCGACCGTTCAAGCCCGGCTCGGGTTCGGTCTGGTACATCCAGTTGACGGTCTTTTCCTTGAATAGCATGCCGTAGCCGAGCGGCACATGGATCCAGAGGTTGCTGTCCTTCGGGCCCGCTTCCAGCAACAGTACCGAATGCTTGCCGTCGGCGCTGAGGCGGTTGGCGAGCACGCAGCCGGCGGAGCCGGCGCCGACGATGACGTAGTCGAATTCGGAGGTGTTATTGGACGATGTGCCCGCCGGGCGAGTGGATGCTTCGGTCGTCATGCTCTGCGTTAGCCCCCGGGTCCAGTTGGCGCTTCTTCGGCTTTGTTTACGGATGCCGAAGTGGAATGTCACGGGCGACGATCTATCGCATCGCAACATGCGCCAATCATCCGATGTTTAACATCGGATGATTGCGCGGGCAATCCGCCGCGTGTAGGTTGCCCGCGACCGGCCCCGAAGAGCCGGACATCGGGAGCCGAAACGTTTGCTCAGGACGCGCACGAAATCCGCCGACAAGGGTACGAAGCCGGGCCGCATTCACGCGGTGTTGACGACGCTCGGCAGCGAGATCGCCCAGGACATCTTTGCGGTCGGCGAAGCGTTGCCGCCGGAACACGATCTGGAAATCCGTTTCGGCGTCGGACGCGGCGTCGTGCGCGAGGCGATCAAGACGCTCGCGGCGAAGGGGCTGGTCAGCGTGCGTCCGCGGCACGGCACCCATGTGCGGCCACGCCGGGACTGGAGCCTGCTCGATCGCGACGTGCTGACATGGCTGGCCGGAAGCCGCGAGCCCGACCGCGAACTGCTGCTGGCCATTCAGGAAGTCCGCTTGATCATCGAGCCGGCCGCCGCGGCCCTCGCCGCCGAGCGGGCGACCAAAACCGACCGGCAACGCATCAATGCCGCGCTGGTGGCGATGGAAACCTCGCACGATCAGGCCAGCGCCACCGCCGCCGACAAGGCATTCCACCTTGCCATCCTCGATGCCACGCACAATCCGGTGCTGCAGGGTTTTCGCGGCGCGATCGATACCATCCTGAGCGCGGTGTTTCTGGTCGCCGTCGGCACCGCCGGCTGGTTCGAGGACAACCTGCCCAATCACGCCATCGCCGCGCGTGCCATCGACGAAGGCAATGCCAGGAAGGCCCGCGCCGCGATGGAGCAGGTGCTGGGCTATACGCAATTCAAGCTGTCGAAGCGAACAACGGCGAAATCGCGCAAACCGGCCGCAAAAGCCAAGGGGAAGCGCAATGCCGCATGACATTGATGCTGCGCGCCCGCCGCGCTGGCTGGCGTCCGCCGGCGGCGCCGCCATGTTCGTCGCGCCGCTGTTGGCGCTGGTGCTGATCTGGGCGATCGCGGTGCCGCTGTTCGGCATCAACCCCAGAGTTTTCCCTTCGGTTGCCGCCGTCGGCGGGGCCGCGATGGAATCGATCCGCGACGGCACGCTGATCGAGCATATCGGCGCGAGCCTGCTCCGCGTCGGCCTGGGAACGCTGATCGGGGTCGTGACCGCCGTGCCTTTGGGCATTGCGATGGGCGTCAGTCCGGCGGTTTCGACGTTCCTGACGCCGCTGTTTCGTTTCTTTTCGGTGCTGGCAGGAATCGCCTGGATTCCGATCGCGACGCTGTGGTTCGGCTACGGTTTTGGTGCGATCATTTTTGTCATTTTCAACGCGGTTTTCTTTGTCGTCACCTACAATACCCTGCTCGGCGTCTCGACCATTCCCATGCCCCTGCGCAACGCCGCGGCCTCGCTGGGCGCCGGGCGATGGGCGCTGCTGACCGAGGTGCTGTTGCCGGGCGCCTTGCCCAACATCGTCACCGGCATCCGCACGGGCTTGGGCTTCGCCTGGCGCGGCCTCATTGCCGCCGAGATGATCGCGACCAATGTCGGCCTCGGCTACATGCTGTTCGTGGCGCGCGATTTCTACCGCACCGAGGTCATCATCCTGGGCATGATCGTGATCGGTGCGATCTGGCTGTTGATCGATCGCCTGCTGCTGGTTCCGCTGGAGCGTTCGACGATCGAACGCTGGGGCATGGTGAGGCGCGCATGAACATCCTCTTGCGCAGCTGGAGCGCTTATACCCGCGCCACGGCGCGGTGGCCCGGGCTGGCGGCACTGGTGCCGTTCATTCCCGTGATCGCGCTGTGGGTCGCCGTCACCGAATCCGGAATGTTTCCGCGCGCTTTCCTTCCAGGGCCCGTCGAGGTCGTGAAGGCGTTCTTCAGCCTCACCTATCGCGGCATCCTGCCCGATTATCTGCAGGACAGCCTGGTGCGCCTGTTCACCGGCGCCGCGCTCGGCATGGCCATCGGGATCCCCTTGGGGATCCTGATCGGCACCAGTAAATGGGCGCACCGCGTATCGTGGCCGATCCTGTTGTTCTTTCAGGCCATCGGCGACATCGCCTGGCTGCCGATCCTCTTGATCTGGTTCGGCTTCGGCCTCACCACCATGACTTTTGTCATTGTCTATACGGTTTTGTTCCCGGTGGTGCTCAATACCGTGCTCGGAGTCGAATCGGTGCCGCGGGATCTGGCGCGCGCCGCGCGCAGCCTCGGCGCCTCGCCGGCGCGCGTGCTGTGGGAGGTCACCCTGCCCGGCGCGCTGCCCAACATCATCACCGGCCTGCGCAACGGCCTCGGCTACGGCTGGCGCGCGCTGATCGCCGTCGAGATGATCGTCGGCACCAGCGGCATCGGCTTTATGATGTTCGACGCACGCCGCTCCGGCTCGGTGGTCGAGATCCTGCTCGGCATGATCATCTTGGGATTGCTCTGGTACATCGTGGACGCCTGGATCCTCGCGCCGATCGAGCGCGCCACGGGCCAGCGCTGGGGATTGGTGACGTCATGAAGACCCTCGAGCTTCGCAACCTGAAGAAGACCTATTTCGATCCCTATGCCGGATCGCATGTCACGGCCGTGCACGATGTCTCGCTCGAAGTGCAACAGGGAGATTTCGTCTCGGTGGTGGGACCGTCCGGCTGCGGCAAGACCACGATTCTCAACATGGTGGCCGGCTTCATCCCGCATTCCGGCGGCGAGATCCTTTTGAACGGCAAGGCGATCAACGGCCCGGGCCCGGAGCGCGGCGTCGTGTTCCAGTCCTTTGCGCTGTTTCCCTGGAAGACCGTGCTCGACAATGTCGGCTTCGGGCCGAAGATGCGCGGTGTGCCGAAGGCCGAGCGCGACAGGATCGCGCACGAATATCTGGCGCTTGCCGGCCTGTCGCACGCCGCCAGCCGTTATCCCAACGAGCTTTCCGGCGGCATGCAGCAACGCGTCGGCGTGGTGCGGGCGCTGGCCAACCATCCGGAAGTCCTGCTGATGGACGAGCCCTTTGCGAGTGTCGACGCGCAGACGCGCATGACGTTGCAGGAAGAACTGACCCGGATCTGGCAGGAGCGTCGGCCGACCGTCATCTTCATCACCCATGACGTCGCCGAAGCCGTGTTCCTGGCCAACCGCGTCGTGGTGCTGTCGAAGGGCCGCGTGCTCGACCAAATCGAGGTGGCGCTGCCGCGGCCGCGGGTCTGGGACGATCTGATCGAGGACGAGACCTTCAAGCGGCTGTCGGCGCAGGTCCTGCACATGGTGCGCTCGGCGTGAGTATCGCTTCGGAAATCGCGAGCTCGTCAAAGGCGCGCTTCATTCTCGGCGTGATCACGGCGTGGCTGCTGTTTCAACTGTGGCTGACGCTGGCGGCCCCCGGCAAGATTTCAGCCGAACTCGATGGCACCTCGCCGAAGGTCAACGTCCAGATCGAGCTGCCCTTTACGCCCGAACGCTTTCACGTTCTGGCGTTTCAGCAATATGGAAGGGTCTCCGGCGCGGAAGGCCATTCGATAGAACTACGTGGTGTGAAGCGAACGGATCTCAACGCGGTGGCCCGGCCTTACTGGGTGACGAGCGTTGGGCCGATAAAAGAGGGAGGATAGGATGAAGCGACTATTGGTGCTCGCAGTGGCGCTGGCGCTGGGCTGCACGGCGGCCACGGCGCAGAACATGACAAAACTCAAGGCCGGGATGGTCTCGGGCTTCGACCAGATCGGGCTGCCGATCGCACTCGAGCGCGGCTTCTTCGAGAAGCGCGGGCTCGACGTCACGATCGCCCGCCCCTATGCCACCGGCGTCGATGCGCTCAACGCATTGCAGGCCGGTGAAAGCGAGATCGTGCAGGTCGGCGTGCCCATGATCGGCGCCGTGCTGCGCGGCATGGATCTGGTGGCGCTGGGCAACTATAGCGGCAATGCCACCAAGGCCGGCTCCGATGCCACCATGGCCATCATCGCCCGCGAGGGTTCCGGCATTGAGAAGGGCAACCTCGCCAGCCTGAAGGGCAAGAAGATCGCGGCCTCGTTCGGCACCATCAATCACCTCTACATCCTGGCCATTCTGGAAAAGGCCGGGCTGAAGCCGGAGGACGTGACGCTGGTGAATACGCCGCCGCCGGACATGACGGTCGCGCTGCTCGCCAAGGGCATCGACGCCTTCTCGGGATGGGATCCCTGGCCGATCGTGGCAAGCAAGGACGTGCCGGGCGCGATCGAAATCATCCGCGGCGGCGACGTGATCTCCTATCTCGGCTTCAACGTGGCGCTTCGTCCCTGGGTCGAGAAGAACGGAGAGACCATCGAGAAATTCCTCGCCGCCGTCTCGGAAGCCGACCAGTGGATGCGCAAGAATCCGAAACAGGCCGCCCAGATCGCGACCCGCTGGATTCCCGGCCTGAAGCCCGAAGTCGCCGAAGCGGCGATGCAGTTCAACATCCAGCAGGCGGACCGGCGCCTTTCCGCGAACAATTACCGGGCGCTGTGGGCCGCGGAAGACCGCCTCAACCGCCTCGGCATCCTGAAGACCACGTTCGACGTCAACAAGCACATCGAACCGAAACACATCCTGAAGGTCATGAAGGACAGCCCCGAACTGTTCGCCGACCTGCCGCCGATCCCGGCGGATGTCGCGATCGGACCCGGATTTGTCTTCAAGCCGTAATGGCCTCGAATCCGGCCGAAGCGTCCAACGCTTGAACTATCGCGGGCTGGCAACCCCCTGTTACCAGCCCGCCCTTCTTCAGAATCAGGTCCGGAACCGAATCGATCCGAGCGCCTTATCCTCGACCTCTTCTTCTCATGGCCGAGCGTACCTTGGACAGGTTTCAAATCGGTGCCCACGTCCTTGCCTTGACGGCGGCCTTCGCGCTGGCGGTGCCGATCGGCTGGGACCGCGAGAAGAAGGCCCGCAGCGCGGGGCTGCGAACCTTCCCGCTGGTGGCCATGGCGAGCTGCGCCTTCATACAGGCCAGCGAGAGCCTCATGGTGGATTCCCCGGAGGGCATGTCCAAAGTGATCGAAGGCCTGATCACCGGCATCGGCTTCATCGGCGGCGGCGCTATTCTCAAGCAGGGCGCTAACGTGCACGGCACCGCAACGGCGGCGAGCCTGTGGGCCACTGGCGCGATCGGTGCTTCGGTCGGCCTCGGCAGCTATGACGTGGCGGTTACGATCGCCGTGTTCACGTTCCTGACGCTGACATTGCTCCCGCTGGTGAAGGACGACGACAACGAAGCCGCCGACAAGAAGGATTGACCCTGAGACCGGGCGGGATCAGCGTATCGATGCAAGCTCGCACAAGTGAATGCTTCAAAGCTCATTGGCCGCCTGGATCGCGTTTCGGCGCAAGCTCGGCCGCCTGCCGCAACGCCTCAATCAGACTGCGCTCGTCAGCAACGCCCTTGCCCGCAATATCGAAGGCCGTACCATGATCGACCGAAGTACGGATCACCGGCAAGCCGACCGTGATGTTAACGCCAGCTTCCAGCCCCAGTACCTTGATCGGGCCATGGCCCTGATCATGATACATCGCAACGACCATGTCGTAATCGCCGCGGCCGGCCAGGAAAAAGAGCGTGTCGGCAGGCAAGGGACCTCGCACATCCCAACCTCGGCGTTGACAGGCCTCGATGGCGGGCGTGATTTTCGCCGCCTCCTCGCCTCGGCCGAATAGCCCGTTTTCTCCGGCATGCGGGTTGATGGCGCAAACGCCGATCTTTGGGTTGGTGAGGCCGGCGCGAACCAGCACCTCATGCCCGCGGACGATGACCCTTTCGACGAGGCCGGGCTCGATCTTCTCGATCGCATCCAGAAGACCGAT
This sequence comes from Bradyrhizobium sp., assembly GCA_030681365.1. Classification (GTDB taxonomy): domain Bacteria; phylum Pseudomonadota; class Alphaproteobacteria; order Rhizobiales; family Xanthobacteraceae; genus Bradyrhizobium. Next base: position 33,412 of record JAUXWH010000255.1, read on the forward strand.
ATGGGTGGTGACATGAATGACACGGAGCCTGGATGACACGAGCATCATCGAGACCTCCGGCGTGCCCGTGAGATGCGCCAGCAGTTCAGTATGGCCCGGATATTTATGTCCAGCCGCATGTAGCGCCTCCTTGGAAAGCGGTGCGGTACAGATGGCCTGTGCGGATCCTGCCTGCACTGCCTGAACGGCTCTTTCGATAAAGCGATAGGCTGCCTCTCCCGCAGTTGCCGATATCTTGCCGAACGGCAAGTCGTCCGGCACGAGGTTCAAATCCACGCACTGCACGATGCCTGAATCAAAATCAGCATCGTCGGCTTCCCGCAAGGCAGCGATTTCAAGCCGTTCGCCGACAATTTTTCCTGCCTTACGCAAGCGGTTGGCGTCACCGATCACCAGCGCATTGCAGATCGCGCGTGTTTCCGGCTTTGCCAACGCCTTCATGATCACTTCGGGCCCGATACCGGCAGGATCTCCCATGGTGATCGCAATCGTCGGACGGGTCATATGAAGCTTCCTCTGGTTCGAACGGCGCGCAGGCGCTCATTAATGCGGACAAGGCTGTGCTCGTCTCCGAACGCGCCCGCTTTGGTGGCGATCGGGATCGACAACGAGCCAATAGTCAGCCCAAGCGCCACGCCAGGCTCGATCTCCTCGACGAGACGGATACCGTTGACACCGAACCTCGACAGCAGTGCTGCCGCGGTTTCGCCGCCTGTCGCGGCAAAAGCACCGATGACGGGTACCGCAGTTTCAAGAGCCTCGGCCAGGCCCGCAACGAGCGTGGGGCCAAGCGACATGTCGGGAAACCCATTCATCGTGATCTCGACGAGGACATCGCCGCCTTCGGCGAGACGCTCCTTGACGTTTGCAGCGATTTTGGCGCGGACAGCATTATTATCACGCAATGTATCCGGCCCGACCGGAAAATGAGCCACAGTTCCGGTTGAGTTCAAACGAAGCGCGGCAGACCTCGAAGCGTCGGCGAGCGAGCCGACGACGGTCAATGTACCGAACTTGCTGGTTGGAATGCGCAACGGTTCAACGCTCTCGGTGATGTCGAGGCGAGCCAGCGCATGCGCCAGACCTGCGCTGCCGATGAAGACGCTCGCCGGCGACGCACACAGGCCCGCCTCTGCGATCAGGCGCAGGTCGTGGTCGGTCTCCGCGTCGCAGATCGAGACAATATCGCCTGCGCTGGCTAACCTGGCCAGAATGGCTTTCAATTCGCCATTGCGGACGGCGGCAAGTGCGACCTTCTCGCTGCGAGCGCCCGCGGTCGCGAGGACATCAACAAGATCTGCATTGGGATAAGTATGGTCGCGTCGCCAGAGGTCTGTTTCTTCGAGCGCACGGCCTTTGACCCGGATGCGACCGCCACTGGTCGTGCGACCGGTCGCCGGAAAGGCGGCTGCAAGCACACCAAATGCAGGATCCGATCGTGATCCCAGACACGCAAGTGTCGCCGCAATCTCCGCTGCAGGCTGTCCCCGTAAGGTAGAGTCAATCTTCTTGAAGAAACGGCGGCCTGACCATGGCCGGCTCGCCAGCACATCTCGATGACGGGCAGCGGCGGCATCGGCCGAAAGACTGCGACTGGCGGTGTCGTAGGCCAGAATTGGCTCCTCACGACTTCCAGCATGTCTTGTGTCACCCCAGGTCACGGCTGCTGCCAGCCCGCGCCGGCCGAGAGCGATCGCGCAGTCTGCGGCGCCAGTGAGGTCGTCCGCGAGTATCAACCAACGACGGGTCATTCGAAGAACATTACTCGAATATCTCGATCTTTGTGCAGATTGCAGGGATCGGAAGAACAATCCCGCGCGAATTGTCCGTTCCGGCAGCCCTGTGGCTCAGACCTTCTCGCGCCGGTTCGATGCGGCAGGATTCGCGGCTCCAGCCGGCGCGAACCCGTGCAGGAACAACTCGACCGCCATGTCGGCGAATTCCTGCGGGCCGATCCCGCCCTTCGGATCGTACCAGGTGTAGGTATAGTTGATGATGCCGAACAGGATCATCGTATAGATTTTCTTGGTGCGCTTGGCGATCCGGCCCTCCGCGTCGAGCCGGAGCAGAAGGTCGGTGACGATATCGACCAGCTGCCGTTCGAGATCCTTGATGATCCGCTGCTCGTCTTCATTCAGGAACGACAGGTCGTGAATCAGCACGCGCTGCTCGTGCGGCGATTTGGCGTTGACCTCGACGATGGCGCGAATGACGTTCTGGAATTGCGTCAGGGTGGGGCCGCCCGCAGCGACGGCGGTTTCGACATGCTCGATCATCTCTCTTATGTGGGCATCGAGGATCGCGAACAGGATCGCTTCCTTGGAGTCGAAATAGTGATAGAGCGCCCCGCGCGACAGTTTGCAGGCATCGGCAAGGTCGGCGATCGAGGCCCGCGTATAACCCTGCGCCGAAAACAGCCGGGCGGCATGGGTCAATATGCCGAGATGGATGCCGTCGTAATTTTCAGAGCGTGTTCGCGCCATAGGATGTTGCCCGCTTCATTTCAGCTCGTATTTCCAACGACATGCATAGCTGATTCAGCAGCCTCTTTTGCGGATATCGGGCCCCTTGCTCCTGGCGGAGCAGCCCGAAATCCGTCATCCGCGTCCCCATCGCAAGAAATTATTTGAACGGCCAGTCGGATTATAATACATTGATCTAAATCAAGGACAGCCCGGAATCAACCGCGCGGCACTCTTTGGGAGGTGGGATGACGGGTATTCGAGCGGATGCTGTCGTGATCGGGGCTGGCGCCGGCGGGCTGTGCGCGGCCGCCCGGCTGGCCCATGCCGGGCTCCATACCCTCGTCGTCGATGACAAGGGCCGGCTCGGCGGGCGGGCCTCGACCGAGGAAATCGACGGGTTCATCGTCAATATCGGCGCCATCGCGATCGAGCTCGGCGGGGTGTTCGAGGAGACATTCAATACCGTCGGGGCGCGGCTCGACATCCGCGCGCCCGAGCCGGCCAGTTCCTTCTTTATCGACGGCAAACTGATCGATGTCGGCCGCGGCGGCTGGTCATTGCTGCTCGGACAGCTGACCAAACAGGCCTCGCGCATCCTGGAGAAATTCGCCGACGCCCGCTCCGGCAACCTTCCGGACGGGCGGCAATCGACCGAGGACTGGCTCAAGTCCTACACCAGCAACGCCTCGGTGCACGCGATCTTCCGCAACCTCTGCGCCGCGATCTTCGCCTGCAACGCCGATGAGCTGCCGGCCCGCGCCTTCCTGACCTATTTCACCAGCAAGGGCGCCTTCAAGCGGTTTGGGTTCTGTCCGCAAGGCACGATCGGCGTCTGGAACGCGCTGGGCTCGGTGATCCGGCGCAACGGCGACATCTGGCTGGCGACGCCGGCTGTGGAGATCCATACCGCCAGCGGCCGCGTCGAGGGCGTGACCGTCATTCGCGACGGCCAGAGGGTCCGGATCGACACCGATCTGGTCATCAGCAACGCCGGCCCGAAAACCACGGTCGCGCTCGCTGGCGAAGCCGCCTTCCCGGCCGCCTATGTCGAACAGGTCCGCAACGGGCTGCGTCCCGCCGCCAACATCGTCATCAACATCGCGAGCCAGAAGCCGCTGATTTCGCATCCGGGCATCGTGACCTTCGGCAAGACCCGCCGGCTCTGCAACATGGCAAACCTCACCGCCACCTGCCCCGAACTCGCTCCCTCAGGCTGGCATCTCTATGTCGCCTACGCCGTGCCGGTCCCGGCGCTCGGAGATTTCGACTCCGACGCCGAGGTCGAACTGGCGCTGATGGATCTGCGCGAGCAATTCCCCGATTTCGGTCAGGCCAGGATCCTCTCGGTCCGTGTGATGCGCGACGACTGGCCGGCGCAACGCAGCTGCGCCGGGTACGACCTGCCGCGCGAAACCGGCATCGAGGGCCTGTGGTGCGTCGGCGACGCGGTCAAGCAATACGGCAATGGCGGCACCCAGGCCTGCGCCGAGACCGCGAAGCTCGTCACCGATGCGATCCTTGGCCAGCGGCCGGGCCTTTCCGATCAGGCCCGAGTCCAGATATGACACTCGCGACCGAGGCAGCGGCTCGAAGTGAGCAGACGGCGCCAGCCGCCGCGCACTTGCTCGAATTTCGCAACGTTCGCATCGTCTATGACAATGCCATCGAAGCTATCCGCGATGTCAGCATCGCAGTGCCCGAAGGCGGTATCGTTGCGCTGCTGGGCTCCAATGGTGCAGGCAAGTCGACGCTGCTGAAGGCAATGTCCGGCATTCTCTATACCGAGGAAGGCGTGATCGAAAACGGCGCCATTCGGTTCCGCGATCAGGAGGTCCATCGTCTTGCGCCGGACGAGCTGGTGCGCCGCGGCATCGTGCAGGTGCCCGAGGGCCGGCGGGTGTTTCCGGCGTTGACCATCGACGAGAACCTGCAGATGGGCGGTTACACCAAAACGGCCGCGGAAGCCCGTGATCGCCGCGACAAGGTTTTCGCGCTGTTTCCGCGCCTGTTCGAACGACGCGACCAGATCGCCGGCTACATGTCCGGCGGCGAGCAGCAGATGCTGGCGATCGGCCGGGCGCTGATGACGGACCCGGTGCTGCTGGCGCTCGACGAGCCGTCGCTCGGGCTCGCGCCGCTGATCATCGACCGGATCTACGAAGTGATCGCGAAGCTGCGCGACGAGATGAAGATGACGGTGCTGCTGGTCGAACAGAACGCACAACGCGCGCTCGATATAGCCGATTACGCCTATATCCTGGAAACCGGACGCGTCGTGCTCGATGGCACGGCTTCGAAACTATCCGCCAACGAAGACGTGCAGGAATTCTATCTCGGCGTTTCCGGATCGGGGCGCAAGAGCCTGCGCGACGTCAAGCACTACAAGCGGCGCAAGAGGTGGCTGTCGTGACCACGCTCCTCGCGGTCGAGAACCTCAGCAAGAGCTTTGGCGGCCTCAAGGCCGTTGCCGACGTCAGCCTTGACGTAACGGCGGGCGAGATTTGCAGCGTGATCGGGCCCAACGGCGCCGGCAAGACCACGCTTTTCAACATCATCAGCGGCGTGCTGCGCCCCACCGCCGGCCGCGTCATCTTTGACGGCACCGATATGGCCACCGTGTCGCCGTCGCGCTTCGCGGCCAAGGGCATCGGCCGCACCTTTCAGAACCTGGCGTTGTTCAAGCACGGCACCGTGGTCGAAAACATCCTGACCGGCCGCCACACCCATCTGCGTTCCAGCGTGCTCGATGCCGTGCTGTTCTTCGGTCGCACCCGGCGTGAGGAGATCGAGGCCCGGCGGCGCGTCGAAGAGATCGTCGAGTTCCTCGAGATCGAGCATATCCGCGACGCCATCGTCGGCACGCTGTCCTACGGCCAGCAGAAGCGCGTCGAGCTGGCACGGGCGCTGGCCTGCGAACCGAAGCTACTGCTGCTCGACGAAATGGTGTCCGGCATGAACCAGGAGGAGACCGAGGACATCGCCCGGTTCGTGCTCGATATCCGAGACGAACTCGGCATCACGGTACTGATGATCGAGCACGAGATGCGGATCGTGATGGACATCTCCGACCGTGTTCATGTGCTGAATTTCGGACGCAAGATCGCCGAAGGCACGCCGGACGAGGTGCGGGGCGATTCCGCCGTTCGGGAAGCTTATCTCGGCGGCCAGCGTGCGCCGGCATCCGCGGAGAAGAAAGCCGTGACCCATGTCAGCGCTTGACACCATGCGAACCGCGCATCCGTCGATCCCCGCCAATCCGGCGCGCCCCGCGACGGCAGACGACACCAGTTCACTGCGGAAGGCGCTGCAGGAAGCGGCGATCACCATTCCGCAGTTGCTGCGCAAGCGCGCCGAGCTGCATGGCGACCGGCTTGCGTTGCGCGAGAAGGATTACGGCATCTGGAACCGGTATTCCTGGAACCATTACTACCAGACCGCACGGTCCGTCGCGCTCGGCCTGCTGTCGCTCGGGATAAAGCCCGGCGACCGCGTCGCCATCGCGGGCGAGGATACCCCGGAATGGTTTTACGCCGATCTCGGCACCCAGATGATCGGTGCCATCGCGGTCGGCATCTATCCGACCAATCCATGGGTCGAGTTGCAATACATCGTCCGCCATTCCGGCTCCCGCGTCGTCATCACGGGCGACCAGGAGCAGACCGACAAGGTGCTCGACGCCATCGCCAACAATGATGGCCTGCCCGCGCTGGAGGCTATCGTTTGCGTCGACATGAAGGGCTTGCGGCACTACCGCCAGTCCCAACTGATGTCATTCGACGCGCTTTGCCAGCTCGGCAAGGCTTACGCCACCGAACATCCCGACGCCGAGGCCACCCTCGACCGGCTGATCGCGCAGGCCTCGCCCGACGATGTCTGCATCCTCGTCTATACCTCGGGTACGACCGGTCCCCCCAAGGGCGCCATGCTGACGCATCGCAACCTGATCTACGCGTCCTACATCTATGCCGAAGCGGTCGGCATCGCCGACAAGCCGTTCGAATCGGTCTGCTACCTGCCGCTCTGTCACGTCGCCGAGCGGTGTTATTCCGAGGTGATGCAGCTGGTCCTTGGCGGCACCGTCAGCTTCGCCGAATCGATCGACACCGTCGCCCTCAACATCCGGGAGATCGCGCCGACCTTCTTCGTCGGCGTTCCCCGCATCTACGAAAAGCTGCAGCAGAACTTCCTGTTCAAGCTCGGCGAGAGCGGGCGGCTGCGGCAGGGTTTTGCCAGGGCCTGTTTTGCCTGGGGCCGAAAATTGTCGGACCGGCGGCAGAACGGCACCGACGGCTGGCTCGACCGCGCGGCTTACGCGCTGCTCTATGTCCTGCTGTTTCGCAACATCCAGCGCCATCTCGGACTCGCGCGCAGCCGGCACCGGCTTTGCGCCGGCGCATCGATCTCGCCGGAGACCCTGCGCTTCTTCGATATCATTGGCCGGCCGGTATCGCAGGGCTACGGCCTGACCGAAAGCGGCGGCGTCGCCTTCATCCAGACCGGCAGCCATCACCGCCTCGGCGGCTGTGGCCTGCCCCTGCAGCACACCGAATGGAAACAAGACCGCGACGGGGAAATCCTCTTGAGAAATCCCGGCGTCTTCAAGGGATACTTCCTCGACCAGAACGCATCGAGCGCCACGCTCGAACCGGACGGCTGGCTGCGCACCGGCGACATCGTCGAGGTCATGGACAATGGCGAGATCGCGGTGGTCGATCGCAAGAAGGCGATCATCATCACCGCCGGCGGCAAGAATATCGCGCCGTCGGAAATCGAGAACGCACTGAAGGACAGCGAATTCATCAAGGAAGCGATCGTGGTCGGCGAGGCCAAAAAATATCTCGGCGCCATCATCCAGGTCGATTTCGACAATGTCGGCCGCTGGGCGCGCGACAAGGCCCTTCCCTACACCAACTACAAGTCGCTATCGCAGCTTGCCGAGGTCCACGAGCTGGTCGAGCGCATCGTCAACGAGACCAACAAGCGCTTTGCCCGCGTCGAGAACATCCGCCGCTTCGCCATCCTGGAGAAGGAGCTCGACCACGACGATGGTGAACTGACCGCCACGCAGAAGGTCCGCCGCGCCATGATCGAGAAGAAGTTCGCGCGCGAACTGGCCATTATCTACAAGGCGGACGCCTGATGCAGTATCTCATTCAACTCCTGATTTCCGGCCTCGCGATCGGCGCCATTTATGGTCTGATCGCGATGGGTTTCGCGGTCATCTACAAGTCCACCGGCCTGGTCAATTTCGCGCAAGGCGAGATGACCATGATCGTGGCCTATATCGCCTGGACCATTTCGACCACCGTCAGCGGCAATGTCTTCGTCGTCGCGGTCGGCGCCATCCTGACCGCGATCGTGCTCGGGCTGGTAATCGAGCGCGTGGTGATGCGGCCGATGCTGGGCGAGCCGGTATTCGCCACCGTGATGGTGACGATCGGCCTCGCGGTGATCCTGCGCTCGTCGATCAACTTCATCTGGGATGCTTATCCCCACGGCCTCGATCTCGGCGTCGGTCGCGACATCGTCCGTATCGGCGACATCGGCGTTCGCACCGGGCAGATGGCCGTGATCGCCACGCTGTTGCTGCTGCTCGCGGCGGTCTGGGCCTTCTTCCGCTACAGCAAGTTCGGCATCGCGATGCGCGCGGTCGCCGCCGATGACCGCACTGCCCTCCTGATGGGCATCAGCGCGACGCGGGTCCATGCCATCGCCTGGGCCGCATCCTCCGTGATCGCCGGCATCGCCGGGGTGTTCTTCGCCATTTCCTATGACCTGTCGCCCGCGATGTTCCAGCTCGGCCTCAAGTCATTTCCCGCCACCATCCTGGGCGGGCTCGACGCCGTACTCGGCTCGGGCGTCGGCGGGCTGCTGATCGGCATCACCGAAAACCTGGCCGGCGGCTATCTCGGCTCCGGCATGAAGGAAGTCGCGGGCTTCGCCATGATCATCGTGGTGCTGATGATCCGGCCGTTCGGCATCTTCGGCGAGCGCGACATCGAGAGGGTTTGACGGCGATGCGCAGCGGTGATTTCAAGGAGACCTATGGCGAGCTTGTCGCGCTGACCGATTCCAAACCGGTCTGGCTGTGGTCGGCCGCGCTGGTCGCAGCCCTGATCGTCGCGCCCTTTCTGCTGAACTCCTACATATTGTCGTTCCTGATCATCATCCTGATCACCGTGGTCGGCGCGCTCGGTCTGAACATCCTGACCGGCTATACCGGCCTGATCTCGCTCGGTCATGTCGGCTTTCTCGTCACCGGCGCCTACGCCTATGCGGTGGTCGTATCGAAATACGGCATGCCGCCGCTGGTCGGATTCCTGGCGGCCGGCATCGTTCCGGCGCTGGCCAGCCTCGTCGTCGGCGCGCCGTCGCTGCGGCTCAAGGGACTTTACCTCGCCATCACGACGCTGGCATTTTCCTTCATCATCAACACCGTGATCCTGGAAGCGCGGACGCTCACCAACGGGGCCCGCGGCATTCCTGTCCAACGCCCCAAAATACTCGGCGTCAGCTTCGACAGCGACGTCGCGTTCACACATCTTTGCCTCGGCTTCGCGATCGTAACACTGTTCGCTACGCTCAACATAAGGCGCAGCCGGGTCGGACGCGCCTTTGTCGCGATCCGCGACAACGATACCGCCGCCCGCGTCATGGGCATCAATCTGCACGCCTACAAGCTGTTCGCCTTCGTCACCTCCGCCTTCATCACCGGGATCGCCGGGGCGCTGTACGGAATCTACCTCTCCTTTGTCAGCGTCGAGGGCTTTCCGTTCCTGCTTTCTATCGAGGCGCTCGCAATCCTGATCGTCGGTGGGCTCGGATCGGCGCTTGGCGCCGTGCTCGGCACGATTCTGATCGTGCTGCTTCCGGAAGCCACCCGGATGGTGTTCAGCCTGTTCAGCGCGCAGATGGACGCGCTGTTCTCGACCGGCGCGCAGGAGCTGAAAAGCATGCTCTACGGTCTCGTCATCATCCTGTTCCTGCGCTTCCAGCCGCGCGGCCTGGTCGGCGCGTGGCACGACATCCGGCGGCTATGGGTGAACTGGCCGCTGCGTTACTGAAAAACAAAAGCAACCAACCAAGGAGGAAACGATGATCAAGTATCTGGCGACCGCGTCGCTCTTGCTGGCGACCGCGTATCTGACTGGCGGTCAGGCCTTGGCCGCCGAACAAGGCATCACCGATACCGAGATCGTGATCGGCGATGTCGAGCCCCTGACCGGCCCGCCGGCGCTGCTCGGCGTTGCCGCGTCGATCGGCCACAAGATCGCGATCGCAGAAGCCAACGCGGCCGGCGGCATCAACGGCCGCAAGATCAAGTATGTGCTGGAGGACGACGGCTACGTCACCGCCCGCACCATCCAGGGCGTGCGCAAGGTCATCGACGTCGACAAGGCGTTTGCGATGCTCGGGATCTCGGGCTCGGGTCAGTCGATCGCCGTCATGCCGATCCTGGAAAAGGCCGGCATTCCGACCGTGATCGACGTCGCGCCCGTCAAATTCCTCTGGGAGCCGCCGCGCAAGAACGTGTTCGTGGTCGGACAATCCTATGAGGAAGGCATCATCCATCTCGTCACCTACCTGGCGGAGAAGAATCCCGGCAAGAAGTGGGGCCTGATCACCCAGGACGACGACTACGGCATCACCGTGCGCGACGGCTTCGATACCGTGGTCAAGGCCAAGAAGCTCAACGTCGTCTACAGCGGCAATTACAAGAAGGGCCAGCAGGATTTTTCCTCCGACATGCTGCAGCTGAAGCAGTCCGGGGCGGAAGTTTTCCTCGCCGGCGGTATCATCGGCGAGAACATCGCCATGATGAAGGAACTGGAAAAGCTCAATATCAAGCCGGTGGTCGGCATCTTCTGGCCCGGCCGTGTCGAGCCGGTGCTGAAACTGATGGGTCCGGCCGGCGACGGCATCTACGCCGTCGACTATGTCGAGCCGTTCGCGGGACCGGCCGGCAAGGCCTTCCTGGAGAAGGCCAAAGGTCTGATTCCGGAAGCCGAGATGAAAGGCATCAACCGCTATTCCATGACCGGCTATGCCGCCGCCAAGGTGCTGATCGGCGCGATCGAGCGCTGCGGCAAGCAGCCGACCTGGGCCTGCACCATCGCCGAACTGGAAAAGACCAGCAACGTGGAAACCGGCATTATGGCGCCGATCAGCTTCGGTCCCGGTAAGCGCTTCTCGAACCAGAAGCTGCAGATCATGCAGTCCGAGTTCTCGACGCTGAGCTTCAAGCCGGTGAAGTGAGGCAATTCGCTCATAAAGTCCGTCATGGCCGGGACAAAGCCCGGCCATGACGGACGGATGAGTCCGGTTCCCGCCCTCACATCCGCTTGGCGACTTCCTCGAGCATGACTTCGGTGGCGCCGCCGCCGATGGTCAGGACCCGGGCGTCGCGGACCATCCGTTCGATCGGCGTACCGCGCATGAAACCGGTGCCGCCATGCAGTTGCAGGCAGCCATGCACGACCTCATGCAGGACTTCCGGCGATAGCGCCTTCACCATCGAAACCTCGCGTGAAGCATCGCGGCCGGCCTCGACCAGTTCCGCGGCATGATAGGCGAGCTGGCGAGCGGCCGCCGCCTTGCTGGCGAGCATCGCAAGTTTGAGCCGCACCGCCTGCTGGTTCCAGAGCGAGCCGCCGAACGCCTGCCGGCCTCGCACGTAATTCGCTGTCAGCTCGATCGCCTTGGCGGATTCACCGGCACAAATGCCGCCGATGCAGATCCGCTCATTCTCGAAGGTCTCCATGATACCGTAGAAGCCGCGATTTTCCTCGCCGAGCAGGTTCTCCAGGGGAATGCGGACATCCTGAAAGCCGATCTCGGCGGTATCCGAGCAAAGCCAACCGTGCTTGTCGAGTTTTGTCACGGATACGCCGGGCGTCGTGCGCTCGACGATGAAGAGCGATATGCCGCGACTGCCCTTCGCATTCGGATCGGTCCGCGCGGCGACAATGAGGATGTCGCCGTAAACGGCATTGGTGATGAACATTTTCGAGCCGTTGATGATCCATGAGTCGCCGTCCCGCCGGGCGCGCGTCTTCAGGCCAGCGACGTCGGAGCCGGCATCGGGCTCGGTCACCGCGATCGAGCAGATCGTCTCGCCGCGGATGATGGCCGGCAGATACTTCTGCTTCTGCTCGGGCGTGCCGCGCAGCGTGATGTGGACCGCCGACATGTCGGTATGCACCAGCACCGAAGCCGTGAACCCGCCGAAGGTCGAGCGGCCCAGTTCCTCCGCCCACACCATCGACGCCAGCGGTCCCATGTCGGTGCCGCCATATTCGGCCGCATGGCGCATCCCGAGGAAGCCGAGCGCGCCCATGCGCCGATAGATCTCGCGCGGAATCTTGCCGTCGCGCTCCCATTGCTCGCCATGCGGCACGACCTCCTTCTCGACGAAGCGGCGGACCTGCTCGCGCAGCATTCGCAATTCCTCGGACAGGCCGGGCTGTTCCGAGAAATGGAATTCGTGGTCGGCGAGCCGATCGGCTGGGACAACGTTCATTGCGGTCTCCTGTCGACGTCGATGCGCAAATGCTGCCGAAGAAATCCGGCAATGGCATCGACGGCTTGTTGCGCCTGGCTGAGTTCGCTTCCGAACATCTGGAAAACATGGATCATGCCGTCCCAGACCTGCAGATCGACATCGACGCCGGCGGCGCGCGCCTTCTCGGCAAACATGGTTGAGTCGTCCAGCACTGTTTCGCGGTCGCCGACCTGGATCAGCAGCGGCGGCAGGCCGGCAAGGTCGGCATGGAGTGGCGACGCCAGGGGATGACGGGGATCACCGTCGTCGCCGAGATAGGCTTTTGCCAGCGCCAGGATCATCGGTCGCGCGTGAATCGGATCCGCCTCGGCGCGGCTGACATAGCTCGTGCCGGTCGCCGCCAGATCGGTCCATGGCGACATCAGGATGCCGGCCGCCGGCAGCGGCAGGCCGCGCTCGCGCAAGGCCAGCATGGCGGCGAGCATCAGATTGCCGCCCGCGGAATCGCCGGCGAATGCGATATTCTCCGGCCTGAATCCCTGACCGCGCAGCCAGTCATGAGCAGCGAGTGCGTCGTCGAGCGCCGCCGGGAAGCGATGCTCCGGCGCGAGGCGATAATTGATCGCGAGCACGCGGCAGCAGCTGGCGTCGGCGATCCGCGCGATCAAATCGCGGTGTGAAGCCACCGAGCCGAGACGAAAGCCGCCGCCGTGGAAATAGAGGATGACCTTGTCCTTGGGCGCGCCGCCAGCCGCAATCCATTCGCCGTCAACCCCGCCGGTGAAAACGCGCTCACAGGATACCGGCACAGAGCAGCCTTCGAATGCCGCATCCCATTCCGCGCGCATTTGCTCTACCGGCGTATTCCGGTTCCAACCTTGATAGATGCGCCGGATGCGTTCGATCGCAAGATCGATCGGCGTGACCACGGCTTTTTCTTCCACCTGCGCCATGCTAGCCGCCCAGCCCCATTCCACCGGACACGCCGATCGTCTCGCCGGTGATATAGCTCGCCTGATCCGACGCCAGGAACAGCGCCGCCGCAGCAATCTCTTCGGGCTCCCCGAGCCGCCGCAGCAACGTCGAATCCGTCATGGCTTCAAGGATCCTGTCGCCGCCCTTGGCGACCGCCTGCTTCAGCATCGGGGTGCGGATCGGCCCGGGGGCAATCACATTGGCGGTAATGCCATAGCGGGCGTTTTCGCGCGCAATGCTTTTGGTGAACGCGACCACGCCGCCCTTGGCGGCGGCGTAGACCGCCCCGCCTCTGGACCCCAGCCGCGCCGCCTCCGAGGCGATGTTGATGATCCGCCCGAAACCGGCCGACTGCATTTCCGGCAGCGCCGCATGCGTGCAGGCGAAGACCGACACCAGGTTGACCGCAAGCAGCTTCGCCCAGTCGGCCGGCGTAGTGTCGGTGAAGAACGCATGTTGATCGACGCCGGCATTGTTGACGACGATATCGAAAGGACCGTGCTGCGATATCACCTGTTGCACCAGACCGGTGTCGGTTACATCGAGTTTTGCCGGGACCGCACCCACCTGGCCGGCCAGTTCGGTTGCGGCGGCGATATCGAGATCGCCGATCACGACATGGCATCCGGCAGCGGCAAAGCTCCGCACGATCGCAGCCCCGATGCCCTGCGCGCCGCCGCTGACAAAAGCGCGGCGGCGGTCCAGGCGTCCGAAAGTCAGCGTGCCGGCCGCAAGCACCTCTCAGCGTCCCGTGAAGACGGGCTTGCGCCGTTCGATCACCGCGGCAAGGCCCTCGCGCGCGTCGGCCATCCCCGAGAGTTCGGCGACGGTGCGGGCTTCTTCCGACAGGCACTGCTCGATGCTGATGGCGGTTCCGCTCCAGACCAGCCGTTTGGTGGCTGCGAGCGCCTTCGGCGCTCCCGCGGCCAATTCCCTGGCAAGTTCCAGCGCGGCGTCAGCGAGCTTTTCGTCGGGAACGACCTTTGTGACGATGCCGAGATCCAGGGCTTCGGCCGCGCCGATCACCGGGTTGGTGAGCAGGATATTCATCGCCCGTCGCAGGCCGACCAGCCGCGACAGTGTGACGGAGACGCCGGCATCGGGCGCCATCGCCACGCGGGTTGCTCCCGCCAGGAATTTGGCTGATGTGCCGGCAATGACAATGTCCGAAGCGCAGACGAGGCCGAAGCCGCCGCCGCCGGCGGCAAAGCCCTGCACCGACGCGATGACCGGTGCCTGCAGCCGCATCAGGCCGGTCACCGCGTTCTGCAGATAGGCGGTCGCCTGCCGGATATAATCCGGCAGCGCTTCGCCCTTCGATGCGAAGGTGTGGACATCGCCGCCGGCGCAGAAATTCCTGCCCTCGCCGGTCAGGAGCAGCACCCGGACATCGGGCTGGCCATGGCAAACCATGATGGCGTCGCACAGCGCCTTGAGCAGTTCGACGCTCATTCCATTGGCGGCATCGGGACGATTGAGCCGCAGGCGCGCGATGCCGTCGGCGATATCCAGCAGAACAGGCCCCTTGTCGATCATCGCACGCCTTCTATTTTTCACCGGCAGAAACCAGCCATCAGATCAGGAACGACAACGTGAACAGCGCTTTCTCGTTGTTGACCAACGTGACCTTCTTGTACGCCATGCGCAACTCGCCATCGACATAGCGCAGCCGGTATTCGTTGCGCGCGGCCCAGATGGTGTCATCGCGCAGACAGGATTCGAACACCATGCTGTTGCTGGCGACCGCGATATCGCCCTCCGGCTGCTCGTCCAGAAGTTCGATGTTGGACACCAGCCGGCGCAGCCGCGACTGCGGCGTCTGGGTGTGGCGCTTGCCGGTCAGCAATTGCCTGATACGCAACGAGATGCGGGAGCGATTGTCGTAGATGATGGACATTTCCTTTTCGGGATCGATGTCGGCGCCGTTGGCGGGCACCCAATAGATGCCGTCATCGGTCCACAGTGCCTCCCAGGCCTCGTACTGATGCTCGTCCTGCAGTCTCGCCTCCCTGTAGATGAAGGCGGTCACGGCGCTCATCAAGGTAGTGCTGCTCTCGCGCGACAGCATCAGCGCGCCTCCATCAGGCTGCGATAGTGCCGCCAGATGCCGCGCGATGGAATTTCGTCGGTGACATGGCCGACCTTGAAGCCCAGCTCGTCCTTACGTTCGCGCTTTTCGCCCCGGCCGAGGAATATCCATTCGGGATTACGCGCCAGTACACCGCGATGGCAGCGCTCATACATTTCGGAATCATCGGCCAGCAGCAATCCGGCGGGGCCGACCGAACCCATGGTCTGCTGGCGCAGCCGGCGGTTCATGTCCGGCGCGCCCTTGAATTGCAGGGCGGTGACATGCTGCACGCTGTCGTCAACCGCGAGCGGCTGGATCACGAACATCTGGATCTCGGCGATGAAAAGGTTCGGGAAGATCATCACATGCGGCGTGCCGTCGATCATGATTTCACGCGCCTGCGTTTCGCCATAGGCGGCCTTCATCCGCGACGTATAGTCCGGCAGCCGTTCTTCGGTGGTTCCGAACCAGCTCATCGGCGCATCCCGTTTACGGAACTCGGGCCGCAGGTCGATCTCGGTATGACCGTTGCCGTAATCGCGCGTCACGGCGGTCGACGTGCCACCATAAAGCTTGCCGATGGCGCTGTCGGCGACGCCGAAGATCGAGGAATGCACGAAGGCCGGGTGATAGCCGTCGCATTCGTTCTCCAGGATGAATTTCCAGTTGGCCTTGACGCGGTGCTTGAGGAAACCCGCCGTCACCTCGACCTCGCCTTCCGGCGAGAAACGCACCAGACGGTCGATGGTCTCCCTGGCGCCGCCGAGGTGCTCCTCCAGCGTCGGGCCTTCGGCCGCGAACGAGCCGAACACAAAGCCGCGATAGGACTGCACGCGCGTGACGCGACCGAGGGCAAGTTTCGACTTGTCCTGGCCTTCGTAGCCGTCCGGAAACGCGTAGCCGACCAGGCGGCCGTCATTGGAAAAGGTCCAGGAGTGGAATGGACAGGTGAAGGAACGCGCATTGCCCTTGTCGTAGGAGCAGACCTGATTGCCGCGATGCGAGCAGCGGTTGAGCAGCAAGTTGACCTTGCCCTGCTCGTCCCGGGTCATGATGACGGATTGCGGGCCGATCGACTTGACGACGTAGTCGTTCGCCTTCGGCACCTCGCTCTCGTGCCCGACATAGACCCAGGTGCGGTACCAGATATTCTGTAGTTCAGCTTCGAAGATCGCGGGGTCGCTGTAGAGCGAGCCATGCACCCGGTCCGGCCGGATCAATTCGCCCCACTGTGAAGCGCGCGGCACCACGTTCATCGCTGCATCTCCCACTGGCTGGCCAAGACTCTCTTGCGGAGGCCTGCGGCTTAGGTTAAAAATAATCCGACCGACCGTTCGAATAATAGCACCGCCGTTTTGCGGCTTCAAGGGGGATTCTCCCGTTCAGCGTCAAGACAGCGGATTTGCAAGGAGAAGCATGGGGATGGAAGAAGTCAGCCCTGCCGATCTCGCCCGCGCGCTCTACGCCGCTCTCGCCGCCGGCGACCGCGATCGGCTCGACGCGCTGCTGCATCCGGAATTCACCGGCCGCACCGCCGAGGGCATGCCGTTCGGCATCGGCGGCGATCACGACAGTCCCGGCGCGATGCGGCGCAACGGCTGGGGCAGGATTGCCCGTCATTTCGAGGCGCGGGCCGAACCGGAGCGGTTCCTCGATCTCGCGGACGGACGGTTGCTGGTGACAGGCCGTTATCGCGGCCTCGGCAAGCAAGGGGGCGCACCGCTCGACGCGGCCTTTGCGCATCTGATCACCATCGACCGGGGGCGCATCAAGGCGCTCGAACAATACACCGACACAGCGCGCTGGCATGACGCCGCCGGTCCGCTGCGAACGGTGCTGCTCGATTTCACCGCTGGTGTCGCGACGCTGCGGCTGAACCGTCCGGACCACGGTAATGCGATCGATACCGACATGGCCGACGACCTTGCCGAGGCCGCAACGCAGGTTGCCGAGCGGCCGGATGTCCGCGCCGTGCTGATCGCCGCCAATGGGCCGAACTTTACGGTCGGTGGCGACCTCGGCCTGTTCGCGGGAACCGGGCGCGAGCAACTGCCGAACCGGCTACGCCGCATGATCGACAGCTATCATCTGGCGATCGAACGCCTGACCAGCATCGACGCGCCCGTGGTCGCCGCGGTGCGCGGCGGCGCCGGTGGCGGTGGGCTGGGCCTGCTCTACGCCGCCGACATGGTCGTTGCAGCCGACGATGCGCGGTTTGCACTGGGCTACGGGGCGCTCGGCCTGACCGCCGACGGCGGCAATACCTGGTTCTTGCCGCGCATGGTCGGGATGCGGCGCGCTCAGGAGCTCTTCCTGCTCAACCGCCGCCTGACCGCGCAGGAAGCGCTTGCGTTCGGCCTGGTGTCGCGACTGGCACCAGGCGATGCGGTGGAAACCGAAGCAGCAGCCCTGGCCGCCACGCTCGCCGCGGGTCCGACACGCGCCTTTGGCGCGGTTCGACGCATGCTGAGACAGTCATTCGAGACCGGCCTGTCGGATCAGCTCGAGGCTGAAAAAGATTCGATCGTCGCGGCCAGCCGCTCGGATGACGCGAAAGAGGGAATCGCTGCCTTCGTCGCCAAGCGCCGCCCGCAGTTCCGCGGCGGATGAATCGCTGCTCAAAGTTCGGTTGGCCGATAGATCAAGAGACCAGATTTGGGGCAGGAAGCAAGACGGTCTCGCCGGCTACGTCTATCGCGACTTTGCCGCGCAGCCCTCGAGAGTTACCGTTCTCCAGAAAGTCATGCGCCTCGTCCATCCGGGCGAGCGGCAGTATTGCTCCGATGACTGGTTTCACAAGGCCGCGCTCGATGAGACTAGTGAGCGCGTCCAGCTTGCCTCTGTTCTGACGCGTGAACACGAAGTGGTAGGCGGCGTTCTTGCCCCAGGCCTCCA
>JAUXWH010000259.1 GCA_030681365.1 Bradyrhizobium sp.
CTCATCGACGTTGCCGCTGTCGGCCGTCAACGAATATGGCGAGATCACCATCGGTCAGGCCCTGTCGCAGATTCCGGGCGTGGCGCAGGTCAGCATCTACGGCGCGCAGAAATTCGCCATTCGCGTCCAGGCCGACCCGGAAGCGGCCGCGGCGCGGGGGTTGACGCTGGAGGACATCAGGGTCGCGGTGGCGCGCGCCAACTCCTCGACTCCGGTCGGCACGCTCAATGGACCGAAGCAGGACGTCGCCCTTCAGGCCTCCGGCCAGATGGACAAGGCAATCGACTACCGCCAGGTGGTGGTGAGTTACAGGAACGGCGCGCCGATCAAGCTGGAAGAGGTGGCGCGGATCTACGACAGCGTCGAGAACGACAAGATCGCGAGCTGGCTCAACGGCGACCGTTCCATCGTTATCGGCATTCAAAAGCAACCCGACGCCAACACCGTGGCGGTCGTCGATTCCATCCTGGCAAAATTGCCGGCGTTGCGCGCGCAGATCCCGCCGTCGGTCTCGATCAACGTGTTGATGGATCGCTCGATTTCGGTCCGTCAGGCGGTGGCCGACGTCGAGGAGACCATGCTGATCGCCATCGGGCTGGTCATCATGGTGATCTTCCTGTTCCTGCGCTCGGCATCGGCGACCTTCATTCCGGCGCTCGCGGTTCCGATCTCGCTGTTCGGAACCTGCGCGGTAATGTATGCGCTGGATTATTCGATCAACAACATGACGCTTCTGGCGCTGACCTTGTCGGTCGGTTTCGTGGTCGACGACGCCATCGTCATGCTGGAGAATATCGTCCGCCATATCGAAAAGGGCATGCGACCCTTTGAGGCGGCGCTGAAGGGCGCCCGCGAGATCGGCTTTACCATCATCTCGATCACCTTCTCGCTGATCGCGGTGTTCATCCCGGTGCTGTTGATGGGCGGCATAGTGGGGCGCGTGTTCCGCGAGTTCGCCGTGACGGTTTCGGTCGCGATCCTGGTTTCCGGATTCGTGTCGCTGACGCTGACGCCGATGCTGTGCGCCCGCATGCTCAAGGCGCATGATCCCGCCAAGAAGCCCAACGTCGTGTTCCGCGTCTTCGAACGGATGTTCGATTCCTGGCTTCGCGCCTACGAGTGGACGCTGGACTGGGTGCTGGCGCGGAAGGCGCTGATGCTGCTGTTTACGCTGGCCACCCTGGGTGGCACGGTCTATCTGTACATCGTCGTTCCGAAAGGTTTCTTTCCGCAGGAGGACACCGGCTTCCTGATCGGCGTTACAGAGGCTGCCACCGATACCTCGTTCGATGCGATGACCGTACGGCAGCAGGCACTGGTTGACGTCCTCAGATCCGACCCGGCGATCGAATACATCAACAGCACGGTCGGTTCGGGCGGGCCCAATCCGACCGCGAATTACGGCCGCCTGTTCATCGCGCTGAAACCGCAAAAGAGCCGCGACAAACTTCCGGTCATCGTCGGACGCCTCCGCCAGACGGCGCGGGCGATCCCGGGCTTGCAGGCTTTCTTTCAACCCATTCAAAACCTCAATATCGGCGGCCGGATTTCGAAGAGCCAGTATCAATACGTGCTGCAGAGCGGCGATACCGAGTCGCTTTACCGGTTCGCGCCTGAAATGCGCGACAAGATCGAGAAGATCCCGGGACTGCTCGACGTCACTACCGACCTCTACATCAAGAATCCACAGATGACGGTCGAGATCGACCGCGAGAAGGCCGCGGTCTACGGCGTCACCGTCGAACAGGTTCGCAACCAGCTCTACAACGCCTATGGCGGGCGCCAGGTCGGCACGATCTACATGCCGTCCAACGACTACAAGATCATCCTGGAGGCGCAGCCGGAATTCCGCGTCGATCCATCCAACCTCTCCAAGCTCTATGTGAAAACCGAGCGCGGTCAAACCATTCCGCTCGATGCGGTGGCCAAGCTGGTGCCGACGGTAGGCCCGCTGCAGATCAACCATCAGGGCCAGCAGCCCGCGGTGACGATCTCGTTCAACCTCGCCCCCGGCTATTCGCTGGGCTACGCGGTGGACAAGATCACCACGCTGGAGGCGGCATCCAATCTACCGGCGACCGTCGCCACCGGCTTCTCCGGTACGGCGCAGGTATTCCAGGAGTCCCTCCGCGGGCAGGGCGTGCTGATCCTGGCGGCGGTGTTCGCGGCCTTCGTGATCCTCGGCATTCTCTACGAAAGTTTCATTCATCCCATCACGATCATTTCCGGTCTGCCGTCGGCCGGCATCGGCGCCATCCTGACGCTGATGGCGTTCGGTATGGAATTGTCGGTCATCGCCATGATCGGCATCGTGATGCTGGTCGGCATCGTCAAGAAGAACGCGATCATGATGGTGGACTTCGCGCTGGAACGCCGCCGCGTCGGCTTGAGCGCCGAGCACGCCATTCGCGAAGCCGCCTTGCTGCGGTTCCGTCCCATCATGATGACGACTTTCGCGGCGATTTTCGGCGTGCTGCCGATTGCGCTCGGCGCCGGAGCTGGCGCCGAGCTGCGTCAGCCGCTCGGCATTGCCGTGGTCGGCGGTCTCTGCCTCTCGCAGCTGCTGACCCTGTACATTACGCCTGTCATCTACATCTATCTCGACCGCATCGACCGCCGCCTCAAGCGCCGGCTCGAACCGCAGGACGACGAGGGCGACAATGTCGAGCGGGCGCATGCCGTCGCGGCGGAATAACAGGGGCGGGCCCGGGATGATGTCGCGGCGCGCATGCACCGCCGCGCTGATCGCTGCGTGCCTGTTGGCCGCGATCGCCGATCGCGCGCTCGCGGACGAGCCGATCGAAATCTTCGACGCGCACCTGCATTACAACTGGGAACCGAAGCCGTTCTACCAGCTCGACGAGGTGCTGGCGCTGTTCAGGAAGCATCGCGTCACCGGCATTCTCGCCACCAGCCGGCCGAACAGCGGCACCCATGCGCTGGTGGGTGCGAAGGCCGACGGACTGCAGGTCGTGCCCTTCATCCGGCCTTACCGGGTCCGCCCCGATATCCAGACCTGGTTCAAGGATCCCGTCATCTTCGATCTGGTGCAGGAGGAATTTAAGCGCGGCTACTATCGCGGCATCGGCGAGTTTCATCTGTCGCGCGGGGATGCCGACAATGAATGGGTCAGGAAGACCGTCAATTTCGCCGTGGCGAACAATCTCTATCTGCATGCCCATGCCGACGATGCCGCGATCGAAATCCTCATGCGGCATAATCCGGAGGCGCAGATCATCTGGGCGCATACCGGCTTCGGGCTGTCGGGCGAGCGCGTCGCCGCGATGCTGGCGAAGTATCCGAAGCTGTGGGGCGAATTGTCCTACCGCAGCGGCATCACCGAGGGGGGAGGGAAACTGACGCCGGAGTGGCGCGCGCTGTTCGAGCGGTATCCGGACCGGTTCCTGCTCGGCTCGGACACCTGGGTGCCGGAGCGCTGGGCGAGCTACGGCGAAATCATGGCCGGCTATCGCGCCTGGCTGGCGCAGCTACCGCCCAATGTGGCCGCGCAAATCGCCCATGGCAACGCCCGGGCATTGTTCTCGGATAAGCGTTAAGGCTGGCCGGCCATTCGCCGACGTTCTCAGATCGAAAAACTGGTGCCGCAGCCGCAGGAGGCGGTGGCGTTGGGGTTGACCACCCGGAACGAGGCGCCGATCAGATCGTCGACGAAATCTACCTCCGAGCCGGCCAGAAACGGTACCGAGGCCGGATCGACCAGCACCACGGCGCTGTCGCGCGCGATCACGAGATCGTCCTCGGCACGGGCGCGCTCGACGTCGAATTTGTACTGAAAACCCGAGCAGCCGCCGCCCTCGACGCTGATCCGCAGCATGGCGCCGTCGCCCTCGGTCTTGAGGATTTCGCCGATGCGGCGGGCGGCCCGCTCGCTGATCGTGACGGCTGTGGTCATGTGAGGTGTCTCCGGTCGCCGCTGCCATCGCCAAATTATTTGGTATCCGGCACGCCCCATAGTTAAGTGCGCAGGTCAGCGGAATCAATTGGATAAGGATTAAAAACACCGTGTCGGTCGGAATGGCAGCCCCTCGCTCGATCTATGCCTGCGACCCCGAACGCAGCCGGGGGCGGCTGTTTGCGGAGCCGCCGAGCAAGACCCGCAGCCCGTTCCGCCGGGATTGCGACCGGGTGATCCACTCCACC
>JAUXWH010000260.1 GCA_030681365.1 Bradyrhizobium sp.
GGCTCGGCCGCCCAGTCGATGCTGACGCCATCGACGCCGGTGGCCTCGACATAGTCGGGCAACTGCGCGCCGGCGCCACGGGGAAAGCCGATGATCTTCGCGTCCGGCACCTGGCGGCGGACGCCTTCGACGATGCGCCGGGTCGGGTCGACCGACCAGCGCTGGAATTCGCGGGGCGGCAGCACGCCGGTCCAGGTGTCGAAGATCTGCAGCACATCGGCGCCGGCCTTGAGCTGTCCGAGCAGATACTGGATCGAGTTTTCCACCAGCACGTCGATGATCTTCGCAAACGCCTCGGGGTGGCGATACGCCATCATCCGCGCCGGCGCCTGGTCGGGCGTGCCCCTTCCGGCCACCATGTAGGTCGCAACCGTCCACGGCGCGCCGCAGAAGCCGATCAGCGCGATTTTGGGATCGAGCTCGCGGCGTACGCGGCGCAGCGCCTCGAACACCGGCTCCAGTTTGGTGAAATCTCCCGACGACGCCAGTGTGCCGACCTTGTCCGGCGTATCCAGGGGATCGAGCCGTGGGCCTTCGCCCGCTTCGAACCGCACCGAGCGTCCGAGCGCGTAGGGGATCACAAGAATATCCGAGAAGATGATGGCGGCGTCGAAATTGAAGCGGCGGATCGGCTGCAGCGTCACCTCGGCGGCATAATCCGGCGTGAAGCACAGATCGAGAAATCCGCCGGCCCTGGCGCGCAATTCGCGGTATTCGGGCAGGTAGCGGCCGGCCTGCCGCATCATCCATACGGGCGGAACCGGCTGCCTGCGGCCTGAAAGAACTTCGATGAAGGGTTTGATGGCCGGGTTCTGGGGCAAGCTGCTTTCCGTGGTTCGACAGTGAAACTGCCGTTCCTGATACACTGCCGCTACGGTCTTGACCACGGCCACCGGGCGGACGATTTACGCTCTAAACCACGGCTTCCTTCAGAGCCATATCGGCGTCACCGCTGGAAGACGTAGGTGCCTGGAGCATCCTCGGCCGGCACATAACCCTTTTCGCGGGCGCCCATGGCAGGCGGCGATACGCGCTCCGGCGCGGAATGACCGGCGAGCCAATCGGCCCAATCCACCCACCAGGATCCGTCTTTCGACGCGGCCGCCGCGGCCCATTCGTCCGGGGCGAGACAAGTATCGGCGTTCCGCTTGAAAGCGATGCGAAAATGACGGTGCCGGTGGCCGGGCTCGCTGACGATGCCGGCGTTGTGCCCGCCGCTCGTGAGCACGAAGGTGACGTCGGTATCGGTGTGATAGTGGATCTTGTAGACCGACCGCCACGGCGCGACATGATCGCGCTCGGTTCCGACGACGAACATCGGCGCGCGAATGTTCTGCAGCGCGACCGTCCGTCCGTCGACCATGAAGCGACCGGCCGCGAGCTCGTTGTCGAGATAGAGCCGCTGCAGATACTCCGCATGCATCTTGTAGGGCATGCGGGTGGAGTCCGCGTTCCACGCCATCAGGTCGGTCATCGGCGTCCGCTCGCCCATCATGTAATCGTGCACGAGCCGCGACCAGACCAGGTCGTTGCTGCGCAGGAGCTGGAAAGAGCCTGCCATCTGGTCGGCGGAGAGATAGCCCTTGTTCCACATCATGCTCTCCAGAAAATGCATCTGGCTGTGGTCGATGAA
>JAUXWH010000267.1 GCA_030681365.1 Bradyrhizobium sp.
GGCGCCGGCGGCACTTGATGCTGGCGCCGGATGTCTTTTCTAGCTTCAGGATCCAGATTGCGGCCCGCAGGGCCCAACTTTGCGGCAGGTGGTGCCGGGCATGGGACGGCCAGCCGCCCCGCGGCTCACGTTGCCCACGCCATCAGCCCGTTCAGCCGCCGCAGGTTTATCGCCAGACAGACCAGTGACCATTCACCGGTCACCTTCGCCACACCGCGAACGCTGAACTGACGGAACCCCAGTACTGATTTGATCCACCCGAACGGAGGTTCGGCGATGTGCTTCCGCTTCCGGTACATTGTCGCACCGCGCTTCGTCTTCAGCTTCCGCGCCATCCCACGCAACCACTTGCTCGCCGGCGCCCGATCCGGATCACCTTCACCGCGACCCTGCGCCACATAACCATCGATTCCGCGCCGATGCAGCGACCGCACGTTTGCTTCACTGTTGTAGCCGGCGTCGACCAGCGCGTGCCGGGGATTCCGCTTCAGGTTGCGTCGCACGCAATCCAACATCGGCCGCAGCTGACCGCTGTCCGCCGCACACTGCGTCACGCCCGTCGCTACGATCAGCCCAGCCTCGGCATCCACGGCGATCTGCCCGTTGTAGCACTGATCGAACCCGCTCGAGGTCTTCATGATCCGGCTCTCGGGATCCGTGAAGTTGTCCTGAGCCTTCTCCGCCGGTTCGCCGAACTTGCGCTTGAACGGCCGCCCCGGGCCGCCCGACGGCTTCTGGTCATCGTCTTCGCTGCGACCGTTGGCGCGGTCTTCCTCCCGCTGCCGGGCTTCCAAGCGCTCTTTCGCCGCCTTGATCGTCGCCAACCGCGACTCGCGGCGGCTGAGCTCCGCCGGTATATCTACGCCCGCGCTGTCCCGACCGTACAGGCCGTCTTCACGTGCATCCTCGTCCTGGGCCCGACGGGTCAACAACCGGATCTCATGCTTCAACTGCTTCTCCGCCTCACACATCCGGCCGTAGCTCATCGCCTTGTGCTTGCTCGCATCAGCCTTGATCTTCGAGCCGTCGATCGCCACGATCCCCAGCTTCACCAGGCCGACTTCGTCGGCGATCCGAAGCACCTGCACGAACACCTTCTCGAAGTCCGCCAGGTGGCGGCGCCGGAACTCGCAGATCGTACGGTGGGCTGGGAAGTTGCCGGCCGACAGCACGCGGAACGCCACATCCTCCTGCAGCTTCCCGGCTATCTGGCGCGAGGAAAAGATCCCCGTCGAATAGGCGTACAGAAGAACCTTGATCATCATCGCCGGCTCGTACGGCTGCTTGCGGCGGCCGTCTCCCTCATACGGAGCGTAGAACGCGCGCAGATCCAGCGCATCCACCGTGTCCGCAATGAAGTAAGCCAGGTGATCTTCGGACAGCCACTCCCGCGGATCCGCAGGAAGCAGGAACGGCTGATCGGGATGGTACGGGCGGTATGTTGTGCTCATACCGCCCAGTTTACACCAGAATCTGGTCGATTTCTACGGCGCAGGCTCCTAGC
>JAUXWH010000173.1 GCA_030681365.1 Bradyrhizobium sp.
GCGATGCCGCTGTCGCCGGCCTCGGTGCGCAACGTGATGTCGGATCTCGAGCAGCTCGGCCTGATCTATGCGCCGCATACCTCGGCCGGCCGGCTGCCGACCGAACTCGGCCTGCGGTTCTTCGTCGATGCCTTGATGCAGGTCGGCGACCTCACCGAGCCGGAGCGGGAATCGATCCAGAACCAGCTGGCCTCGGTCGGCAAGGCGCAATCGGTCGAGGCGGCGCTGGGCGAGGCCCTGACCCGGCTGTCCGGCCTGACCCGGGCCGCGGCCGTGGTGCTGACCGCCAAATCCAATTCGCGGCTGAAGCACATCGAATTCGTGCGGCTGGAGCCGGAGCGGGCGCTGGTGGTGCTGGTCGGCGAGGACGGCCAGGTCGAGAACCGCGTGCTGACGCTGCCGCCGGGCGTTCCCTCCTCGGCGCTGACCGAAGCCACCAATTTTCTCAATGCGCGGATCAGGGGGCGGACGCTGGCCGAAGCGCGGCTGGAGCTGGAAACCGCGCTGACGGAAAGTCGGACCGAACTCGATCAGCTGACGCAGAAGGTGATATCGGCGGGTATCGCGAGCTGGTCGGGCGGCACCAGCGACGACCGCCAGCTGATCGTGCGCGGTCATGCCAACCTGCTGGAAGACCTGCACGCGCTGGAGGATCTGGAGCGGGTGAAGTCGCTGTTCGACGATCTCGAGACCAAGCGCGGCGTGATCGACCTGTTGGGCCGCGCCGAACGCGCCGAAGGCGTGCGGATCTTCATCGGCTCGGAGAACAAGCTGTTTTCGCTGTCCGGGTCGTCCACCATCATCGCGCCCTACAGCGACGCAGCGGGGCATATCGTCGGCGTGCTCGGCGTGATCGGCCCGACCCGGCTCAACTATGCCCGCGTGATCCCGACGGTGGACTATGCGGCGCGCATCGTCAGCCGGTTGCTGGGCGGCTGATCCGGCCGAAACAAGTTGTCTTTTGACGTGTTTTCTTCACGCGAACCGGTACCCACTTCGCTCGAAAACCCTATGTCGCGCTTGATTTTCCCCGCCTAAAGCACGATATCCGGGCCAGCAAATCCCCCATTGACCTCGTTCCAGGCGATTTTTCGAGAAGGCAAGCCATGACTGATCCCAACGGGCAGAAGGACTATCCGGCCGATCCGGCCAAGGCCGCCGAGCCCGTGGTTTCCAAACCATACATCATGCCCGACGATCCCGAGGAAGGCTCGGTTGAAGCCCTGACCAGGGAACTCGCCGAAACCCGCGACAAGATGCTGCGCACGCTGGCGGAAATGGAAAACCTGCGCAAGCGCACCGCGAAGGAAGTCGCCGACGCGCGAGCCTATGGCATCACCGGTTTCGCGCGCGATGTGCTCGATATCGCCGACAACCTGCAGCGCGCGCTCGATGCGGTTCCGGCCGAAGCCAAGGCCAACGCCGATCCCGGCCTGAAGTCGCTGATCGAGGGTGTCGAGCTGACCGAACGCTCGCTGCTCAACACGCTGGAGAAGAACGGCGTCAAGAAATTCGATCCGGCCGGCGAGAAGTTCGATCCGAACTTCCAGCAGGCGATGTACGAGGTCCCCGATCCCACGGTGCCGCCGGGAACCGTGGTGCAGGTGGTGCAGGCCGGCTACACCATCGGCGAGCGCGTGCTGCGCCCGGCGCTGGTCGCGGTCTCCAAGGGCGGCGCGAAGGCGGCGCCGAGCGCCGACATTACGAGTTGAGCTTCTATTTTCGCCATGGCCGGGCTTGACCCGGCCATCCACGTCTTCCTTCCGTGGGCGTCGCCAAGACATGGATGCCCGGGCATGACGAGTGTGGGATTGCGGCCTGCTCAGTCTATCCCGCCTGCGGTTTCTCGCTCGCCTTCGGCCAGTAGGTGCCAAAACTCCAGAGATTGCCTTCCGGATCGCGGCAAGCGAAATCGCGGCTGCCGTAGTCGGTGTCGTGCAGCTCCATCTCGATTTTCGCGCCGGAGGCCTTGACCCTGGCGTGCAGCGCGTCCGGATCGGTGACGGCGACGTAGAGCGAATCGGTTCGGCGGCCGCCGATGTCGCCGACCAGCCGGCCATATTCGTCGTCGCGGCTCTGGCCCAGCATCAGGATCGAGGAGCCGTAAGCCAGTTCGGCATGCTGCACCTCGCCGTCGTCGCTACGGTAGACGACGTATTCGGTGAAACCAATGACGTCCTTCAACCAGCGCATCATCGCTTCGGCGTCCTTGCAGCGGAGCGTGGGATAGATGCGTGGCGCTTCGATGGTGTTGATGTCTGTCACGGGAAGCTCCTGCTAGGTTTGCTGACCACGCGATGATGCGACGAGCCTGATGTCGTCCGCTTGAAGATTTGTTACCCCTCGGAAAACGCGGTTTGCAGGCGCGTCAGCCGGCTGTCGGTCAGCGCCAGGCGCCGCGCCCAGGCCGTCGGCGGTTCGCCGGCCAGCGCGGTGAATTCGCGAATGAGATGTGCCTGATCGGCAAAGCCGCCGTCCGCCGCGATTCCGGCCCAGCCGGACGGCGTCCCGGCTCGCGCCAGCCGGCAGGCGCGATGGAAGCGCATCATTCGCGCAATCGATTTGGGTCCCAGACCGAACTGGAAACGAAAGCGATCGACCAGGTGCTTGCGGCTCCAGCCGATCTCCTCCGCCAAAGTGGCGATCCGGATGCTACCACCGCTGCGGGCCAATTGGCGCCAGGCGAATTCCACCTCCGGCGAAGGCTCGTGGTTGGCGCGATGCGCGACAAAATCCTCGACGATATCGAAGCGGCGCTGCCAGCCATCTGTGGCACCGAGGCGCTCGCGCAGCCGTGCGCCTTCGCCGCCGAGCACGTCATCGATGCCGATCATGCGCGCGGCGAGGTCGGCGACGGCGCCGCCGAAAAACCTGAAGGCGCCGAGCGGCGTGAAATCTACCTGCACACATTCGGCGCCGCCGTCGGACTCGATGTACACGGCGCCGGCATATAGTCCCGCGGCGAAGCTGCCATGACGGTCGGCCGCATCCGGTTCACGGCCGAGCGCGATGGTGAACGGCGTGCCGAAACTGATGATCAGCGGTATCGCCAGCGGTGCGGCCTCGCGCTGGGAAAACCGACCACGCGCCAGCTCGCGATAACCCGAGATTCCCGAGATCAGGCCGACGGTCCGCTGCGAAGGCGGACGGCGGACCATCTCGAACGCAACTGGGGCGGCGGGATCCGACATGCTGCTTTCTAGACTACGATATCGCCGGACTGAATCCGCTTGACGCCGGCCTTTGTCATGTCTGCCCAAGCCGTTGCCAGCGAGCCCTGGGTGTCGATGCCGCGGCAGGCGTCTTCGATCACGCAAGTTTCGAATCCGGCCTTGCGCGCATCCAGCGCGCTCCACGCGACGCAGAAATCGGTGGCCAGCCCGGCCAGGAACAGGCGCTTCACCTCGCGCGCCTTCAGGTAGGCGGCGAGCCCGGTCGTGGTCTTGCCGTCGGCCTCGGTGAAGGCGGAGTAGCTGTCGATTTCCTTGCGGAATCCCTTGCGGATGATCAGCGCGGCCTGCGGAATCGCGAGTTCCTTCGAAAGGTCCGCGCCTTCGGTGCCCTGCACGCAGTGATCGGGCCACAGCACCTGCTTGCCGTATTCGAGGTCGACGGTCTCGAAGGGCTTTTTGCCGTCGTGGCTGGCAGCGAACGAGACGTGGTCCGCGGTGTGCCAGTCCTGCGTCAGCACGACATTGGCAAAACCCCTGGCGATGCGATTGATCACGGGAACGACCCGGTCGCCGTCTTTGACGGCGAGGCTGCCGCCGGGCAGGAAGCTGTTCTGGACATCGATCACCAGCAGCGCCGAGTCCGCGTCGGGTTTGATCGAGCCCGCGGGAATTTGCGTTCGGTCCAGCATGCTGCATTTCCCTGCAAGATACGGTGCCGCCAGCAAACCATCTCATCCGGGACGCGTAAAGCGGGTATAGGCGCCGCCGCGGGCGCAAATCCCGTGCAGCTGGGGTGACGAGAAACAGCTTCTTAACGGTGGCCTCCTAACGCTCGGCGATATCGTTGCCGGACGCCATCATGACCATGCATATCGGGGCAGGGCCGCGCCTGACGCACCGCAAGGTGGACCGGGTGGCCGTGCCCGCGCTGCTGCCCTGGGTTTTGATCGCCATCCTGTTTGCGGTTGCCATCATGCTGCGACAGGTCCTGGCTGCGAATACCGATGTGAGCTGGCTGCTGACCGTCGGCGAACGGGTTCTCGGCGGTCAACGTTTGTATGTGGACGTGTTCGAGACCAATCCGCCGATGGCGGTCCTGGTCTATCTGCCGGCAATCGTCATCGCGCGCGCTCGGGTTGCCGGCGGAAGCCGTGGTCGACGGCTTGATGTTTGCCGCGATACTTGCATCGCTCGCGATCGTCGCGCGTATCCTGAAGAACTCATCAGTTCTTGCAGGCGCGAACGGCTGGCTGCTGGCGCCGCTTGCATTTGCCGTATTCGCGATCCTGCCCATGCAGGCATTCGGCCAGCGCGAGCACATCGCCGTCGTCGAACTGTTGCCGCTGCTCGCAGTCCTGGCCGTGCGCATGAACGGTGAATCCCCGTCGGGCTGGATGGCTGTTGTCGCAGGTTGCGGAGCCGGTCTCGCCGCTTCGTTCAAGCCGCATTTCGCAATCGCGATAGTCTGTGCCGTCAGCTGTCTCGCCGTCCACGCGCGATCGTGGAAGGCGGTGTTTGCGCCGGAAAACCTGACTGCCGCAGCGATCTGCGTACTCTATGCGGCAAGCGTTGTCGCGTTCTTTCCGGAGTTCTTCACCGTGGTCGGGCCCGTGGTCCGCGATGTCGATCTTCCCGTCGGCCTCTCGTTTCAGGACCTGGCGGAAAAGCCTGCACTGATGATCTGGGCCGCAGCGGTCCTGGCAACGATGGTGCTGAAGCGCCACGACAGAAGCGATGCGGCGTGCCTGCTGTTGCTTGCGACCTCGCTGGGATTTGCTGCCGTATTCTTCCTGCAGCGAAAGGGATGGCCGTATCATTCGTATCCGATGCTTGCGCTTGGGCTGCTCGCGCTCGGCCATGCGGTGGTGTCGGCCGCCCCCCGACGCGCGCTTGATCGCGCATGCCGCGCCGGAGCGATTGCCCTGTTTGCGGTCCTGTTCGCCCGCTCCATGCTGTGGTTCGATGTTGCATTCGACGCACGGCCGCTCCAGGCCGCGGTAGCGCGGCTGGGGCCGCACCCAACCATTCTGGCGATCACCGCGGAGCCGGGGCTCGGACACCCGCTGGTACGGGCCCTTGAGGGCACCTGGGTCTCACGACAGCAGGGGCTGTGGGTGCAGGCCTATTTGAAACATATGCGGCAATACGGCATGACCGGACCGCAGATTGATCAGGCGCTGGATGGCTATGCCGCGCGCGAACGCGCGATGCTGATCGAAGACATCCGTCGGACCGGGCCGAGCGTGGTGCCGGTGGACAATCTGACCGGCGAGGGGAGCGCATGGCTGCGAGCGCATCCCGAAATTTCCAGCCTGCTCAGCGATTATCAACTGGCGGAAACCGTCAATGGCATCGATATCTTGAGCAGAGTGCGCTGACCCTTAACGCGGCTCGATGCCGTCGCGCACGGCGCGGAAGCGCGGAAATGCCTTGGTCCATTCCTCGCGCGGCGCGCTGCCGATGATGCGCAACGAACTCTGGCCGCCGAAACGCAGCCACTGCACCACGGTGACGGGGGTATTGTCCTTGCCGCTCACCGCGTCGATGCGGGTTTCATAGCCGGGCGTGCCGTCGATGCGAAGCGGCTCCGACATCGTGATCCTGGCCTCGCGTATGCCGGGAATGGTGGTCGCGGCCTGCTGGGCGAAGCGTCCGCGATCCTCGGGCTGGGTCGGCGTCGCCCCGACAATGCCGACCACCATGAAGGGGGCGGCCTCGAACCCCTTGGTCTCGTCGCCGTCGGCGAGCACGATCGCCCCGCCCGCCGCCAGCGTGCGGACGTTCTTGAAACCGCTTAATTCGCTGACCTTGAAGGGCATCTGGGCCAGCTGCTCCTCGACCGGAACTTCCTTGCGGACGGTCGCCGAGGCAAACATCTGCCTGACGGCGTCGTCGGTATAGATTTTGGAGGCGTTTTCCGGGACCTGCACGGCGATATAGCCCGAGAAGGCGCCGCCGGGCAGGATCATCGAATAGCGCCGCACATTGGTCGCGCCATCCTTGCCGGTTTCGATGGTGTAGTAGGCAAGGCCGGCTGCGGTCTCGATGCTCTCCGGCTTGACGCCGCCGGCGCCCGCCGGATTGTTCTTGAAGGCGTTCATGACCTCGGTGTAGGCGTCGGCCGGAAGCTCCGTCATCAATACCTTGACGCCCTGATCCTGCGTCTCGAATCCGACGAAGGTTTTGGCGCGGTTGAGCCCGACCAGCGGCGTAATGCCGACCCGGATGCCCGGCGGAAAAACCGGGTCGGCGGCAAGCGCGGGGTTCAAGGCCGATATCAGCAGGGCAACCGTGAGGATCGATCGGATGAGCATCATGAAAGGTCTACTGGGTTTGCATTGAGGCCGTTCAATGGTCGGCCGGTGCGACCCTTTGCCGGGGCCTTACGTGTCCCGCTTTTAGCGGTTTTGGCGGTCCGGCAACAGGGAGGACCGCGATTCCGTTCCCGGCCGGCGGCCGAGATCCGCCTTTTCCGCCCCGGGGCCTCGCGGCCCGGCGGCTGGTCCGGCCGCGCGGTCTCGGGCCGGCCGGCCTGCCTTGGCGGGAGACACTATCATCCAAAGCCCGGGGTTTTCGCGGGCTAAGGTTGCGTCCGGTCCTTGCAGGCCCCACCCCCCCTCCTATATGAGGCTCATCGTCGCAATATCGCGAGTAATTGATCGTTTGGGGGTTTGGATTGGTGTGCCGTCAGGGCCCAGCCAACCTGCCGCAAAAAGAAGGAATGAGGACCATGGGAAAGGTCATTGGGATCGATCTCGGCACCACGAATTCGTGCGTCGCCGTAATGGATGGCAAGTCCGCGAAAGTCATCGAGAACGCCGAGGGCATGCGAACCACCCCGTCGATCGTCGCCTTCAGCGATGATGGCGAACGCCTCGTCGGACAGCCCGCCAAGCGCCAGGCGGTGACCAATCCCGAGCGTACCATCTTCGCGGTCAAGCGCCTCGTCGGCCGCCGCTACGACGACCCGATGGTCGAGAAGGACAAGAAGCTCGTTCCCTACAAGATCGTCAAGGCATCCAACGGTGACGCCTGGGTCGAAGCCGACGGCAAGACCTATTCGCCCTCGCAGGTCTCGGCTTTCATTCTGCAGAAGATGAAAGAGACCGCGGAAGCCCATCTCGGCTCGAAGGTCGATCAGGCCGTCATCACCGTTCCCGCCTATTTCAACGACGCGCAACGGCAGGCCACCAAGGACGCCGGCAAGATCGCCGGGCTCGAAGTGCTGCGCA
>JAUXWH010000295.1 GCA_030681365.1 Bradyrhizobium sp.
GATTACGCAGGCGTTGCGCGGCATCGACCTGATGACGAGCCAGGGCCAGACCATCGTCACCTTTCTCGGCATCACCAGCCTCGTCATCCCGGCGCTGGTGCTGATCATTGCGCCGATCGCGCTGATGATCGCGATCTCGCACACCCTCACCAAGCTCGCGACCGACTCCGAGATCATCGTGATGAACGCTGCGGGCTTCTCGCCGTTCAGGCTGTTCCGGCCGTTTTTCTACGCCACCTGTGTGGTGTCGATCATGGTTGCCTTCATTGCTTCCTATCTGGCGCCCGACGGGATGCGCCGTATCAAGCAGTGGGACGCCGAGATCACCGCTGACGTGCTCACCAACATTCTGCAGCCCGGCCGCTTTGCCTCGCTGGATCAGAACCTGACCATCCGCATCCGCGAGCGTCAGCCCGGCGGCGTGCTCGCCGGCATCTTTGTCGACGATCGCCGCGATCCCAAGGAACGCGTCACCATCATTGCCGACCACGGTACGATCCTGCGCAACGAAAGGGGTTCGTATCTGGTGCTCGAAGACGGCAATCTGCAGCGTTTCGAAATCGGCAAGCGCGACCCGGCGCTGGTGGCATTCGGCCGCTACGCCTTCGACATGTCGAAATTCTCCAATCACGGCCGCGACGTTACGCTGGGAATTCGCGAACGCTACATCTGGGAATTGCTGAGGCCCTCCTACGAGGATCCGGTTTACCAGCAATTGCCCGGCCAGTTCCGCGCCGAATTGCACGACCGTTTCATGGCGCCGATCTATCCCTTCGCCTTCGCGGTGCTGACCTTCGCGTTCCTGGGAACGCCTCGCACCACGCGCCAGAGCCGCAATTTTTCGATCGGCGGTTCGATTGTCGCCGTGTTCGGGCTGCGCATGGCGGGATTCGCCTGCTCCGTCATGACGGTGCGCTCGCCGCTCGCAGCCGTCTTTCAGTATCTGATGCTGATAGCCGCGATCGGCGGCGGGCTGATGATGATCCTGAGCGGAATTGTGGTGGAGCCGCCCGCGGCGCTGATCGAGGCCATCAACAGGTCGAACGAACGTATCCTGCGGCTGTTCGGACGGCCGGCCTCAGCATGAGCATGATGACCAACACGCTCGGGCGATATTTTGCCGGCCGCTTCCTCATCTCGGCGGTGGGCGTGTTCGCGAGCATCTTTCTCCTGCTGGTGCTGGTCGACTACATCGAGATGGTCCGCAAGACATCGGGGCTGGCTTCGGTTTCCGCCATCACCGTGGCGAAAACGTCAATTTACCGCGTGCCGCAACTGCTCGAAAAAATGATGCCGTTCTGCGTCCTGATCGGAGCGATGACCTGCTATCTGGCGCTGTCGCGGCGGCTGGAACTCGTGGTGGCGCGCGCCGCCGGCGTTTCCGCCTGGCAGTTCATTGCGCCGGCGCTGGCTAGCTCGATCGTGCTCGGGTTTCTGGCAACCGTCGCCTACAACCCGATGTCCGCCAATTTGCGCGAATTATCCAAGCGCATGGAGGCGGAGCTGTTCGGCAACGCGCCCGGCGGCGGTATCCAGGATGCTTCCGGCTTCTGGCTCAACCAGGTCGCCAGCGATGGCCAGTGGATCATCAACGCCGCGCGCAGCGAGCAGCAGGGCGTCCGGCTCACCGGCCTCACGGTGTTCAGGTTCGACAACGACCACCAGTTCAAGGAACGTATCGAGGCGCGCGAGGCGGCCCTCGAGGAAGGCCGCTGGGCCTTCAAATCGGCGCGCCGATTCTCCCTCGACGCCCCGCCGGTTGATCAGGACAGCTTCTTCATCGCCACCAGCCTGACCCCCGCCCAGGTCCGCAACAGTTTTTCCACCCCCGAAACGGTGTCTTTTTGGCAACTGCCCGGCTATATCCGATCCTCGGAAAGTTCGGGATTTGCGACCGCCGGGTACCGGTTGCAGTACCATAAGCTCATTGCACAGCCGTTTTTGCTGGCTGCCATGGTCATGCTGGCGGCCTCGGTGAGCCTGCGCTTCTTCCGTTTTGGCGGGGTTCAAAAGATGGTTTTGAGTGGCGTGGGAGCAGGCTTTCTGCTCTACGTTCTGTCGAAAGTAACCGAGGATTTGAGCAAGGCTGAGTTGATGCATCCGATCGCTGCGGCGTGGCTGCCTGTGTCTGTGGGCGGCCTCACCGGCTTTTTGGCCTTGCTGTACCAGGAGGACGGGTAGTGGCCGTTGTCGCCGCCCGCCAGGGAAGGTCGTCCGCGTTCCAGCGGCGCACGTTCGTGCGCCGCCAATGGAGTCGGTTGGCCGCAACCGGCGCCCCGGTTCTGGCGCTGGCGGCCGGGCTGATTCTGGCCGCCGCGCTCGACATCGCGACCACGGCGCCGGCGTCCGCGCAGGGTTTCACCTATAATCCGCGCCCGCCCCGGCCGGCACCGCCTCCCTCCGCCAATGACGGACAGATGCTCGTCCAGGCGGTCGAGGTCAATTACGACTACAACAATCAGCGGGTGTCGGCGGTCGGCAACGTGCAGATGTTCTTCAACGGCACCAGCGTCGAGGCCGACAAGGTCATCTACGATCAGAAGACCAAGCGGCTTCATGCCGAGGGCAACATCCGCATGACCGATGCGGAAGGCAAGATCACCTACGCCAACGTCATGGATCTGAGCGACGACTACCGCGACGGTTTCGTCGATTCGCTGCGCGTCGACACCGCCGACGCCACCCGAATGGCGGCGACACGGATGGACCGCTCCAGCGGCAACCACACGGTTTTCGAGAACGGCGTTTATACCGCCTGCGCGCCGTGCAAGGACGACCCGAAGAAGCCGCCGCTATGGCAGGTCAAGGGCGCGCGCATCATTCACGACCAGACCGAGAAGATGCTGTACTTCGAAAACGCGCAGCTGGAATTCTTCGGCGTTCCGATGGCGTATCTGCCGTATTTTTCGACGCCCGATCCAACGGTGAAGCGCAAGACCGGATTTCTGATGCCGGGCTTC
>JAUXWH010000311.1 GCA_030681365.1 Bradyrhizobium sp.
ATCAGGTCGTAGCGGGCCATCTCATAGCCAACATCGACGGCATAGGCAAAGCCTTCGGCGTCGGTGCCGCCATGGCTCTTGACCACGATACCGTTGAGGCCGAGCACCACGCTGCCGTTGGATTTCGAGGGGTCGAGCTTGTCGCGCAACGCCTTGAAGGCGTTCTTGGCGAACAAATAGCCGATCTTCGCCCGCCAGCTGCTCGATATGGCGTTGCGCAGGAATTCGGTGATTTGGCGCGCCGTGCCCTCGGCCGCCTTCAGGGCGATGTTGCCGCTGAAGCCCTCGGCGACGATGACGTCGGCGGCGCCCCTGCCGATGCCGTCGCCCTCGACGAAGCCGATATATTCCAGTTGCGGCAGGTTCATCGCGCGCAGCAGTTCCGCCGCCTCGCGAATCTCCTCGCGGCCCTTGATTTCCTCAACACCGATATTGAGCAATCCGACCGTCGGACGTTCCAGACCGAACACCACGCTCGCCAGTGCGCTGCCCATCACCGCCAGCGCCACGAGATGATGGGCATCGCCGCCGATGGTGGCGCCGAGATCGAGGACGACCGAATCGCCGCGCGCCGTGGGCCATATCGCCGCCAGCGCCGGCCGGTCGATACCGGGCAACATGCGCAGGCAGAACCTCGCCATCGCCGCCAGCGCGCCGGTGTTGCCGGCGGAAACCGCGACATCGGCCTCGCCTTTCTTGACGGCGTCGATGGCCAGCCACATCGACGAGGTCTTGCGACCGCGGCGCAGCGCCACGCTCGGCTTGTCGTGCATGCTGACGGCAACGTCGGTATGGATGACGCGCGACACCGCCTTCAGCGCCGGAAGTTTTTCGAGCTCAGGGTCGATCAGCGTCCGATCGCCGAACAGCAGGAATTCGCTGTCGGGATGTCGGGTCAACGCGACAGCGGCCCCGGGAATGACGACCGATGGACCGAAATCGCCACCCATGGCGTCAAGCGCGATTCGAACCTTTTTCGGCATGAAAACCTGGAAACCTGATCTTGTGCTGCGGTCTTGATGCACTCGGCCGCGGACTGGAAATCGCCACTGACGGCGGCGATCGGCGAAGCGCTATTGCGCCCCGGCCGGGCCGGGACAATACCGTGTCCCCTGCCCGACACAACCTCTTGTCCTCCACCTTTTGCGGAACCGGTTGAACCAGGGCAGAATCGGACAATAGCGATAATACAAGCCAATTCAACGCATTAAGCGATAATCCTGCACCGTTGCCCGATCCGCATCGACGGGAATGCGAAGTTGAAGCCGATTCAGCCACGCCTCAGTGCGTCTTCGGCGCTGGCTTAAAGCTCGCTCTAAGCCTTTCCCGGCTTCTTCGGGCCGGGCGGTTTGGCGTCGAGTTGCAGCGCCTTGAGCGCGGCAAACGGATGATCCTCGGGATCCTCAGGCACGTCAGGCGGCTCGAACACCGCATCCGGCTTGCGCGGATAGGGGTCGACCGCGAGATACAGCGCATCGGTCGCGATCCGGCCGAGATCGATCACGCCATTTTCGATCGGCTCCGGCGGATCCGGAATTTCCACCTCGCTCTCGGCGGCCTCCTCGACCAGATCGGCCATTTCAGGAATTTGCTCCGGCGGAGCGAAGATCAGGTCGATCGGCTCGTCGATCGCGTTCTCGATCGGATCGAGCGTCACCACGCAGGTTTGCCCGATCCGCGCCCGGACCCTGCCCTCGACGTGGAAGCGGCCACCGCTCATCGGGGTGACGTCGAGCGATGCGCTGGCGGCGAGAACTTCGCGCAGGCCGCCGACCTCGGCGATGGCCTCGCGCACCGCCTTGTCGGCTTCGAGATCGCGATGCAGTCCGGTGTCGGGGATCTGCGCCACGGCGACGGGAATGCGCCAGGGATCGGGTTTTTCGGTCATGTTGGCGGTTCTGTTCATCGGTTGCTGTTCATGGCTTAAACGCCTGTCTGCGCTGGCGAAGGGAATTTCCACGATCCGCCCAGCAATGCCGCGTCGTCCAGTGCCCCGAGGTCCGCAAGCGCCGCCTCGGCATAGACGGCCAACCGACGGCCCTTGTCGAGCTGCTCGCCGTTCAGGATGTTCTTGCACAAGGCCAACGCCAGCGGCTCACGGCCCGCACTCAAGGCGAGATCGTAGGCCGCCACACGGCCGTAGAACGCCTCCCCGAAGGCCCGCATGCGCTTCGGGACGGTGGTGTCGCCGACCCCCATTTCGCGCAAATTGGCGTCCATGTCCTCGCAGAAGCGATCGAACAGCGCCTGGGACAGGTCCGCGCCGGCCTCCATCGACTTCATCCGCTGCAATACCATCCACAAATGCAGGACCAGCAGATCAAAACGGCCGTTAACCGTGTCCAGCACGCCCAAGTTCCGATAAAACAGCGGTTCTCGCGCTTGCGTCACGATCATGCCATAGATGGTCTCAATGGTGCCCGGCGAGGGCATCCGGGGTTTCCTGAAGTGATTGAACGGCCAAAGCATTGTGGGTTCCGCAAGCGAGCCCCAAAGGTTTGCCCATTGGAGCCCGCGCATGTTGCAATCCGGCGTGCTGCCCGGTACGTCAACGCCTCGCGCGATGCAAGGGGACGGGATCATTTCTGAATGACTGAATTGAGCCAGACAGCCTCCCGCGCGCGCGCTCCGCGCGGCCTCGCCGCGCGCTGGCGCGGCATGCGGGCCATCGCCACGATCGCCCTGGTGTGCGCGGCGCTCGGCGCCTGCACCGGCGAACAGTTCCAGAAGGGCTATATCCTGCCGCCGGGCGCGCTCGAGCAAATCCCGATCGGCGCCAGCCAGGACCAGGTGCTGATCGTGATGGGCACGCCGTCCACGGTCGCCACCCTGAACGGCGAGGTGTTCTACTACATTTCGCAGCGTTCCGAACGCAAGGTCGCGTTCATGAACCAGCAGGTGATCGACCAGCGCGTGATCGCGGTCTATTTCGACCGCAATCGCCAGGTGCAGCGGCTGGCCAATTACGGACTGCAGGACGGCAAGATCTTCGACTTCATCAGCCGCACCACGCCGACCTCCGGACAGGAGCTCAGCTATTTGACGCCGCTGTTCAAGCTGCTCAGCTTCAACTAAGACGAGCTGAAGGTCTGCTCTGCACTGGATGCAGATTGAACACCAGTTCGTAACGAAATCGCGTCAAAAGGCGGACGGCTCTACGCCTGCGCAGCGTCGTCGGCTTGCCGACCGCTGACGCTTTTCCTATGCCTTCCCTGCCAACAAGAATCCCAACAAGGAGCGAAAAGTGACCAAACTGATTTCCCGCCGCCGCGTGCTTACCGGGGCCGCAGCGATCTCCGCGGCTGCCATCCTGCCGCGCGCGAGCCTCGGCGCCGACTGGCGCCCGACCGAAACCGTCCGCCTGATCGTGCCGGCCGCCCCCGGCGGCACCACCGATGTGATGGGCCGGTTGCTGGCGGCACATCTGCAGAAGGCATGGGGCCAATCCGCGGTCGTGGAAAATCGCTCCGGCGGCGGCGGCACCATCGGCACAGCGGAGGTTGTCCGCCAGAAGGGCGACGGACACACCATCCTGGTCGGCAATCCCGGCCCCAATGCGATCGCCTACAGCATCTTCCGGAACATGAAGTACAAGCCCGACGAGTTGCAGCCGGTCAGCAACCTGATCCGGATTCCGAACATCATCTCCGCGCATCCGTCGGTGCCGATCAAGTCGATCCCCGAGATGGTCGCCTACATCAAGGCCAACCCGGACAAGCTGACCTACGGCTCGTCCGGCATCGGGCAGAGCCCTCACCTCACGATGGCCTGGCTGCTGCAGCTCACGGGATTGAAGGTGGTGCATGTGCCGTTCCGCGGCGCCGGTCCGGCGCTGCAGGCAGCCCTCGGCGGCGACATTCAGATCCTGTCCGACAACCTTTATCCGACGCTGCCGCAGGTGCTGGACGGCAAGCTCAACGCGCTGGCGGTGACCACGCCGGAGCGCACCCCGCTGGCGACCAATATTCCGACCGTACGCGAGGGTGCGCCGGAACTGGCCAAGTTCGACGTGTCGTCCTGGTTCGGCATTTTCCTGCCGAAGAGCGCGCCCGCGCCGGTGGTCGACGCGCTCAACAAGGAAATCAAGGTGTTCCTGGAGCGCGAGGACATCAAGGAAAACCTGGCCAAGATCGGCGCCCGCCCCGACTACGGCACGCCGCAGCAATATTCCGATTTCATCGCTGCGGAGACCGCCAAGTTCGGCGCCATCATCAAGCAGGAAGGCCTGCAGATGGACGCCGGCTGACCTCATCCTGAGGAGCCGCCGCGCTTCGCGCGGCGTCTCGAAGGATGGCAGCAGGCGATGTGCCAGATGGTTCGAGACGCCGCGAAGATGCGCGGCTCCTCACCATGAGGCACTACCAAATGACACCCAAGAAAAACCCCGCGGCTCACGCCGCGGGGTTTTGCATTTCAGTCGCGACGTGCCGCTCAGTGCGCCAGGATCGCCAGCAGCAAGAGCGCCACGATGTTGGTGATCTTGATCATCGGGTTGACGGCGGGACCCGCCGTATCCTTGTAGGGATCGCCGACGGTATCGCCGGTCACCGCGGCCTTGTGGGCGTCGGAGCCCTTGCCGCCGTAATGGCCGTCCTCGATG
>JAUXWH010000319.1 GCA_030681365.1 Bradyrhizobium sp.
GAGGCGTCCGAGGCCGACATCGTGATCGAGAACGGCGAGTTCAAGGTCACCGGCACCGACAAGTCGATTGCGCTGCCGATGGTGGCGCTCGCGGCCTATACCGCGCACAATCTGCCTGATGGCATGGAGCCCGGCCTCAAGGAGGGCGCGTTCTACGATCCCACCAACTTCACCTTTCCGGCCGGCGCCTATATTTGCGAGATGGAAGTCGACGCCGGCACCGGCAAGACCTCGTTCGTCAATTTCGTCGCCGCCGACGATTTCGGCACGCTGATCAACCCGATGATCGTCGAGGGCCAGGTCCATGGCGGCCTCGCCCAGGGCATCGGCCAGGCGCTGCTGGAAGGCGCGGTCTACGACAGTTCCGGCCAGCTCCAGACCGCGTCGTTCATGGACTACACCATGCCGCGCGCCGACGATCTGCCGTCGTTCAAGCTGTCGCACACCACGACGGAATGTCCGGGCAATCCGCTGGGGGTCAAGGGCTGCGGCGAGGCGGGTGCGATCGGCGCATCGGCCGCCGTCATCAACGCCATCACCGACGCCATCGGCAACAACAAGCTTGAGATGCCGGCCTCACCCGACCGGGTGTGGCACGCGATTCACGGTTAAGAGGGAGCAGCCACCATGTACGAGACAACCTATCATCGCCCCTCTTCCGTGGATGAAGCGGCGGCGCTGTTCGCCAAGGGCTCGGATTCAAAATACCTCGCCGGCGGCCACACGTTGCTTCCGGTCATGAAGCAGCGGCTGGCCTCGCCGTCCGACGTGATCGATCTCGGCAAGATCAAGGATCTGGTCGGCATCGAGCCAAGCGGCGACGGCATCATGATCAAGGCCGCAACCATCCATTACGACGTGGCCACCAGCGACACCGTGAAGAAGGCGATCCCGGCGCTGGCTTACCTCGCCTCGCTGATCGGCGATCCGGCCGTGCGATATCGCGGCACGATTGGCGGCTCGATCGCCAACAACGATCCCGCGGCCGACTACCCGGCGGCGGTGCTGGCGCTCGGTGCCACGATCAAGACCAACAAGCGCACGATCCCGGCGGACGAGTTCTTCAAAGGACTGTTCGCGACCGCGCTCGCGGACGGCGAGATCATCACCGCCGTGTCGTTCCCGGTTCAGGCCAAGGCGGGCTATTCCAAATTCCCGCACCCGGCCTCCCGTTTTGCCCTGACCGGGGTGTTCGTCGCCAGGACCCCGGCGGGCGACGTCCGGGTCGCCGCCACCGGCGCCTCGCAGAACGGGGTAATGCGGGTGCCTGTCATCGAGGCCGCGCTGAAGGCGAACTGGTCGGCGGGCGCGCTCGACAACGTCACGATTTCCACCGACGGGCTGCTGGCCGATATCCACGGATCGGCAGCCTATCGCGCCAACCTGATCAAGGTGATGGCGCAGCGCGCGGTGACCGCGGCAGGTTGATCGCGCGCCGTAGTTCTCGTTCCCCGGACTGCTGTGCAGCGCGCCGCCCTTTGCGGCGTGGTCCGGGGTCCATGTCAATGAGTCCCGGCTCTGCGTCGCATCGCACCGGACGATGCTTCGCATCGCCGGGAGAACGCTACGCCGCGTCCGGGACACGAAACTGCGAGGACGCGGCGAGTAGTAGCTCTCGTTCCCCGGACGCAGCGCAGCACGAAGTGATGCGCCGCAGAGCCGGGGTCCATGTCTGTGTCTCGAAAGCGTGGGTCCCGGCTCTGCGGTGCACCGCAAGAGCGCTGTACCGCGTCCGGGACACGAGACTGAGTCCGCGCCGCTCTGTATTTGGTCACATTCCAGCTAATTGACGCTTGCCATGGGCTCGCCAAGGCGGGACAATTTAGCTAATCAACTAACTAAGAAATGCCTCCCGGGAGAAAAACAACGTGCTCGATAAACCGGCCCCAACTTCCTCCACCCGCACCTCCGGCCCGCTGGCGGGCTTTCGCATCGTAGAATTCGCCGGCATCGGGCCCGGTCCCTTTGCCTGCATGATGCTGGCCGACATGGGCGCGGAGGTGGTGACGCTCGACCGCGTCGGCGCCAAAAAGAACATGAAATCGGTGGCCGGGCGCGGACGGAAGGTGGTCGAACTCGACCTCAAGGATAAGGCCGCGGTGGCGCAGGTACTCGACCTGCTCGCCAATGCCGATGCGCTGATCGAGGGATTCCGGCCGGGCGTGATGGAGCGGCTCGGGCTCGGGCCCGACGTGGTGCAGGCGCGCAACCCGCGGCTGGTCTATGGTCGCATGACCGGATGGGGCCAGGAAGGCCCGCTGGCGCAGGCCGCCGGTCACGACATCAACTACATTTCGGTGACCGGCGCGCTGGCCGCGATCGGGCCGAAGGAGCGGCCGGTGCCACCGCTCAACCTGGTCGGTGATTTCGGCGGCGGCGCGCTTTATGTCGTGGTCGGCGTGCTCGCGGCCCTGCTGGAAGCCTCGAAATCCGGCAAGGGCCAGGTGGTGGACGCCGCGATGTGCGACGGCGCGGCCTCGCTGATGTCGATGTTCTTCGACATGACCGCGATCGGGCGCTGGACCGAAGGCCGCGAACAGAATTTCCTCGATGGCGGCGCGCATTTCTACGGCGTCTATGAATGTTCCTGCGGCAATTTCGTCTCGATCGGATCGATCGAACCGCAATTCTACGCGCTGCTGCGGAAACATGCCGATCTGACCGACGCCGATTTCGACGCGCAGATGGACCGCAAGGCCTGGCCCGCGCTGAAGGAAAAGCTGACAAAAGTGTTCAAAAGCAAAAGCCGCGCGGACTGGTGCAAGATCATGGAAGGCACCGACATCTGCTTCGCGCCTGTTCTGACCATGGCGGAAGCGCCCAAGCATCCGCACATGGCGGCACGCAAGATTTTCGTGGAGCGCCACGGCGTGACGCAGCCCGCCCCGGCGCCGCGGTTTTCGCGCACGCCGTCCGCGATCCGCGAGCCGGAGGCGGCGGATATTGCTGGTCTCGCCAGCGCGTGGAAGGCGGGGAGGTAGGGACTCCGGTCTCCCCCAGTGCTCCAAATCGCGGATCGATTCCGCGCACATCATGAGAACGTGGTGTCGGACCGGCTCCGTTGGCCGGCCTTCACATTTCCGCCACGTGTCTGACATTTGCCGGACGAGCGGTCACACTGTTAACTCATTGATCGGATTTCCTGCGTTGATCCCGTCGCGTCAGCCTTGACGCGTCCCGCATTGACTTGTCCGAGCCCAGCGTCGAGGCCGGTCGCGCGTTGTAGTCCGATCAAATCCTGACATCGATTGTGCGTGCGAGGTGCGCGCGGTCGTATCCTTGTCGCCTTCTGGACGCACGGAGGCGTCGACAAAGCGAAAGATGGAATTCCGCATGGCGTCGCGCGCATTTTTCAAGCTGCTGCCCCTGATCTTCCTGATGGCTTCGGCAGGCCACGGCGCCGCACAGAGCGTTGATCGGCAGACCCCTGCACCCGTCGCCAGTCAACCGGCCGCGGCCGCCGCGCCGGCAACCTCCCCGGCACAACAGCCCCCGTCGCCGCAATCGGCCGCAGGCAAAGCAACCGATCCGAAGGATCTACAAAGGCTGCTGGATACCCTCACCGACGACAAGGCCAGGGGTGAGTTTATCGTGCGTCTGCGCGGCCTCGTCGAAGCGCAAGCCAAGGATGAGCGCCCCGCCGAAGCACGCCAGGACTGGCTGGCGGGCGCCACCGAATCGCTTGGAGATGTATCCAGATCGATCCTCGGATTCGCGGGCGAACTGGAACAACTGCCCGATCTCGGGCAACGCGCCATGGCAAGCCTGTCCGATCCGGCGACGCTTCAATGGCTGTCCGGCGCGATCGCCATGATCGGCGCCGTGCTGGCGGCGGCGTTGCTGGTTGAGTGGCTTGCCAAGCGTCTGTTGACGCGACCCAGACGTTCTGTCGAGGGACGGAC
This sequence comes from Bradyrhizobium sp., assembly GCA_030681365.1. Classification (GTDB taxonomy): domain Bacteria; phylum Pseudomonadota; class Alphaproteobacteria; order Rhizobiales; family Xanthobacteraceae; genus Bradyrhizobium. The sequence goes on from JAUXWH010000319.1 coordinate 3,903, forward strand.
CAGCAGCAGCATGTTGGCGCGCGTGTTCCTGCTGTGCGTGCGGACGATCCTCGACATCCTTCCCATCGTGGCATTCGCCGCCGCAGCTTACGGCGTCCTCGCGGTGGTGGATCTGAGCTTCCTGGTTCGACTGGCCGTCGTCACCCTGGTCAACGCCAACGTGCTTTCACGCGTGATCCTTGCGGCAGGCCGCGCGATCCTGGCCCCCGAGGCCCCGGGCCTGCGGCTGCTTTATCTCAATGACGAAAGTGCCGTCTATGGATTTCTCTGGCTGCGGCGCTTCACGCATGCGGGCGTGTACGGCTATTTCATCCTGCATACCGGCTGGCTGCTCGGACTGTCCTATCCCGTCTATTCCTCGCTGGGCAATCTTCTCGCTTTGTTCATCGTGGGAATGAGCGTTGTCTTCATCATGCAAGTTCGCAGCGGCGTCAGCCGCAAGCTGCGGGGGCCGGAAACGCCCGACAATGTCGCGCGGCTGCGCAAGCAGGCCGCGGAATTCTGGCACGTGCTCGTGATCGCCTATGTGGTAGCGGTCTATCTCGTCTGGGCCATGGGGGTGCCGGGCGGATTCGCTTATCTCGCGCGGGCGTCGCTGCTGTCGGTCGTGGCTATCGTCCTTGCGCGGCTGGCGCTGGCCGGCCTCATGCGGGCGTTCGCGACGATCTTCGAGCTGAGCGATGAAATGCGGACGAAGTACCCGAGGCTCGAAGCGCGCGCCGACCGCTATTTGCCGATACTTCGCCGGATCCTTCAGGGCATGGTGGTCGCGGTTTGCGGCCTGGCGCTGGTCGAAATCTGGGGCGGCCATCCCCTCGAATGGCTCGCTTCCTCCAGCGGTCAGGGCATGTTGGGACGATTCGTCTCGATTGGCGTGGTGATGGCGGTCGCGCTGATCGTCTGGGAAACGGGAACAGCCTTTGGCGAACGGATCGCCGTCGGCAACCCGGCTTCCATGCGGCTCAAGACCCTGCTGCCCTTTCTGCTGAACGGATTCCGGATCGTGCTGCTGGCATTCGTCAGCCTGATCGTGCTCTCGGAACTCGGCGTCAACATCGCGCCGTTGCTCGCGGGCGCGGGCGTATTCGGCCTCGCCATCGGTTTCGGCGCGCAGACCCTGGTCAAGGACGTCATCACCGGCATCTTCATCCTGGTGGAGAATACCATCTCGGTCGGTGACGTCGTGGAGGTCGGGACGCACAGCGGCCTCGTCGAGAAGATCAGCGTCCGGACGCTTCATCTCAGGGATTTCGACGGCAACGTGCACACCATACCGTTCGGCGAGGTGCAGACGGTCAAGAACATGTCCAAGCTGTTCGCCTATGCCGTGGTCGACGTCACGGTGTCGTACCGTGAGAATATCGACGAGGCGCTCGCCTTGATGGCCGAGGTGGCGGCGGGCATGACCAAAAGCGGGCCCTTGGCTGAAACGATCATCGAGCCGTTCGAGGTCGTCGGTGTCGAGGGCCTGCAGGAATCCGCAGTGTGGCTCCGCGGCCGCTTCAAGACCCGGCCGCTCGGCCAATGGAACGTGAAGCGCGAATTCTATCGGCGCATCAAGGCAGCCTTCGACGAGCGGGGCATCGAGATTCCCTACCCGCATCGCACGATCTATCTCGGCGTCGACAAAAAGGGCGCGGCGCCGCCGCTGCATGTCGTCAGCGACCCCAAGGCGGTTGCCCGGCCACGCGGGGCCAGACGCACCGGGGCGCCCGCTGCGGCGGAGACCACCGGACCGCTGATCGAGGAGCACCCCGGCGCACGGGAGCGGAGCGGCTCCGGCGACGACGATCTGCTAGTGGTGGAGGAGAGATCGAACTGACGTCCACTCGGGCGTCGCCGGCTCTACGCCGCGTCGTCCACCTTCAGCACGCCGCGCCGGATCTGGTCTTCCTCGATCGATTCGAACAGCGCCTTGAAGTTGCCCTCGCCAAAGCCGTCGTCGCCCTTGCGCTGGATGAATTCGAAGAAGATCGGCCCGATGGCGTTGGCGGAGAAGATCTGCAGCAGCACTTTGGTGTGGCCGCCCTCGACCACCCCCTCGCCGTCGATCAGGATGCCGTCGCGTTTCAGCCGCGCGACGTCCTCGCCATGCGCCGGCAGCCGCGCGTCGATCTTCTCGAAATAGGTGTCGGGCGGCGACGGCATGAACGGCAGGCCGGCGGCGCGCAAGGTTTCCACGGTCTGGTAAATATCCCTGCAGCCGCAGGCGATGTGCTGGATCCCCTCGCCGCGATAGACGTGGAGATATTCCTCGATCTGGCCGGAATCTCCGGCATCCTCGTTGATCGGAATCCGGATCTTGCCGTCCGGGCTGGTCAAGGCGCGGGAGAACAGGCCGGAGGCGCGGCCCTCAATGTCGAAGAAGCGGATCTGGCGGAAATTGAACAGTTTCTCGTAGAAGCCGGTCCAGACATCCATGCGGCCGCGATGGACGTTGTGGGTGAGGTGATCGAGATAGAACAGGCCGGCACCCTCCGGCCGCGGGTCCTTCGCGCCCAGCCACTCGAACTCGGAATCATAGGCCGAGCCCTTGGCGCCATAGCGGTCGACGAAATACAGCAGGCTGCCGCCGATACCCTTGATGGCGGGGACGTCGAGCGTTTTCTGTGCGGCTGGAATATCCGCAGGCTCGGCGCCGAGCGAGATCGCGCGCTCATAAGACTTCTTGGCATCGACGACGCGGAACGCCATCGACGGCGCGCACGGGCCGTGCGCGGCAACGAAGGCGTGGCCGTGGCTGCCGGGCTGCTCGTTGAGCAGATAATTGATATCGCCCTGGCGATAGACCGTGATCGCTTTGGTCCTGTGGCGGGCGACCGGCGCATAACCCATCAACTTGAACAGCGCATGCAGCTCTTCGGGCCTTTCATGCGCATACTCGACGAACTCGAAACCGTCCGTGCCCATCGGATTGTCGGCTGAAATCGTCGCCGCCGGTGCGTCGTGCGGAAATGGTCCCATGGCCGAGATCTCCCTGATTTGAGACTTGAATGATCGGTCACATCGGGCGCAATGTGCGTGCAAATGATTGGCATTATCGTCATCGCACGCACGATCCGTGCATAAACCGGGCTTTCACGCATGATATCGGTCGACGCCTTTGACCTGAAAATCCTGGCCGCGCTGCAGGAGGACGGCCGCCTCACCAACCAGCAGCTGGCCGACGTCGCCGGCCTGTCGGCGTCGCAATGCTCGCGGCGGCGGATGCGGCTGGAGGAGGAGAAGGTGATCGCCGGCTATCACGCCGACCTCGCCGGCGAGGCGCTCGGCTTCAATGTCATCGCCTTCATCCACATCACGCTGGCGACCCATTCGCCCGATAATGCCAAGCGGTTTCGCGCGCTGGTCAACCGCGTCGACGACATCCAGGAGGCCTATTCGCTGACCGGCGACGCGGACTATCTGCTGAAGGCGGTGCTGCGCGACCTGAAAAGCCTGTCCGACATCGTCAACAACGTGCTGATGCCGCACCAGAGCGTGGCGCATGTCCGCTCCTCGATCGTGCTGGACCGCCTGAAGGAGAGCGCCAGGCTGCCGTTGAAGCAACTGGCGGGTTAAGCATCACCACCGTCATTCCGGGGCGCGAGTGAAACGAGCGAGCCCGGAATCCATAACCACGATCGTGAGTATGGATTCCGGGCTCGTGCTTCGCACGCCCCGGAATGACAAAAGAGATGGCCGAAATCGAGGGAGATTCGGCATTTCGAATCGGGCCCCCGATTTGCGATGATCGGCTTAGCCAAATCTGACGGGACCATCCATGGCGCTGCAACTCCGGCCGAACTGCGAATATTGCGACAAGGACCTGCCGCCGAATTCGACGGAAGCGCGAATCTGCTCCTACGAATGCACGTTCTGCGCGGATTGCGTCGAGACCAGGCTGCATAATGTCTGTCCGAACTGCGGCGGCGGGTTTGCGCCGCGGCCGATCCGGCCGGCGACCGAGCGGCGGCCCGGCGTGTGCGTGGCGAAACATCCCCCGTCGGACAAGCGCGTGCATCTGAAATACAGCATTGAGGATGTGGCGGCGCATTCGGCGAAGCTGCGGGATATCGCGCCGGAAGAGCGGTGAACTCCCGGGCTGTCATTCTACCCCGCCGCCACGATCGTCCCCTCGACCTCGCCGAAGCCGACGCGGTAGCCGTCGCCCTCGCACCAGCCGCGCATCACGAGCGAGTCGCCGTCTTCGAGAAACGTTCGGCTGACACCGCTTGCGAGTTCTACCGGCTCGCTGCCGTTCCAGCTGATTTCCAGCAACGAGCCGCGCTGATCCTTGTCCGGGCCGGAGATGGTGCCGGACCCCAGGAGGTCGCCGATATTCATGGTGCAGCCGCTTGAGGCGTGATGCACCAGCTGCTGCACCGACGACCAGTACATGTATTTGAAATTGGTGCGGCAGATCCGGGCGGCCTCGTTCATGTCGACGGCGCGCAGGGATACATCGAGCTGCAGGTCGTAATTGTGAGGCTGCGTCTGTTGCAGATACGGCAGCGGCACCGGATCCTGCACCGGTCCCGGCACGCAAAACGGCTGCAGCGCCTCGCGAGTGACGATCCACGGGCTGATCGAAGTGGCAAACGCCTTGGCCTGGAACGGGCCGAGCGGCACATATTCCCATTGCTGGATATCGCGCGCGCTCCAGTCGTTCAGCAGCACGAAGCCGAAGATCATCTCCTCCGCCTGTCTTTCGGTGAGCATCTCGCCCATGACCGATGGCTGGCCGACGACGACGCCCATCTCGAGCTCAAAATCAAGCCGCTTGCAGGGGCCGAAAGTCGGCAGCTCGGCGCTCGGCGGTTTCAACTGGCCGCGCGGCCGGCGCACTTTGGTGCCTGAGACCACGACGGTCGAGGCGCGGCCGTTGTAGGCGATCGGCATATGCAGCCAGTTCGGCTGCAGCGCGTTGTCCTTGCCGCGGAACATGACGCCGACATTGGTGGCGTGCTCCTTCGATGAATAGAAATCGGTGTAGCCGGCCACCGCGACCGGCAGATGCAGTTTCACGCCGGCCATCGGCACCAGCGCGCGCTGGCGCAGCTTCTCGTTGTCGCGCAGCTCCGGATGGTCGTGGCGCAACAACTCGCTGATGCGCGCGCGGGTGCGGGACCAGACTTCGGGTCCCAGCGCCATGAACGGGTTGAGCGACGGCGCGGCGAACACGCCGGGTTCGACGACGTCGATCCGGCAATCCTGCGCCAGCTGCCAGAGATCGAGCACGTAATCGCCGATCGCAACCCCGACGCGCGGCGCGAGGCCATCTCTGGCCGAGAACACGCCGTAGGGCAGGTTCTGGATCGGGAAGTCGGAGGCGGGATCGACCGGGATGAAGGAGCGGACGGAGGGATCGTTGGGGTGGGGCACGTTAGTTCTCCAATACATAACTCGTCATGGCCGGGCTTGACCCGGCCATCCATCGCTCAAAACTGGATCGCCGGGTCAAGCCCGGCGATGACGACTTTGCAATTTCACGGCTTGTTCGGATCGAACCGCTTTTCCAGGCCCTTCCAGCAATCGGCGTAGTCGTCCTGCAAGGTCGCGGAGTTTGCGGCGTGCGCGGTGATGCGTTGCGGGAAGCGGGTTTCGAACATGAAGGCCATGGTGCCGGTCAGCTTGACCGGCTTCAATTCGCCGTTGCTGGCGTGGTCGAAGGCCTCGCGGTCGGGGCCATGCGGCAGCATCATGTTGTGCAGGCTGATGCCGCCGGGCGTGAAGCCCTGCGGCTTGGCGTCGTAGACGCCGTAGATCAGCCCCATGAATTCCGACATGATGTTCATGTGATACCAGGGCGGCCGGAAGGTGTTCTCCGCCACCATCCAGCGCTCCGGGAAGATGACGAAGTCGATGTTGGCGGTACCAGGGGTTTCCGATGGCGCCGTCAGCACGGTGAAGATCGAGGGATCGGGGTGATCGAAGCCGATGGCGCCGACCGGCGAGAAGGTGCGCAGATCGTATTTGTACGGCGCGTAATTGCCGTGCCAGGCGACGACGTCGATCGGCGAATGCGGCAGCGTGGTCTTGAACAGCGATCCGCCCCATTTGACGAACAGCTCGGTCGGCGTGTCCTTGTCCTCGTAGGCCGCTACGGGAGTGAGGAAATCGCGCGCATTGGCGAGGCAGTTGGCGCCGATCGGCCCGCGCTCCGGCAGCGTGAAGGCGCCGCCGTAGTTTTCGCAGAGATAGCCGCGCGCTGGGCCGCCTGACAGTTCGACGCGGAATTTGACGCCGCGCGGGATCACCACGATCTCGGCCGGCTCGGCATCGATCCGGCCGAATTCGGTGACGAAGCGCAAGCTGCCCTGCTGCGGCACGAACAGCATTTCGCCGTCGGCATTGTAGAAATGCTGGTCGACCATCGACTGGGTGATGAGGAAGACATGCGCGGCCATGCCGGCCTGGGTATTCGCGTCGCCCGCCGTGGTCATGGTCTGCACGCCCTGCAGGAAGGTCATGTCGGTCTTCGGAATCGGCGCCGGGTCCCAGCGCAGCTGCTCGACCGACAGTTCCTGCTCATGGCATGGCGCGGTGCGCCACAGCCCGGCATCGACTTTGGCGAAGCGGCCGGAATGCTTGACCGACGGCCGGATGCGATAGAGCCACGAGCGCTCGTTGCTGCCGCGCGGCGCGGTGAACGGCGAGCCCGACAGCTGTTCGGCGTAGAGCCCGTAGGCGCAACGCTGTGGCGAGTTGCGCCCGACCGGCAACGCGCCGGGCAAAGCCTCGGTCTCGAAACTGTTGCCGAAACCGGACATATAGCCCGGGGTGATGTTGACGGAGCTGCGGCTGATCGCGTCGGGCGACGTATTGATGTTCATGGTCATCCTCCATCTTTTTGCGCATGATCTCGTCCGAAAACCGGTTCCCACTTTTCGGGATCATGCGCCTTGCAAGGCGGCCCACATTTCCTGGTCGCGTTTGTCGGTCCAGATCACGGGATCGTCGATCCCCGAGGCTTCATCGAAGGCGCGCGAGACGTTGAACGGCAGGCAGTGCTCGTAGATCGCGAAGCCGGAGAATTTCGGGTCCATCACCTCGCGGGTCGCGGCCATCGTCTCCTTGAGATTGCGGCCCTTGGCGACGGCGGATTCGGCGGCGCCATAAAGCGTGGTGACGAAATCGCGCGTCATCGCGATGGCCTCGCGGCCCGTCGACACGCCCTTCAGCGCATCGCCGCGGCCCGGCGCGATCGCCTTGGGATTGAAGGCGCGGATTTCGTTCAGGGTCGCCGGCCATTCGCGCAAGTGCGCGTCGCCGCAATAGCAGGCGGAATGATATTCGATCAGGTCGCCGGAGAACATCACTTCGGCATCCGGCACCCAGGCGACGATGTCGCCGGAGGTGTGTCCGGCGCCGAGCTGCATCAGCCGCACCTCGCGTTTTCCGAGATAGAGCGACATCTCGCCCTCGAAGGTCAGCGTCGGCCAGGTCAGGCCGGGGATGCTCTGCGCGTCCTGGAACAGCCGTGGAAAGCGGCCGTATTCCGAATCCCAGTCCTGCTGGCCGCGCTCCTCGATCAGCCGATGGGTTTCCGACGACGCGATGACACCCTGCGCCTTGTAAGCGGAGGCGCCGAGCACCCGCACCGCGTGGTAATGCGACAGCACGACATATTTGATCGGCTTGTCGGTGACGGTGCGCACCCGCTCGATTACTTTGCTGGCCATCGCCGGCGTCGCCTGGGCGTCGAACACGATGCAGCCGTCGTCGCCGACGATCACCGCCGAATTGGGATCGCCCTCGGCGGTGAAGGCATAGAGATCGGTGCCGATCTCGGAGAAGGTGATCTTCTTCTCCGCCAAGTCGGTGGTCGACGCGAAACCTTTGGCCATTAGTTCAACTTTCCTTGTGAGACTCTTTCAACGTCATTGCGAGCGAAGCGAAGCAATCCAGCTTTCTCGAGATAGAAGGAAGCTGGATTGCTTCGTCGCAAGTGCTCCTCGCAATGACGACTGCAGGCATTTTCGTGCTATTCCTACTATCGCTGTTGCTGCTACTTCTGCTTCTACTATTGCTGTTGCTGCTGTTGCTGGCTTGCATCCACCATGCGCCGCTGCGCCAGCGTGATCGCCTCGCGCAGCACGTCGATATCGCCGATATGGTTGGCGAGGATCAAAACCAGTGCGGCGTCGAGATCGGCGCTCTGCTCGTCGCTCAATCCGCGATGTGCCTCGACCACGGCGCGGAAGGCATCATCCGGTTTGGCGAAATTCGAACTGGTGGACAATGCCATCGTGAACCTCAGTTGTGGCCGGTGGCGCGCGCCAGCGCGGCGTCGAGGACCGCCCGGGTCGGCTTCCGGAAGCGCGCCGCGACATAGCCGTCGGGACGCAACAGATAGGCGGTGCCGGGCTCGGCATCGTAGCGCGCGCCGAGCAGGCCGGAGGAATCGGAAAGGCCACCATCGCCGCCGATACGGATCACGCCGACATCATCGGGAGCTTCCACATCGGCACCATTGGCGAATGCGAGCAGCGTGAAGCGCTTTCGTTCCCCACCGAAGGCGTCGGTCAAATATGCGGATTCGCCGGAGGGCGCGGTCACCGGCGCGTCGGGCATCGAAGTGCCCGGCCGCGGGCCGCCGCGCCATGTCTCGGTATCCGCGGTCGATAGCGGCGTCTGGTAGACCGACGGCACCGACAGCCGCCCGCCATTGACCATGCGCTTGCCGAACTCGGTTTCCTTCGCCAGCGAAAGCACCGCCTTGCGCAGCCGCGCTTCCTGGTGCGAGTTGGGCGCCATGAAATCGGTCGAACGGGTCGACTCGCGGATGTTCTCGTCGGCAGCAGCACTGCGCTCGATGTGATAGCTCTCGAGCAGCGCTTCGGGGGACGCGCGCCGCAGGATGCGGTCGAGCTTCCAGGCGAGATTTTCGGCGTCCTCGAGGCCCGAATTGGCGCCGCGGGCGCCGAACGGCGACACCTGATGGGCGGCGTCTCCGGCGAAGACCACGCGGCCATGGACGAACTTGTCCATGCGGCGGCACTGGAATTTGTAGAGCGAGATCCATTCGAATTCGAACGCGTCATGCCCGAGCATGCGCGCGATCCGCGGCCGCACATTGTCCGGCTGTTTTTCGAATGCGGGATCGGCAAACCGGCTGAGTTGCAGATCGATGCGCCAGATGTCGTCCGGCTGCTTGTGCAACAGCGCGGAGCGGCCGGCGTGGAACGGCGGGTCGAACCAGAACCAGCGCTCGGTCGGAAATTCCGCCGTCATCCTGACGTCGGCGATCAGGAACTGGTCCTCGAACACCTGGCCGGCGAATTCCGCGCCGACCATTTGTCGCAGGGACGAGCGCGCGCCGTCGCAGGCGACGACGAAATCGGCCTGGATCCGGTAAGGCCCGTCCGGCGTCTCGACCGTCAGCACCGCGTGATCGTTGCGCTGCTCCAGTCCGGTCACCTTGTTGCGCCAGCGCAGGTCGACCGCGGCCAACTCCCGCACCCGGTCCACCAGATAGGCCTCGGCGTAGAATTGCTGCAGGTTGATGAAGGCGGGCCGCTTGTGGCCCTCCTCGGGCAGCAGGTTGAATTGATAGAGCTGCGAGGCGCCGTGAAAGATCTTGCCGACGCTCCAGACCACGCCCTTGTCGACCATGCGCTGGCCGATGCCGAGCCGGTCCCAGTATTCCAGCGAGCGTTTCGAGAAGCAGATCGCGCGCGAGCCCTCGCCGATCCGGTC
>JAUXWH010000320.1 GCA_030681365.1 Bradyrhizobium sp.
AACCGGAGGAGGCTGCCGGCGCCCGCGACCCCCGCGGCGGCAGAAAGACCACTTTTCCCGGCCCAATCGGGCGGAACAAGCAGTCCAGAATCGTTCTATTGGCACCCTTGCCGGAAGAGCGCAAGCCCGCTATCGGCTCCCGTGCGTGCAATGCACTAATTCCGCGCCGGGCGGCAAATTATTCAGACATTTCATGGAGCCCTCAGGCGGGCGGACAGATCATGCAGGTTGCGCTTTTCCAACCCGACATCCCCCAGAACACCGGCACGATTCTGCGCCTGTGCGCCTGCCTGGATGTATCGGCCCATATTATCGAACCCGCCGGCTTCCCGGTGTCCGACCGGCACTTCCGCCGGGCCGGCATGGATTATCTGGACCAGGTAACCATCATGCGCCACGACTCGTGGTCAAAATTCGAGCAATGGCGTAACGAAAAGGGCTATCGCCTGATCCTGTTCACGACCAAAAGCCCCGGCTGCTACCTTGATTACCGCTATGACCCTGATGACATCCTGCTGTTCGGGCGCGAATCCGCCGGGGTGCCCGACGAGGTGGTCACCGCGGCCGACGCGCGGGTGGTGATCCCGATCAAGCCCGGTCTGCGCTCGCTCAATGTCGCGGTCGCAGCAGCGATGGCATTGGGCGAAGCCCTGCGGCAGACCGGTTCGGCACGGAAGGAGACGGCGCGGTGAGTTACGCGGTCAAGGAAATCTTTCTGACCCTGCAGGGCGAAGGGGCGCATGCCGGCCGCGCAGCGGTATTCTGCCGGTTCGCCGGCTGCAATCTCTGGAGCGGCCGCGAGCAGGACCGTGCCAGCGCGACGTGCCGGTTTTGCGACACCGACTTCGTCGGCACCGACGGCACGCTGGGCGGCCGCTACGCCTCGGCGGACGATCTGGCCGATACCATCGCCGGCCAGTGGGCCGGAGAGCACGGGCTTCGCTATGTGGTGTTGACCGGCGGCGAACCGCTGCTGCAGGTCGATGCCGACTTCATCGACGCGCTGCATGCGCGCGGTTTCGAGATCGGCATCGAGACCAACGGCACGATCGAGCCGCCCGACGGCCTCGACTGGATCTGCGTCAGCCCGAAAGCCGGCGCGGAGTTGCGGGTGCGGCAAGGCCACGAACTCAAGCTGGTCTTTCCGCAGGCCGACGCCATGCCGGCGGCCTTCGCCGGTCTCGCCTTCGAACGATTCTCGCTGCAGCCGATGGATGGCCCGGACGCGACCGAAAACACGGCGCGCGCGGTCGATTACTGCCTGCGCCATCCGCAATGGCGGCTCAGCCTGCAGACGCACAAGACCCTCGGCATCAGGTAAAGGTTGGACTTTTGAAATGTGGGAACTGACGAAATCGTTCCGGTTCGAGGCGGCGCACGCGCTGTCGGGAACGACGCTGGGCGACGCCAGCATGGAAATTCACGGCCACTCGTTCCGCGCTGAGGTCACGATACGCGGCACGCCCGATCCCGAAACCGGCATGGTGATGGATCTCGGCCTGCTCGAGCGCAGCATGGCGGAGGTGCGGAACACCCTCGACCACCGGCTGCTCAACAAGGTCGAGGCGCTGGGGCAGCCGACGCTGGAAAACCTCTCGCGCTTTATCTGGGAACGGGTCGCGCATGCAGGTCAACTCGCCCGCGTCAGCGTGCATCGCGACAGCTGCAACGAGAGCTGCACGTATTACGGCCCGCAAATCAACTAGACCGTCATTCCGGGATGGTCCGAAGGACCAGGCCCGGAATCTCGAGATTCCGGGTTCGATGCTTCGCATCGCCCCGGAATGACGCAAGAGAGATCAGGAATTTCGCATGGACCTGTCCGTGATCGAGGATCGCAAGGCAAAGGCGCGGAGCTGGTTCGAGCGGCTGCGCGACGACATCTGTGCCGCGTTCGAGAAACTGGAAGATGACGCGCCGGCAGCGCTCTCACCCGGCGACGCGGGCCGCTTCGTGCGCACGCCCTGGGACCGCACCGACCACACCGGTCAGCCCGGCGGCGGCGGCGTGATGTCGGTGATGCGCGGGCGGCTGTTCGAGAAGGTCGGCGTGCATTGCTCGACGGTGCATGGCGAATTCGCCCCCGAATTCCGCGCGCAGATTCCAGGCGCCGCCGATGACCCCCGGTTCTGGGCCTCGGGCGTCTCGCTGATCGCGCATATGCGCAACCCGAACATCCCGGCGGTGCACATGAACACCCGCTTCGTGGTCACCACCAAATCATGGTTCGGGGGCGGCGCGGACCTGACGCCGGTGCTCGAGCGGCGGCGGACGCAAGCGGATCCCGACACATTGGCGTTTCACGCCGCGATGCAGGCCGCCTGCGACGCGCACAAGGCCGTCGCCGATTACGGCAAGCTCAAGAAATGGTGCGACGAATATTTCTATCTGCCGCATCGCAAGGAAGCGCGCGGCATCGGCGGGATCTTTTACGACTGGCTCGATTCCGGCGACTGGGACGCCGATCTCGCCTTCACCCGGGACGTCGGCCGCGCTTTCCTGAAAGTCTATCCCGAACTGGTGCGGCGCAATTTCGCGACGCCGTGGAGCGCGGAAGACCGCGAGGAGCAATTGGTCCGGCGCGGACGTTACGTCGAATTCAACCTGCTGTATGATCGCGGCACCATTTTCGGGCTGAAAACCGGCGGCAACGTCGATTCCATCCTGTCGTCGATGCCGCCGGAAGTGAAATGGCCCTGAAGACAATGACGCCCCTGCCCCGCGCGATGCTGATCGACATGGACGACACCATCCTGTCGGCCTATGGCCGGCCCGAGATCGCCTGGAACAAGGTCGCGGCGGAATTCGCCGGCGAACTGGCGCCGCTGCTGCCGCAGCAGGTCGCCTCCGCCGTGCTGGATTCAGGCCGAAGGTTCTGGGCAACGGCGGAAGCCGCGTGGCGATTGAAACTCGCCGAAGCGAGGCAGATGGTGGTCAAGGAGGCCTTTGCCACGCTGGCCGCTGCCGGCCAGCCGGCCTTGCCGGTCGATCTCGCCGTCCGGCTCGCCGACCGCCTGACCGCCTATCGCGACGAAGAGATGTTCATGTTTCCGGGCGCGCACGACGCCATCGACGCCCTGAAGGCGCTCGGGGTGAAGCTGGCGCTGGTGACCAACGGCGCCGCCGACACCCAGCGCGCCAAGGTCGAGCGCTTCGAGCTGGCGCACCGGTTCGACCATGTCCAGATCGAGGGCGAGCACGGTTTCGGCAAGCCGGAGGAGCGCGCCTATCTGCACGCGATGGAAGCGCTCGGCGTGACCGCGCCCGACACCTGGATGATCGGCGACAATCTGGAATGGGAGATCACGGTGCCGCAGCGCCTCGGTATCTACGCGATCTGGATGGACGCGCATGGCGACGGCCTGCCCGCCGACACCCACGTCAAGCCGGACCGGATCATCCGCTCGATGACGGAGTTGCTGCCGGTCGAGCGGGCGTAGAGCTCTTGCCGCGCCAAAGCCGACCGGTCCCGCCCCCAAACCAAAAATATCGAAAACAACCCCATGTACAGTAACGGGCAGGTCGCTGGCATGCGTGATGCCAGCGACTCCATTTGACACGTCGGGCAAATCACCGGCCCTCATTCAGGGTGCGGACTCATCAAGGCGCGCGAGAAATCCCTTCGCCGCTCCCCTCTCTACGATTGTGAGCGGAAATACCTCAACGATGCGCTCAACCATCTTCAGGTGCGCCCTATCGGCGCCAGCGTATTGACAGGGAACGTCGTCGACTGCGACTTCCTGAATCAACTCGATCCGGGCGTTTAGATCGTTGTGTATCAGCGGGGTGAGCGAATGCCGCGATTCGTCCAGCCGACCTGACCGGCCATTGGTTGAGCCGATCGATCAGGTGACGCTTAAGAGTAACATCCCGCCAACCGTGACAATGCGGGCGAGGTCGGCCCAGCGGCGCTCCCCCTCGTAGCGTCCGGCCGATCGCCAGACGCCGACCGTTGCGACGATATTGTAGGGGACTGAAAGTGCGTAACCGACGACAAGGGCCGCGACGATCAGGTCGTGCATGATCAGGACCAGAAACGAAATCGACGTGAGCAGGTTGACCACAATCCCGCCGGCCACCGCCCAATTCCAGAACGCCTGCGGCAGCGGCAGGTCCCCTCTCCAAAGGCGGCGCAAGGCGTTCATGTGGACCAACCCGGTACGGGGCGGCAATGGCTGGAAATCGAAAACATGCGCTGCCTTTCAACCTACGGATGCGCCTGCCTTTGCGCGGCTGATTCCGAGCGCCAGAATGCGATGCAGCAGGTCGGGGTATTCAAGCCCATCGTGCAGAGCGGCTGTGGCAAACTCCTGGCTCTTCGCTATTTCGGGATTGGGATTGGCTTCGATGAAATACGGAGTGCCATCGGCGGTGAGGCGAAAGTCGATCCGCGCGTATCCATCGAGTCCCAGCGTGCGGTAGATGCGTTTCGCCGCGCGCTGAATGCGGGCGGATACCTCCGGCGCAAGGTCTTCGGCCGGCCCGTCCACGATCCCGACGCGTTCCTGATAACCGGGATCGTGCTTGGCCTTTTCGGTGGCGATCTGTCGTGCCCCCTGCCCGCCCAGGCTGCCGAATTTCAATTCCCAGACCGGCAGAGCGCGCAGCCGGTTGTTGCCGAGCACGGCGACATAGAGTTCACGTCCTTCGATGTACTGTTCGGCGATGGCGGCGGTTTTGAGCCGCTCGTGAACGAACGCGACGCGCTCTACGAGCTTCTCGTCGGTATCGACGATGGACGCCTGCGAGATGCCGATGGATCCGTCCTCGCTCAGGCTCTTGACGATCAGCGGCAGCGCAAGGCGCGGCGGCCGTTTGACCTTGCGGCGCATCGGAAACACGGCAAAGGCCGGCACCGCGATCCGGCGATGGTGCACCAGCGTCTTGGACAGATCCTT
>JAUXWH010000323.1 GCA_030681365.1 Bradyrhizobium sp.
CGATCGAGTTCTTGGTCTGGCTGACGTTGCCGGCGACGCCTTCGTTGCCCTTGGCGCCGACGCCGGTCGGCCACTCGACCGCGGTGCCCGCGCCTGCCTTGGCCTTCCATTCCGCATTGGTCTTCGACAGGTAATCCGTCCAGATGAACGTGGTGCCGGAGCCGTCCGAACGGCGCACCACGGTGATGGCGGTGCTGGGCAGATTCAGCTTCGGATTGAGCTTGGCAATCGCCGGGTCATTCCAGGTCTTGACCTTGCCGAGATAGATGTCGCCGAGCAATTCACCGGAAAATACCAGTTCGCCCGGCTTGATGCCCTCGAGGTTGACGACCGGCACCAGGGCGCCCATGGCCTGCGGCCACTGGATCATGCCTTCCTTTTCGAGCTGCTCCGGCTTGAGCGGCATGTCGCTGGCGCCGAAGGTCACGGTCTTGGCCACGATCTGCTTGATGCCGGCGCCGGAACCGATCGACTGATAGTTCAGGCCGTTGCCGGTCTCCTTCTTGTAGGCATCGGCCCACTTCGAATAGAGCGGGAACGGAAACGTCGCGCCCGCGCCCGTGATGTCAGCGGCGAATGCCGACGTCGATGCGGCGACCAGGCCGGCAGCGACGATCGCTTTCATGAAATTCATGGTTGTCTCCATCTGGTGAGCGAAGCGCCTAGACAGCGCCCGACTGCGCTCACGGTGTCCGTTTAGGGGCGGTACACGCAGCTTTTACGAAGGTTTCGTGACACTTGGATGACATGGACAAGCAATTGAAATCGCTTGAATTTAGCTCGCTTCCGGCGGCTTGACCTGGGGAAAAGCGGCGATGAAGGTGGCGCCCTGCTTGGGCACGCTTTCGATCAACAGACGGCCCCGATGGCGGTTAAGAATATGTTTCACCAGCGATAAACCGAGGCCAGTGCCGCCCTGCGCGCGGCTGTCGCCGACATCGACCCGGTAGAACCGTTCGGTCAGCCGCGGCAGGTGCTCGGGCGCGATGCCGGGGCCGAAATCGCGCACCATGACCCGGACTTCCGGCGCGCCTTCGCCCGACACCGCCTGACTCAGCGACACGATGACCTTGCCGCCGGATGCGCCGTATTTCAGCGCGTTCTCGATCAGGTTCTCGAACAGCCGCAGCAACTCCTCGCGATCGCCCGCGATCGTCACCGGCGTATCCGGCAGGTCGATCTCGACCGCGACCTGGCGTTCCCCGGCCAAAGGCTCCAGCCCGTCGGCGACCTGGCGGATGATGGGGACCAGATCCACCAGCGCATCGGGGCGGACATGGGAGGACAGCTCGACCCGCGACAGCGACAACAGATCGTCGATCAGCCGCGCCATCCGGGTCGCCTGGTTGTGCATGATGCCGAGAAAGCGCTCGCGCGCCTTGGCGTCGTCCCTGGCCGGCCCCTGCAGCGTATCGATGAAGCCCGACAGCGCGGCCAGCGGCGTGCGCAGCTCATGGCTGGCGTTGGCGACGAAATCGGCGCGCATTTCCTCGACCCGGCGCAGCGGCGTCTGATCGTGGAACGTCATCAGCATGCATTTGTCGGCACCGCCGAACAGGGTCGGCACCGGCACCGGCGTGATGGTCAATTCCATCCAGCGGTCGACCGGCACGTGATCCAGATAGGTGGCGCGCCGGACTTCCGCGGTCGCGATGGCTTCACGCAGCGCGGTGATGATTTCGGGCGAGCGCAGCGCGAATTGCGCCAGCTCGTTCTTGCGCAACGCCGGCGCGAGTTGCGCCGCCGCTGCGTTGAGATGCAGGACCCGGCCGGCGCGGTCGAGCAGCACGGCGGGATCCGGCATGCCGGCAACTACCGCGGCGACCGCCGCTGCCTCGACCGGATTGACCGCACGGACGTCATCGCGCGATGTCACGACGTCGTGCAATCGCCATGGCACCAGCGCCGCCGCACCGATGCAGATGAAGGCCGCGGCGGCGCGGACCACGGCGAGATCGCCGAATACGACGAGCACCGCCAAAGCAAGCCCCGCGGCCAGCAGGATGATGGCGGAATGCCGCAACCGGTCCGGCCACGGCGAGAAGAAGGAAGGAGAGGATTCGTCTATCGCCATCGGTCCGACTTAGCTTCCGGTTCGGGTCCGTATCGTCAGGCGCCGGTGTCCCCACGCTCGCGCACATATACGGCTTCGTGTTTCGGCGTCGGGCCGGAACCTGACGTCGTCAGGTTCTGCCGCTTTTGCCGGGCGCCCAGAATAACTTCCCGAAGCGTCAGCAGGATTACAGACAGTAGGAACGGCGTGATGTAGTAGAGCAGGCGAAACAGCAACATGCCGGCGAGCAGGTCTTCGCGGTCCATCTGCCACAGCCCGACCAGCATGGCGGCATCGAACACCCCGAGCCCGCCGGGGGAGTGGCTGGCAAAGCCCAGCAGCGTCGCCGAGACGAAAACCACGGCGACCACGACGAAGCCGAGATCGGGCTCATCAGGCGCCAGCACATACATCGCCAGCGCGCAAAAGCTGAGATCGACAATGCCGATCACGATCTGCAGCAGCGTCAGCGGACCGCCCGGCAGCGTCACGGTCCAGGGCCCGCGGCCGACGCCCCGCGGCTGCACCCAGACCCAGGCCACATAGGCCGCCAGCCCGATGAGAATGGCGAACGCGGCCAGCCGGTTGAGCCAGACCGGCAGTTGATCGATCGCAGCAGCCGCTTCCGGATGATAGGCGATGCCGATCCCCAGCACTGCGGCATTGCCGAGCCAGAACGTCAGGCCGGCCAGAAAACAGATCTTGGCGACGTCGATCGCATTCAATCCCCACGCGGAATAGATCCGGTAGCGCACGGCGCCTCCGGTAAAGACGCTGGCGCCGACATTGTGTCCGATCGAATAGGAGGTGAACGCTGCGAGCGCGGTGACGCGGTAGGGGACGTCGGTACGACCGATCGTTCGAACCGCGAACAGGTCGTAGAATGTCAGCGTGAAGTAGCCCGCCGCCACGAACAGCGCCGCCAGCACGACCTGTCGCGGCTCCGTCCGCCGGATGGCGTCGATGACCTCGCCGGCGTCGATGGTGCGCAGCATATGGTAGAGCACGTAGCACGCGATCCCGATGATCGTGATGCTGACCACAACACCCAGCTTGTGCAGGATTTGCTTCTGGCGCAGAAACGAAACCGCCCTGCGTATTGTTTCAAGCATCTCCACCTCTAAGTGCGACCCCATACATGCGGCTGCCGGACGAACTTTGCCGCCCCGGCGCCACGCTGGCTCCCCGACCCGAACTGGTAGCGCGTTTTGAGCCGGAGTGGAATTCGCAAGGACCGAATAAGACGCGCTCCTTCAATATATTAGGGGGCATTGGTGACACCAGCTGCACAGATTTGCTGCATTCGCCGCGGCTGAAAAGGCCCGGTGCCTGCGAACTTACGCAGGTAGCAGTGAAGTTTTCGTGATTTCCGGGCCGACGCGGTCCCGGCTCCGGCGCTGCCCAACGTGGCCGTTCCGGTCCGGATCATGCCTGATGCCGCGAAAGCACCCGGTCGCGGAGCCAGGATCCGACCGCGCAGCCCCCGAGATATAACGCGAACATGATCAGGCCGAGGTCGAGCCAATAGCCGAAGCGGCCGGGAATCACGTGGGTGACCGCCGCCGCGACCAGCGCCGCCGCCAATACCGCCAGCCAGCGGGCGGTGTTCTTCGATACGCCCTGGCCGCGGTGGACCACCGCGATCCAGCCCATGGCGAGACCGAGCAACAGCGACGCCAGCAGCCAGCCCCAATGGAATGTCGCCAGATACGTCATTCGCCTTTCCTCACCACGAAATCGATGCGGCGGTTCTGCGCCCTGCCTTCGTCGGTATCATTGCTTCCCAGCGGTTGGGTGCTGCCGTAACCGATCGGCGTAAACCTCGCGGCGGGCAGGCCTGCATTGACCAGATAATCCATCACCGCCTGCGCGCGCCTTTCCGACAGATCCTGGTTGAAGCCGGCCTCGCCATCGGCGTCGGTGTGCCCCGCGATCTCGATATTGACGGTCGAGCAGCGCATCGCGGTTTCGACCAGGCGGTCAAGCAGCGCCGCCGAATCCGGATCGATGGTGGCGCTTCCGGATTCGAAGCGAATTTTCGCCTTGGCCAGCAAATCCGCGAACAGCTGCTGGCAGACGGTGGCATCCACCGCCGCCGCCGCGGGCCTGACCGAGATTTCCGGTTTGAACTGCCAACCTTGCGGAAAATCCTTGCCGAGGCCGGCGCGGATCTGAAGCGCCGCGCCTTCATAGAGGGCGTCGCCCGACAGCTTGACCTCCCGATCGGACACCACAAGCGTGCCGGTCGACAGCCGCGCCAGCGCGCCCAGCGCCGGCACCACTGCCTTGGCGAAGCCCGCGGGCGCGCCGACGCTGGCCTTGAGATTGTCGACCACTTTTTCCCTGAGGAACTTGCGTCCGGCCGCGGCCGCAATCGCCGCGTGGACTTCATTGCCGGGTACATAGCCGGTCAGCGTCACCGTCACCGCGACCGGGTCCTTGTAGGCCTGGAAGACATAGGGCGGCGCCTTGACCTCGTTGGCGGCGACCGAAAAGCCCTCGGGGAGATTTTTCAGCGCGGCCGCGATCGCTTCCCGGCCGCCGAGGTCGCGCGCCATGCCGGCAAGGCTGACCTTGGTATCCGAAATGGTAACCTTCCCATCCTTCAGTTTCCCGATCTGATCGAGCAGCAGCAGCGCGGCATTGTCGAAGCGCGGCGGCGCGCCCCGCGACAAATTCATCCGGTCCACCACTTCGACCCCGCCGAGGCCCGCGCGGGCCGCCTCCAGCAACCTGTTCTTGATGGCCGGCAGCGGCGAACTGCCGCCCAGGGTGACCCGGGAGACGTCCCGCTCGGCCGACCAGGCGAACGGCTTGGCTTCGGGGACCAGCCGGGTCTGGTCGTTGACCAGCCGCACGCCCGGCACGGCCTCGACCGACGCCACCGCGCTGCGGCGTCCCTCTTCCGAGAAGGCGTCGGCCGCAAAGGTGACGTCGCGGCCGGCGACCGCCATCCGCGCCTTGTCGAGCACGGTATCCTTGAGTGCGGCATTAGAGCGCGCGGCCAGGTCGGCTTCCAGGGGGGCGGTGCCGGTCCAGGCCGCGATGACCCAAAAGACGGCCAGTGGAATCGTGCCCGGCCACCATTTGCTGCTCCACCTGAAAAGTCCGTGCATCGGCATCCTGCGGGGCCTGGCGCCCCTGTTTCCGAAGTTCGTGGACGCGTGGCACCCCTGACACAAACTTCGGAAACAAGGAGGGGCGCTGGTACTGGAGAACAGAGAGAAAACAAACCCTTGCGAGACTGTCAAACTGGAAATAACACGAAATTTGTCCGCTAACGCGATCCGACCAACTGTTTCTAACTGTTTCTTCAGCGGTAACCGGCTAGCGTCGGAATCATCGCAACCAGCCAGCACCCGAATGAAGCAGTTCCGCAACAACGTCATCCGCGCCGGTCTCGAAGCGCTGTATTTCACCGGCGCGCATCATCTGATGCGACCGCTGTTCGCGGGCGTCGGCGCGATTTTCATGCTGCACCATGTCCGGCCGCGTCGCGATGCCGATTTCCAGCCCAATCACCACCTCGAGGTCACGCCGGAATTCCTGCGCACGATGCTGGCGCATCTGCGGTCGTGCGGGATCGACATCGTAACCATGGACGAGGTGCATCAGCGGCTGATCGATCGCAACTTTTCGCGGCGCTTCGCCTGCTTCACCCTCGACGACGGCTATCGCGACAACCGGGATTTCGCGCTGCCGGTCATGCGGGAGTTTGACGCACCCTTGATCGTCTATGCCGTCAGCGATTTCGCCGATGGCACCGGGCGGCTGTGGTGGGAGGCGCTGGAAAGGGTGATTGCCGGGGCCTCCTCGATCGAGGCCAGGATCGGCGACGTCGAGACCCGCCTCGATACTTCCTCGCCGACAGCCAAACAGGTCGCATTCGACCGGCTGCACGACTGGCTGCGCTCGTTGCCGGGCGAGCACGACGTTGCCCGCGAAATCAGCGCGCTGTGCGCGCGCCATGGCGTCGAGGAAGCCGCGATTTGCAGCGAACTCTGCATGTCCTGGGATGAACTGAAATCATTCGCCGACGAGCCGCTGGTCACGATCGGTGCGCATACCATCACGCATTGCAATCTCGCCCGGCAGACCGAGGAAACCGCAGGCCACGAGATCGCCTCCAGCCGCGCCCGGATCGAAAGCGCCTTGCAGCGTCCCGTCCTCCATTTCGCCTATCCCTATGGCGACAAGATCGCGGCCGGCCCCCGCGAATTCGCGCTGGCACGCGCGAGCGGCTTCAAGACCGCGGTGACGACGCGGCCTGGCATGATCTTTCCCGAAAGCGCCGACCATCTGACCGCGCTGCAGCGGGTCTCGCTCAACGGCAATTACCAGGACAAGCGGTTTCTTCCGGTGCTGACCTCCGGCGCCGCGACCGCTTTCGGCAACGGGTTTCGGCGGATCGACGCTGCTTGATTTCCTTCCTTCTCCCCTTGTGGGAGAAGGTGGCGCGAAGCGCCGGATGAGGGGTTTCTTTCCGCGGAGACAAACCCCTCACCCGTCATGAACGCGCTTCGCGCGTCCATGCCACCCTCTCCCACAAGGAGAGAGGGGAAGAGTCCTTTCCTTGACTCATCCCTCCCCCACGCCCAGAACCCTCGGCAAATCCAACGGAGGAACCCATGTTCAAGGATCTGTTTTCGCTGAAGGGCCGCGTCGCACTCGTGACCGGGGGATCGCGCGGCATCGGCAGGATGATCGCGGCCGGATTTCTCGCGCAGGGTGCGGCGAGGGTCTACATCACCGCGCGCAAGGCCGGACCCTGCGAAGCGACCGCGAAAGAACTTTCAGCCGCCTATGACGGCGAATGCATCGCGCTGCCGATCGACATTTCCACCATGGCCGGCATCGACATGCTGGCGGCCGAGATCGGGAAGCGCGAGCCCAGGCTCGATATCCTCGTCAACAATGCGGGAGCGGCCTGGGGCGCCGATTTCGACGAGTTTCCGGAGAGCGGCTGGGACAAGGTGATGAACCTCAACCTCAAGACGCCGTTCTTCCTGACCAAGGCATTGGCCGCGCCCTTGCGCGCCGCCGCCACCGCTGAGCGGCCCGGCAAGGTCATCAACATCGCCTCGATCGACGGCATCTTCGTCAATCCGATGGAGACCTATTCCTATGCCGCGAGCAAATCGGGACTGATCCATCTGACCCGCCGGATGGCCGCCAAACTGATCGGCGACCATATCGTGGTGACGGCAATCGCGCCCGGACCGTTCAAGTCCGACATGAACAAGGCGGCGCGCGACAATTCAGACGAAGTGGCGACGCGGGTGCCGTCGGGCCGCATCGGCACCGACGAGGACATGGCGGGAGCGGCAATCTTTCTCGCCTCGCGCGCGGGGGATTACGTGGTCGGCGCCACCCTCGCGGTCGATGGCGGCATCGTCTACGCCAATCCCGGGATCAAGGGCGACGGATGGGATTAGGCAGACCGCCTCGCCGCACCACCGGCGTCATCCTGAGGTGCGCGCCCTTGCGCGCCTCGAAGGATCGGCCACAGGGTGCCGCCCGCCGTCGTCCTTCGAGGCTCGCCGAAGGGGCTCGCATCTCAGGATGACGGCTCCCCCTGTGTGAAATTCACGTCTCGATCTTCACATATTCGAAATCGCCGGGCTTGTTGTCGATGCCAACCTTGGGCGGCGAGATCCAGGGGGCGAAGCTGCCGATGTCGGTGACCGGGACCATCAGCGAGGCGATGAAGTCGCCGTCGTCGGTCGACGGCAGCCAGTCGCTCTTGCGCTTGTTCCAGGTGGCGTCGTCGATCAGCAAACCGTCCGGCGTGGCGTGGATGTCTTTGAACTCGCCGATCTGGCGGTGGAACGCGACGTTCGGCAGCGTCAGCTTGAAGTCATAGCCGGCCGTGGAGATGACCTTGTTCCAGCGCAGCATGCCCTTGACGCAGTCCTGGGTGTAGTCGTCGCGCAGCCGCATGTTGAGCGCGGTGAGCGCGGGCTCGTCGACCCGCTTGATCACGCCGTCGACCAGCTTGAGCACCGGATAGGTGTCGTTCTTCAGCTGATGGTCGTCCTTGATCTGGGTCTCGTGATAGCGCCCCTTGATGCCGGCATTGAAGGCGTTCGCCGCATTGGTCGAGACTTCCGAGCCGAACAGGTCGAGCGACAGCGTGTAGTGCAGGTTCAGTTTCTTCTGGATGGTCGGCAGATCGATCACGCCGAGCGCGCGGACTTTGGCCACGTCGTTGGGATCGCTGATACCGGCGGCCTTCATGGCTTCGCAGGTTCGCTGCACGATGCGGCTGATGCCGGTCTCGCCGACGAACATGTGATGCGCCTCTTCGGTCAGCATGAAGCGGCAGGTGCGCGACAGGGGGTCGAAGCCGGATTGCGCCAGCGAGTGCAGTTGCATCTTGCCGTCGCGGTCGGTGAAATAGGTGAACATGAAGAACGACAGCCAGTCCGGCGTCGCCTCGTTGAAGGCGCCGAGCATGCGCGGTGAATCGGCGTCGCCGGAGCGGCGGCGCAGCAGATCGTCGGCCTCCTCGCGGCCGTCGCGGCCGAAATATTTCTGCAGGAGATAGACCATCGCCCAGAGATGACGGCCTTCCTCGACATTGACCTGGAACAGGTTGCGCAGGTCGTAGAGCGAGGGCGCGGTCTTGCCGAGGTGGCGCTGCTGCTCGACCGAGGCAGGCTCGGTGTCGCCCTGGATCACGATCAGGCGGCGCAGCATGGCGCGGTGCTCGCCCGGCACTTCCTGCCAGGCCGGCTTGCCGTAATTCTCGCCGAACGGAATGACGCGGTTCTCTTCTTGCGGCGCCAGCAGGATGCCCCAGCGATAGTCCGGCATCTTGACGTAGTCGAACTTGGCCCAGCCGCGCGGATCGACCGAATAGGCGGTGCGCAGATAGACCAGCGACTGCTGAAAGCCCTC
>JAUXWH010000327.1 GCA_030681365.1 Bradyrhizobium sp.
GCCGGCGGGAACCGCGATCCCCGGCAGCCCCGCCATGTTCACCGTCACCGTAAAGATGTCGTTGAGATACATCTCGACGGGGTCGAGGTTTGCGCCAACAGCGAATGCCGCCGACGGCGTCGCCGGCGTCAGGATCGCGTGGATGCCTTTGGCAAAACAGTCCTCGAAATCCTTCTTGATCAGGGTGCGGACCTTCTGCGCGCGCAGATAATAGGCGTCGTAGTAGCCGGCCGAGAGCACATAGGTGCCGATCATGACGCGGCGGCGAACCTCGGCGCCAAACCCCTCGGCGCGGGTGTTCTCGTATTGCTCGCCGATCGAGCGGCCGGGGACCCGCAGGCCGTAGCGCACGCCGTCATAGCGGGCGAGGTTCGAGGAGGCCTCGGCGGGGGCGATGATGTAATAGGCCGGCAGCGCGTATTTGGTATGCGGCAGCGACACGTCGACCAGTTCGGCGCCGGCGGCCTTCAGCCATGCGGCGCCCTCGGCCCAGAGTTTTTCGATTTCCTGGGGCATGCCGTCGAGGCGGTACTCCCTGGGGATGCCGATCTTCATCCCCTTCACGGATTTGCCGATCGCCGCCTCGTAATCCGGCACCGCGCGATCGACCGAGGTGGTGTCCTTGGGGTCGTGGCCGGCCATCGAGCGCATTAGGATCGCACTGTCGCGCACCGTGCGCGCGATCGGCCCGGCCTGGTCGAGCGAAGATGCGAACGCCACGATGCCCCAGCGCGAGCAACGGCCATAGGTCGGCTTGATGCCGACGGTGCCGGTGAGCGCCGCCGGCTGGCGGATCGAACCGCCGGTGTCGGTCGCGGTCGCGCCCATGCAGAGCAGAGCCGCCACCGCCGATGCCGATCCGCCGGATGAGCCGCCGGGCACCAGCGCGGTGTTGGCGCCCTCGCGCCGCCACGGATTGACCACCGGGCCGAAGCACGAGGTCTCGTTCGACGAGCCCATCGCGAACTCGTCATTGTTGAGTTTTCCCAACATGACCGCGCCGTCGCGCCAGAGCTGCGAGGTTATCGTGGATTCGTAAGACGGCACGAAATTGCCGAGGATCTTCGAGCACGCGGTGGTGCGGACGTCCCTGGTGGCGAACAGGTCCTTGATGCCCAAGGGAATGCCGGCCAGCGGACCGCCCTCGCCCTTGGCGATTTTCGCATCAACCGCGCGGGCCATCGCGCGGGCCTGGTCCGGCGTCTCCATCACGAAGGCATTGAGCGCGCGCGCGGCCTCGATCGCACCGAGATGGGCGTCGGTCAGTTCGAGCGAGGTAAAGGATTTGTTCGCCAGGCCCTCACGGGCCTCGGCGAGCGTCAGTGATGTCAAATCGGTCATTTATTAACCGGGCTGCAGAAGAATGGAGACAGCGTCTTGTCGTTGGCCGGATCGTCCCGCCTGCGGGTCTTGTCCGAGGCTTCCAGCGCATCGAGCACGGCATCGACCGCCTTGTCGGGATCGGCGGCCTTGCCCTGCCGCTCCATCGCGTCGAGGTAGTTCATATAGGCCTGATAGGCCTTTTCATCGTCGCAGAGCAGACACATCGGATTTCCCGTCCCGGTAACTCAAGAACCTACTCGACGACCTTCGGCACCAGAAAGAAATGATCGTCCGTGGCCGGCGCATTCCCGACGATATCGTCGGCGATCCCGCCATCATTGACCACGTCGGCGCGCTTCTTCATTTCCATCGGGGTCACCGAGGTCATCGGCTCGACACCATCGACGTTGACCTCGCTGAGCTGCTCGACAAACGCCAGCATCGCGTTCAGTTCGCCCTGCAGATGGGGAACTTCGTCGTCGGTAACCGCGATCCGCGCGAGATGCGCGATACGGCGGACGGTGGCGGCGTCGACGGACATTTATATAGGGCCTCTGGCGGGGAATTCAGCCCGCCGTATAGCAGAGGCTCCTTTTGCGCCGCAACCGTGGCGGTCCGGGCAAGCCATCGGTATTTCGGCATAGGTGGTGCGACACCTCTCCCATCGGGAGAGGTGAAGGAAAACTAGCCCGCCATCCGGCCCAGCCGTGCCAGGGCGGCGCCGGCCAGTGCGCGAGTCAGCTCCGCGGCGGGCATTTCGCGGCCGAGCCGCACCGCCTGCCCGGCCCAAAGATTGGTGAAATCGACCCTGCCGAGCTTTTCGGCAGCCGCCTTCAGCGGTCCGAGCGCGGTGGCGGAATGCGGGAACGCCGGGGCATCGGGTGAAATCGGGCCTACCTCGCGCATCACCCGGTTGGCGACCCCGCGGGCCGGACGCCCGGTCATCACATTGGTGATGACGGTGGAATCGTCATGGGCCTGCGCCAGCGCCACGCGCGCCGGGGCGCTCACTTTGGATTCCGGGCAGCGCAGATAGGCGGTGCCGAGCTGCACGCCCGACGCCCCCAGCGCGAATGCCGCCGCGATGCCGCGCCCGTCGGCGATGCCGCCCGCAGCGATCACCGGCACCTTCACCGCGTCCACCACCTGCGGCACCAGCGCAAACGTGCCGGGCTGCTCGGCGATGTCTTCGGTCAGGAACATGCCGCGATGGCCGCCGGCTTCCGCGCCCTGCGCGATGATGACGTCGGCGCCGTTCTCCTCCAGCCAGATTGCCTCCCGCACGATGGTGGCCGACGACATCACGATGCAGCCAGCCGCCTTGACGCGCCGCAACAGCGCGGGATCCGGCAGGCCGAAGTGAAAACTGACGATTTCGGGCTTCAACTCCTCGACCAGCGCGCACATCGCCTCATCGAACGGTGCGCGGTTGGCGGCGTTGACCGGCGCCGCCGGATCGAGCCCCAATTCGCTGTAATACGACGACAGCCGCTTCTTCCATCCGGCCTCGCGCGCGGGATTCGCCTCGACCGGGGTGTGGCAGAAGAAGTTCACATTGAGCGGCGTCGAGACGCGCTGGCGGATGATGCCGATCTGCTCGCGGGCCTTGTCCGCCGAGAACATCGCGCAGGGCAGCGAGCCCAGCGCGCCGCCTTGCGACGCCGCAATCACGAGGTCGGCGTCCACCACCCCCGCCATCGGCGCCAGAATGATGGGAAATTCGGTCTTGAAGAGCTCGAGAATTCGGCGGTCCGGCCACATGATGCTGCTCGCTTGTTCAGGCCTTGAGGGCCGTGGAAGAATTACGCCGCCCCGACAATATCTGTTCGGCCTCGACAACGATACGATCGATGATTTCGGCTGCCGGCGGGATGTCATGGATCAGTCCGACGGCTTCACCGGCAATGACCGCCGCGACGTCGAAATTGCCGGCGGCCCTGGCCGCCGCATAGTCGGCCGCGACCGCCTTCACATTCTGCAGCAGTTCGATTTCCCGGCCCATCCAGCGGCGTGCATGATCGTTGATCAGGCATCGTCCGTTGAACGGCGCCGGCCAGACGTTGTTCCGCGACAGGTCGAAGATGATGCCGCGCGTGGTGGTGCCGGCCCTGGCGGCGCAGATGCGCCGCTTGGCCTCCTCTGCCCCATCGCATTCCTGGCTGGCATAAAATCGCGTGCCCATGAGAACGCCTGTCGCACCGAGCATCATCATCGCCGCCAGCCCGCGGCCGTCGCCGATGCCGCCGGCGGCCACCACAGGCACGCGACCGGCCGCGAGATCGACAATCGATGGCACGATGTCGATGGTGGTGCGGGACGCGCCGTGGCCGCCGGCCTCGGAACCCTGCGCCACCAGAATGTCGGCGCCGGCATCCAGCGCCTGTCGCGCCATGTCCTCGTCCTGAACCTGGCAGATCAGCAAAGCTCCCGCATGCTTGATGCGGGGCGCAAACGGTCTGACATCGCCGAATGACAGCATGATCGCGCGCGGCCGCGCGGCCAGCGCGATATCCAGAAGGTCGGGCTGTTTTGCGAGACTCCAGGTGATGAAACCTATACCGAAGGGGGCCGCCTGCTGCTGGAGTTTTTCCGTCTCCTGCTCGAGCCAGGTTCTCTCCCCATAACCGCCGCCAAGAATGCCGAAGCCGCCGGCCCGGCTCACCGCCGCTGCCAGCCGCGCGCCGGCAATCACGTCCATCGGCGCCAGCAACACCGGATGGCGGATGCCCAGCAGACCTGTCAGCGGCGTCTCGATCGGCATTTTCATTCCTCGGTTCTGGACATGCACTTTAGGTCCAGCTAGCATTCTGGATAAATGATTTCTAGTGAACGCTGCCATCTCCAGAATAAAACGGAGCCGAGGCCATGGAGTTGTCCGACCTGGTGACATTTTCGACCGTCGCGCGCCTTGGCGGCGTCACCCGTGCCGCCAACCAACTCAACACCGTGCAATCCAACATCACGCAACGGGTGAAGGCGCTGGAGGCCGAGATCGGCACACCGTTGTTCGAGCGGCACAGCCGCGGCATGACCCTGACCGGCGCCGGCCGCCGCCTGCTGCCTTATGCGCAGCGGCTGGCCGCGCTGGCGCGCGAAGCGGTGCTGGCGGCGCGCGAGGATGGCGAGCCGAAAGGACCGTTGTCGATCGGCTCGATGGAAACCACCGCCGCCGTGCGCCTGCCGTCGCTGCTCGCTGAATTCCACCGGCGTTTTCCGGCCGTGCAGTTGAGCCTGCGGACCGCGCCGACCGCCGACCTGGTCGCGGCCGTGCTCGACGGTTCGCTCGACGGCGCCTTCGTCGCCGGTCCGATCGAGCATGCCGAACTCACCGACGTGACGGCATTCAGGGAAGATCTCGTGCTGGTGACGGCGCGCCGCTGGACCAGCCTCGCCGCCCTTCGCGCCGGTACGCCGGAGTCTGGCCCGACCGCGCTGGTGTTCCGCACCGGCTGCACCTATCGGCAGCGCCTCGAACAACTGCTGACGGAGTTTGGCTGGCCGTCCGCCGCGCGGTTCGAACTGGGCACGCTGGACGGCATGATCGGCTGCGTCGCTGCCGGCCTGGGCGTCACGTTGCTGCCGCGCGCCGTGGTCGAACGCAACGACCAGAGCGGCAACATCCGCATCCACCCGCTCAGCCCATCGCAGTCGCAGGTCGATACTCTCTTCATCCGGCGTCGCAGCGCGCATCAGTACAGCGCCCTGCAAGGTTTTGTCTCGTGCCTGGAGAACAATGGCCAGGTCATTGCCGCCTGACCGGCCGGCTATTCCGCGCGGTGAACAACATTGTCATAAAACTTGCGGCAAATTCGATCGGGCATTTCGCGCTTGCGAATGCCGCGTTGCATCGCGATCAACATTGGCGTCGAAAACTTTGGACGCCCCGCTCCGCCGCGTTAATATGTGACGTTAGCTACCAACAACGATCAACAACGATAACGTCAACGCTTGGGAGGAACTGCGATGCTAAGGGCAATCGTATTGTGCTGTTCCGTCGCCGTGTTGGGTACGGCCGGAACCGCCAGCGCACAGGACTGGACCAAATCGAAATGGGGACCGAACGACGAAATCGGCGCGGCCAACTACATGACGCCGGAACTCGTGGTGAAGGCAGCGTCGCTGGTCAAGACCGGCAAGACCTACGCGCTCGGCATCCCCGTCGATAGCAAGACGCCGGCCTATCCGCCGCGCGGCTTCAAGGTCACCATCGTCCAGCCCGGCCAAGCCGGCATTCCCGGCCTCGGGCCCACCAAGACCACCTACAATGACGATCTCATCGAAGGCTGGATCGGCGTCGGCAGCCAGATCGATGGGCTTGGCCATATCGGCGTCGAGCACGTCTATTACAACGGCAACAAGCTGGCCGATTTCGCCGATCCCACCGGCCTGAAGAAACTCGGCGTCGAAAAAATCCCGCCGTTGGTGACCCGCGGCGTGCTGCTCGACATGGCGGCCCACTACAACACCGACGTCGTCAAGGAAGGCACCGCCTTCAACGTCAAGGAGATCGAGGAAGTCGCCAAAAAACAGGGTGTCGAAATCCGCCAGGGCGATGTCGTGCTGTTCCATACCGGCTGGCTCACCCTGATCGGCAAGGACGACAAGCGCTTTGGTGCGGGCGAACCCGGCCTCGGCGTCGAGGGCGCCAAATACCTCGCCGGCAAGGGTGTGGTCGCGGTCGGCGCCGATACCTGGGGTCTTGAAGCCGTTCCGTTCGAAACCAAGAACGTGTTCGAGGTGCACCAGATCCTGCTGCCGATGAACGGCACCTACATCCTGGAAAACATGGACACCGCCGAGCTTGCCAAGGACAAGGCCTATGAATTCCTGTTCGTGCTCGGCCATGCGCGCTTCAAGGGCGCGGTGCAGAGCATGATCAACCCGGTGGCGATCCGCTAGGTGTAGCAGCGAAGCACAGTGCCCACCTCTCCCATCGGGAGAGGTCGAATTGCGAAGCAATTCGGTGAGGGGTTAAGCTCGATCGGTGTCCGTACCCCCTCGCCCGGCGCTACGTGCCGACCTCTCCCCAATGGGGAGAGGTTAAGCAAGTAAGCGGCTTTGCGTGACTACGGCGGCGCGTGTTAAGCGGTGCCATGCCCGCTCTCATCCTGCCCCTGATCGAAGCTGTCGCGCACTGGCCCGAACGCGGCGCGCTGGTCGGCCTCGATCTGGGGACCAAGACCATCGGCGTCGCGGTGTCTGATCCCGACCGCCGGCTCGCGACCGGGGTCGGCACGGTCCAGCGCAAGGCATTCACGTCGGACGCGGCGCGGCTGATCGCCATCGCCGCCGAGCGCAATGCCGTCGGCTTCGTGCTCGGCCTGCCCGTCAACATGGACGCCAGCGAGGGACCGCGCGCGCAGTCGACCCGCGCCTTTGCCCGCAATTTTTCCAGGCTGACAGATCTCGCGATCGGCCTGTGGGACGAGCGGCTCTCCACGGCGGCGGTGGAGCGGGAGTTGATCGGAACCGACATGAGCCGCGCCCGCCGCGCCGAGGTGATCGAC
This sequence comes from Bradyrhizobium sp., assembly GCA_030681365.1. GTDB lineage: Bacteria > Pseudomonadota > Alphaproteobacteria > Rhizobiales > Xanthobacteraceae > Bradyrhizobium. Next base: position 6,831 of record JAUXWH010000327.1, read on the forward strand.
GAACACGCCGCGATCTACATCCTGCAGGGCGCGCTCGACCGGCTGATGACGCTTCACGATAGCCGCAAAGGCCGCTGAGAATGGCGCTGGTCATTGCGGCGCTGCTGCCGGTGTTCCTGCTGATCGTGCTGGGATTCATCTTGAAGCGAAGCCTGCTGCGGCTGGAGACGCAATGGCACGGGCTGGAGCGGCTGACCTATTACGTGCTGTTCCCGGTGCTGCTGGTCCAGACCCTCGTCAAGGCCGATCTCGGCACGGTGCCGGTCGCTGGCGTCGGCGGCGCGCTGATGCTCTCGCTGCTGCTGATGTCGCTGTTGTGCCTCGCTTTGCAGCCGCTGCTGGCGCGATGCGCGGTTGACGGGCCGGCCTTCACCTCGATCTTCCAGGGCGCCACCCGCTGGCAGACCTATGTGGCGCTCGCGGTCTCGGTCAATCTCTATGGCGACACCGGCCTGGCGCTGGCTTCCGTGGCGATGGTCGCGATCATCCCGCTGGTCAACGTCTTGAGCGTTTCCGTGCTGGCGCATTACGCCTCGCCCGAGAAGCAATCGGTCCGCGCCATCGCCATGACCGTGGTGCGCAATCCCCTGATCTGGGCCTGCGCCATCGGGTTGGCGCTCAACCTCCTGCATCTGCCGCTGCCGCGGATCTGGCACGAGGTCGCCGACGCGCTTGGGCGCTCCTCGCTCGCGATCGGCCTGCTCGTCACCGGGGCCGGCCTGCAGTTGGCCGGCATGTTTCGCCCCAGCCTCGCCGCCAGCGTCGCCGTGTTCCTCAAACTGGTGCTGATGCCGGTGTTCGCCATCGCGCTGGCGCACTGGTTCGGCGTCACCGGTTCCAGCCTCGCGATTGTGGCGGCATGCTCGGCGGTGCCGACCTCGGCGAGCGCCTATGTGCTGGCGCGGCAAATGGGCGGCGACGCGCCATTGCTCGCACAGATCATCACGCTGCAGACGATCCTGGCGGCAATCACCATGCCGATCGCGATCGCGCTGGTGGCTTGATTCCCTAAGCCGTCATTGCGAGCGCAGCGAAGCAATCCATCTTCTTGCTGGCTTGGTGAAAGATGGATTGCTTCGTCGCAAGGGCTCCTCGCAATGACGAATCGAGAGACCTCTAGCCCGACCCCGCCAGCCAGATGCTCTGCAGCGTCGCCGCGAAATTGTTAAGGCCGTGCAGCACCACCGTCAGCCAGGTCGAGGCATAGCGATGACGCAGCCAGCCGAACAGCAGGCCTATGGAAAACACCTGGCCGAAGAAAAACCAGTCGTACTGCAGATGCAGCCCGGTCCACACCAGCGACGACAGCAGGATGGCGCCGGGTACCTTCAGGAACGATTCCGACCAGCCGCGATAGAGAAAGCCGCGCGCGAAAAATTCCTCCGAGATCGGGGCCGCGACGCAGAATGCGATCATCAGGAGCCACAGCGCGCCGTCGGCACGCGCCGATTTCAGCACGTCGACCATGAAGCCGGGCGCGACCTCCCGCCCCATCGCGCGCGACAGCAGGTCCCAGCCGCCGACCAGCACCAGCAGTGCGACGATGCCGATCGCCAGATGACGCCACGACGGCCGGTGCAGCGCGAGATATTCGGCAAACGGCGTGCGCGACCGACGTGTGGCGATCCAGATCGCGCCCAGTGCTGCGGGCATTCCCATGATCACCGAGAGCGAGATCGTGAGGCCGCCGCCGACGACCTGGATCGCGGCGGCCAAATCGAACGGCCCGTCATGCCGGAACACCATCCAAGCCACCACCAGGATCTGACCGGCAAACAGCGCTGCGAAGATGAACAGGCCCCACAGCGTGGTGCCCCAGAATTTCCAGATGCGCGGCGGATGCCTGGCCGGCGACGTCATGATTGGTGGCGCGGCGGGATCGAGGGAATCCATAGGATGCTTTCGGCGTGTGGGAGTATCTCAGCTCGTCTTGCCCGGGCTTGACCCGGCCATGACGAGAAGGGATTTTTTAAGGCAGCGCCCGCTGCAGCAGGCCCCGGATATCGTCATTGGCGAGATCCACCGCGCCATACATGCTGGCATGATTGCCGCCGAGCCGGGTCGCGGCGAACAGTTCGGCATGGCGCGGCGACACCTGATTGAGCGCGGCTGCCGCTGCCACCAGCGCCAGCTTCTCCACGGCGAGCCGTGCGACGCGCTCGCCGTCCGGCCGGCGGAACGCCCCAGCGATGAACGCCACCGCCTCGCTTGCGCCCGGCAAGCCCCTGGTTTCCCCGGCGAGGCCCTGCAACACCCCAGCCGCCGCTTCCGCCTCGCGCGACAGCGCCCGCAGCACGTCCAGGCACATCACATTGCCGGAGCCTTCCCAGATCGCATTGACCGGCGACTCCCGGAAATGCCGCGCCAGGATACTCTCCTCGACATAACCGTTGCCGCCGAGGCACTCCATCGCTTCGTACAGAAATCCCGGCGCGCTCTTGCAGACCCAGTATTTTATGGCGGGCGTCAGCAGCCGCATATAGGCCGCCTCATTGACGTCGGCGGGCGCGCGGTCGAACGCGCGGCAAAGCCGCATCACCAGCGCGATCGACGCCTCGACATGGAGCGCCATTTCCGACAGCACCGCCTGCATCAGCGGCTGATCGGCGAGATGCTTCTGGAACACGCTGCGGTGACGAGCATGATGCAGCGCATGCGCGAGGCCCGAGCGCATCAGGCCGGCGGAGGCAATCGCGCAATCCTGCCGCGTCAACTGCACCATCTGGATGATGGTGCGGATACCCTTGCCCTCGTCGCCGACCCGCTGCGCATGGGCGCCGAAAAATTCGACTTCGGACGACGCGTTGGAGCGGTTACCGAGCTTGTCCTTCAGCCGTTGAAACTGGATCGCGTTGATCGAGCCGTCGGGCTTGAAGCGCGGCATGAAGAAACAGGTCAAGCCGTCGTCGGCCTGCGCCAGCACCAGGAAGGCGTCGCACATCGGCGCCGACATGAACCATTTGTGGCCCGATATGCGATAGGCGTCGCCGTCGCGCTCCGCCCGCGTCATATTGGAGCGCACATCGGTGCCGCCCTGTTTTTCCGTCATCCCCATGCCGAGCGTCATGCCGCGTTTTGTCGACCACGGTGCAAAGCTGGGATCATAGGCCCGCGTGCCGATGACGGGCATCGTCTTTGCCAGCAGATCAGGCTGAACTGCCAGCGCCGCCACCGAGGCGCGGGTCATGGTGATCGGGCACAGATGCCCGGTCTCGACCTGCGCCGCGATGTAGAATTTTGCGGCGCGCACCACTTCCGACGCGCCGCCGGCCGGCTTCCCCTGCGCGTCCCAGGTCGAATTATGCACGCCGGCATGGGCGCTGCGCGCCATCAACTCGTGATAGGCCGGATGAAACTCGACCTCGTCGCGGCGGTTACCGCGGGAGTCGAAGGTGCGAAGCTTTGGCGTGTTCTCGTTGGCGATGCGGCCCCGCGCCGCCATTTCGGCCGAGCCCCAGTGCCGGCCGAACTCGGACAGTTCCTTTTCGGCCGACGCGCCGCCATTGGCCGCGACCGCCTCGACCAGAGGCCGGTCGACCGCGAACAGGTCGATGTCCTCGAACGGCGGCGACTGGTTGAACACTTCATGGGTCGCGAATGAAGGCTGGGTCATGATGGGATTTCCGGCTGCCTCGTCTGGATCGGGCGACTCTATCTCAACGCCGCCTGATCGGAAAATCATAGGCCTGCCCGCCAGCGCCGGGCATCGAAAAGTGCCACCACTCCTTCGAATAGTTGACAAAACCCTGCTTCGCCATCGCGGCCAGCAGCAGATTGCGCCAGCGCCGCTGATCCGGCGTGATGCTCCGCGCCGCGGTATGCGACTTGACGTCGGCACAGTCATAACCGGTGCCCATGTCGACGCTGCCTTCCGGCGCGCGGGCGCTTTCGGGCGCGGTGCAGTCGGCATAGGTTTTGGCGGGATCGAAGGTCGCCGAGTTGTCGGCGGCAAGATCGACCAGAGTGAGATCGAGGGCGGCGCCGGTGGAGTGCTGCGAACGCTCGGCGATATAGCCCAGCCGGAACAAGTCCTTCTTTGGAAGCGTGGGGTTATGGCGCCGCTCGGCCGGCGTCTCCCTGCCGTTCCGCGCCCACACCACCATGTCGCGCGAGGCACGGGCCGGCCGGTAGCAATCGAACATCTTCAGCGACAGTTTCTGCTTCACCAGTTCCGCCTGGACGGCTTTCAGCGCCAGGCCGACGCGCCGCTTCACCACGCATTCAGCCGCCTCGTAACCTGAAAGCCGGCGGCCGACGAAATTGTTGGAGCCGGCATAGCGGATGTCCTGCAGGATGGTCGGATCGACGTCGCGCAGAAAGACAAAATCGCCGGGCAAGGCCTGGGATGCGATAGGGGACAGGGCCGCAGTACCGATAACAAGCGCGATCACAATTACTTTCACGAACCACCCACCTCCGGCCGTCATGGCCGGACTTGTTCCGGCCATCCACGTCTTTTTTGCGGTGAATTGCGTAAATTGCAAAGGAAGACGTGGATGCCCGCGACAAGCGCGGGCATAACGGGGACGGGACAGACCGGGGGATAACTCGCATCCCGCCTATTCGCGCTTGCCCCGCACGCGAACCCTGCCTATAGGTCTCGTTTTAATGACCCCTGTATCGAAATCGACCTTCGTCCTCGGTCACCGGCATCTGCTGGGAATCGAGGGCCTTTCCGTTGCCGACATCACCGGTCTGCTCGACCTCTCCGAGGCGTATGTCGAGCTCAACCGGCAGGTCGACAAGAAGCGCACCTCGTTGCGCGGCCGCACCCAGATCAACCTGTTCTTCGAGGCCTCGACCCGGACCCAGTCCTCGTTCGAACTGGCCGGCAAACGGCTCGGCGCCGACGTCATGAACATGTCGGTATCTTCCTCCTCGATCCGCAAGGGCGAAACCCTGGTCGATACCGCGGTGACGCTGAACGCCATGCACCCGGATATCCTGGTGGTGCGGCACCACGCGTCCGGCGCGGTGGAACTGCTGGCGCGCAAGGTCGACGGCTCCGTTATCAATGCCGGCGACGGCGCCCACGAGCATCCGACGCAGGCCCTGCTCGACGCTCTGACCATTCGCCGCAACAAGGGCCGGCTCGAAGGCCTGGTGGTCGCGATCTGCGGCGACGTGATGCATTCGCGGGTGGCGCGTTCCAATATCCTGCTGCTCAACATCATGGGCGCCCGGGTCCGGGTGGTCGCACCCTCCACGCTGCTGCCGCGCGGCATCGAGCGGATGGGCGTCGAAGTCGCCCGCGACATGCGCGAGGGGTTGAACGGCGCCGACATCGTCATGATGCTGCGGCTGCAGCGCGAGCGCATGAACGGCTCGTTCGTGCCGTCATCCGGCGAGTATTTCCATTATTTCGGTCTCGACCAGAAGAAGCTCGCCTATGCCAAGCCCGACGCGCTGGTGATGCACCCGGGGCCGATGAACCGCGGCGTCGAGATCGACTCGATCGTGGCGGACGGCGCGCAATAGCTGATCCGCGAACAGGTGGAAATGGGAGTGGCGGTGCGGATGGCGGTGCTCGAAGCGCTGGCCCGCAACCTGCCG
>JAUXWH010000328.1 GCA_030681365.1 Bradyrhizobium sp.
TGTCGATGTCGCGCTCGAGCCGCTCGACCTGGCTTGCCAGCATCCGCAGCCGCTCCGCCTTGCCCTGTCGCTCGGGCACCGCGAGGTCGGCGCCGAGGTCGAACAGGTCGTTCTGGATCAGGCCGAGCATCGCATCGATCTCGCGCGCCTCCGCCAGATGCAGCCGGACCATGCCGATCGCGGCGTTGGTCTCGTCGACGGTTCCATAGGCCGCGATGCGCAAATCGTATTTCGGACGGCGTTCGCCGCTGCCGAGCGCCGTGGTGCCGTCGTCGCCGGTCCTTGTGTAGATGCGATTGAGGACGACCATGATTCTTCCCCCTAGCGGCTCATCGCCCAGACCGCGAGCATGGTGATGACGATAGCGATGAATTGCAGCAACACCCGCAGCCGCATCAGTTTCTGCGAGCGATCAGGCGACCCGCCCCGCATCATGTTGATGAGACCGAGCAGCAGAACCAGCGCAACTGCGGCGACCGCGACGGGAAGGAGGATCGAACTCAGGAAGGATGCCATCGGCGCTACATAACACCGCGCCGGGCGCTCCGCCATCCGTTAAGACAAGGCCCCTGTCCGGCGCAACGATCTGGCTTTTTGTGTAATAATATCAGAAGCTAGCCGCTGCTGACGGTGTGCGATCGGCGAGTCGCTTGCGGCCATGCTTCGAGACGCTCGCGCCGCTCGCTCCTCAGCATGAGATTGTTGTGTTTCAGCAAGTTAACCTCATCCTGAGGAGGCAGCGAAGCGGCTGTCTCGAAGGATGGGCAGCACTACCGATTTGTCGCCGGTTGAACGAATCGTCCGCTCCGTCAGGGTGAAATGTGAGGCAGATCCGCTACGTCTATCTGGTCGTCATGGATGCGTTCTATACGTTTCTCGCCGATGACGGCTGGGCGATCGCCAGCCATATTGCGCTGTCGGCGTTGATGGCGCTGTTTCCGTTTCTGATCGTGCTGACCTCGCTGGCCGGATTTTTCGGCTCCAAGGAACTCGCCGATCAGGCGGTGGCGTTGATGCTGCAGACCTGGCCGCAACAGGTGGCGGATTCGCTGTCCGGCGAAATCCACGACGTGCTGACGACGACGCGCGGCGATGCCCTGACCATCGGCCTCGTGCTGGCGGTGTATTTCGCATCGAACGGCATCGAAAGCCTGCGGGTCGGACTGAACCGCGCCTATTCGGTGATCGAGCCGCGGAGCTGGTACTGGCTGCGGCTGGAATCGATCGGCTACACGCTGATCGCCGCCTTCACCGCGCTGGCGATGGCGTTCCTGATCGTGCTCGGCCCGCTGACGCTGGAGGCGGCGCGGCGCTGGATTCCACTGATCGTGGAGACCAACGAACATTTTCTCAACGTCGCGCGCTACGGCATTACCGTCGCGGCGCTGGTGATCGCCCTGTTCATCCTGCACGCCTGGCTGCCAGCGGGCCGCCGCAGCTTCCTGCAGATTCTGCCCGGCATCCTCTTCACCTTCGTGGCGTCGCTGCTGTCAGGCATCGTGTTCGGACAATATCTCGCCCGCTTCGCCAACAACTACGTCACGATGTATGCCGGCCTGGCGTCAGTCATCATCGCGCTGGTGTTTCTGTATTTCATCGCCGCGATCTTCGTGTTCGGCGGCGAACTGAACGCGGCGATCATCAAGTCGCGGCTGCCGCACGGCGTGTCGCTTCAAGCAGCACAGTCGCTAGAGCCCTTGGACTCACAGGCTTGACCAGAAAGCCGTCGGCGCCGGCTTCGCGCGATGCCGCCTCGTCGTTGCCGCGGCCCGACACCCCGATGATGGCGACGCGGCCGAACGGCGCGCGCAGCTTGCGAATTCGCCGGATCGCCTCGATCCCGTTGATGCCCGGCAACACCATGTCCATCAGCACCGCATCGAAATCACCCTGCGCGAGCCGCTCGGCGGCGATCTCGCCGCGCCCGATGAATTCGGCCTGGTGGCCGAGTTCGGTGAGGATCGCATTGAGCACGACGCGGCCGAACGGATTGTCCTCGACGCTGAGAACGCGCAGGCTCCTCGCCTGATCCGGCCGGGAATCCGCGTCCGCGCCCGAACTGGCCGCTTTCGGCGCCCGGGCGCGGGCCAGCGTCACGCTCAGGGTGAAGGTGGTGCCGCCGCCCGGCCGCTGCGCCACGATGATGTCGCCGCCCATCGCCCGCGCCAGCGCCTTGACCGACGACAGCCCGAGCCCGGCGCCGCCGAAGCGCGACGCGATCGAGACATTGGCCTGCGAGAACGGCCGAAACAGGCGTTTTATCTCGCTGAGCGTGAGGCCGATGCCGCTGTCGGAAACCGCGAACGCGATGCTGACCTTGCCTTTCGGCCCGCGTGTCGGCCTGACCGTGAGCCCGACACCGCCGGCTTCGGTGAACTTGACCGCGTTGTCGATCAGGTTTTCCAGCGCCGCGCGCAGCCGCACGGGATCGCCGATCACGAACGCCGGCAGTTTTTCGGAAATCTCGACGCGGGATTGCAGGCCCTTCGCCGTTGCCCGGCCGGTCAGCGAATCCCCGACGCTGCGGGCGAGCGCGCGCAGATCGAAGAAGTCCTGCCGCACCCCCAGCCCGGAGCCGCGGCTTCTCGCGGCATCGACGAACAAGGTGGCGAGGCTGGCGAGGTGCTCGGCGCCGGCCTTGATGGTATCGACCCAGCGCCGCTCGCGCTCGTCAAGGTCGGAGGTTGCCAGCAGGTCGCTGATCGCGAGAATTCCGGTCAGCGGGGTGCGGACCTCATGGGCAAACGCCGCGAGCGCGGCCTCGACCATGCCGGGAGCGCCAGCCGCGGTGACGCGCTTGCGCGCCTTGCCCGTGCCGCGGGCTGGAACGCGTTGTTTCGACATCCGTTTTTTCGGTATTCGCGTAGGGCGCTTTGCGCGCGACTTGACCGCCATGATTCCCCCGACCCTGGCCAGCCACACCATGCCATGGAGGACCGCGAGGAGTCACGAAGGGCGTTTTGGCATGGCACCTGTCCGTCAAGCCGACTTGTTGGGGCGAGTTTATGGCAAGCCGACCCGGCGGCGGATGTCTGCCGGCGTCGCACCCTGGGCCCGGAGTTCGCGAAGTCCGGTCGCGCCTGTCGACTTCGACAGCTTCCGCCCCTCGCCGTCGGACACGAGACGGTGGTGCCGCCAGGCGGGCTGCGGCAAACCAAGCAGTTGCTGCAGCAGCCGGTGCACGGCGGTCGACCAGAACAGGTCCGCGCCCCGCACCACCTCGGTGACGCCCTGCAAGGCGTCGTCGACCACAACCGACAGATGATAGCTGGTCGGCGTCTCCTTGCGCGCGAGGATGACGTCGCCCCAGTCTTGAGGCCGGGCGGCGACCGCGCTGGTCTCGCCGCCGGGACCTTCGCCGCGCTCGATCCAGCCGGGATCGGGAACCAGCGCGCACGCCGCCGCCATGTCGAGCCGCAACGCATAGGGCGCGCCCGACTGAAGCAGGCGCGCCCGCGCGTCCGGCGCCAGCGACTTCGCAGTCCCCGGATAGAGCGGCGCACCGTCGGGATCGCGCGGCCAAGACGCCTGCGCCTCGCGCTGCGCCACCAGCCTTGCGATTTCGGCGCGGCTCTCGAACGCGGGATAAACCAGCCCCATGGCCGACAGTTCTTCCAGCGCGGCGCGATAGTCGGCGAGGTGCTCGGACTGCCGTCGCACCGGCGTTTCCCATGATATCCCGAGCCAGGCGAGATCCTCAAAGATCGCGGCCTCGAATTCCGGCCGGCAGCGCGCCGGATCGATATCCTCGATGCGCAGCAGCAAGCGGCCGCCGCTCTGGCGCGCCAGATCAAAATTCAGCAGCGCCGAAAAAGCGTGGCCGAGGTGCAGGTAACCGTTCGGGCTCGGCGCAAAGCGGAAGACGGGCGGCATTATCTCGATCTCGTCATGGCCGGGCATAGCCGTTCGAAGGACGGCGTCGCTTCCGCTTGCCTATGTCCCGGCAATCCATCTCTCGTGAGACTCTGTTACGATAGGAGATGGATGCGCGGGTCAAGCCCGCGCATGACGACCTTTGGAATCCTTCAATGCCCATCCACCTCGAAACCCAGTCCGACCTCGACGACGCCGTCCATGCGCTCATAAAGCTGGACCCGCGGCTGCAGCCGATCTTCGCGCTGACCGGAATGCCGGCGCTGCGGCGGCGCGAACCCGGCTTTGCCGGGCTGGCCCACATCGTCTGCGGCCAGCAGGTTTCCACCGCCAGCGCCGCGGCGATCTGGGGCCGCGTCAGCGCCGCGTTCGACCCGTTCGATCATGACGCCCTGCGCAAGGCACGCGCCGACCGGCTCGGCCGGCTCGGGCTATCGGCGGCCAAGATCAAAACGTTGAAAAACCTGGCGCGCGAAATCGCGTCCGAGCGGCTCAATCTCGACGTGCTGGCCAACGAGGACGCCGACGCTGCGCACAATCCTCTTACGGCGCTGCACGGCATCGGCCCGTGGACCGCCGACGTCTATCTCTTGTTCTGCCTCGGCCATGGCGACGCCTGGCCCGCCGGCGATATCGCCATCCAGGAAGCCGTCAAGGTCGGCCTCGGCCTCGAGACCCGGCCGACCCTGAAACAGATGGCGCCGCTGGGGGAGCCGTGGCGGCCGCTGCGGGGCGCGGCCGCGCATCTGTGGTGGAGCTATTACCGGGTGCTGAAGAAGCGCGAAGGCGTGATCGCGGGATAGAGGCAGGGCCCGGATCAAAAATACGAAAACAACCCCATGTACAGTAGAATGGTCCCCGGTTCGCAGGTCTCGTGCTGCGTTGCATCGGGAACACGAGAACCATCCACCATGCTCGCTTGTCCGCTATCCCCGCAGCCTGGCCCGGTCCTCCCGCGCGCAGGCGGTGACGAAACCGATCACCGCGCGCACCGCCGGCAGTTCGACGAGGTCGGGATGCGCCAGCAGCCAGAGATCCGACACGCTGGCGAGTTTGTGGGGGGCGACGCGGACCAGATCAGGATAGGCCTCGGCGACCAGACAGGACAGCGCGGAGATCCCGAGACCCGCCCGGGCGGCGGCGAGCATGTCGCCCTGCGACGAACAGCGCATCACGACGGTGCCTTGCCGCGTGATCAGATCGCTCCAGCGCGCCAGATGCGCATTCGACTCCCGGTCGGCAAAGCCGATCACGCTGTGGCCCTTCCATTCGTCGCGCCGCTCCGGCAGCCGCCGCCGGGCCGCGTAGTCGCGCGAGGCATAGAAGCCGGTGCCGAGGCGGCCGATCTTGCGGCCGATCAGGTTCTCCTCGCCGCTGTCGACCGGCCGCAGCACGACGTCGGCCTCGCGGCGGCGCACGCTGGCCGGAAACGGATGGGTGATGATCTCGAGCTGCAGATGGCCGTGCTCGCGCAGGAACGTCCCCATCCGCGGCATCAGCCAGTGCGCGGCGAGCGTGGCGCCGATCGACAGTTTTACGACGCCGCGGGCATGCGCACCGGTCGCCGACACGACGGCTTCGGCGCGCAGCGCCGCCGAGGCCATCGCCTCGACATGCTCGCGGAACCTGCGTCCTTGCGCGGTCAATGACAGGCCTTCGTTGGAGCGCGCGAACAGCTTGGTGCCGAGCTGATCCTCCAGCGCGGCGACCTTGCGGCCTACCGTCGGATGGCTCGAGCGCAACCGGCGCGCCGCCGCCGCGAAACTATGCGTCTCGGCGACGGCGACGAAGGTCTTGCAAAGGTCCCAATCCATCGCCGTCCTCCGGCTTCGAATGCGTTCAATTCTGGTAGGTCATCCGTACAACATTGAACAGCTCCCCCGCCTCCGTCCAGTCCTATAATGGGGTCATCAGGTCCGCCGAGACGGATCCGCTTCACAAAGCAACAAGCCGACCGGATCCAGGGCTTAACCGCCGCTGCCCGGTCCCGCGCTTCGAAGGGATGAATTGAATGCCGCTACCCGCTTCGCTCGTCGATACGCTCGAACTGCCCGTGGTGGGCTCGCCGCTCTTCATCGTGTCCGGCCCGGAACTGGTCATCGCCCAGTGCAAGGCCGGCGTGGTCGGTTCGTTCCCGGCGCTCAATGCGCGGCCGGTCGAAAAGCTCGGGGAGTGGCTGACCCGCATCGAGAACGAACTCGGCGAATACAAGGCGCTGCATCCGGAGAAGAAGGTCGCGCCCTACGCGGTCAACCAGATCTGCCACGCCTCCAACGACCGGCTGATGCAGGACATGGAAACCTGCGTGAAGCACAAGGTGCCGATCATCATCACCTCGCTGCGTCCGCCGCAAGAGATCGTCGAGGCCGCGCACTCCTATGGCGGCGTCGTGTTCCATGACGTCATCAACGTCAAGCACGCGCGCAAGGCCGCCGAGCAGGGCGTCGACGGCCTGATCCTGGTTTGCGCCGGCGCCGGCGGGCATGCCGGCACGCTGTCGCCTTTCGCGCTGCTGCGCGAGGTGAAGCAATGGTTCAAGGGCACCATCCTGCTGTCGGGCGCGATCTCGGACGGCGCCAGCATCGCCTCGGCGCTCGCGCTCGGCGCCGACCTCGCCTATATCGGCACGCGCTTCATCGCCACCGAAGAGGCCAATGCCGATCTCGCCTACAAGAAGGCGCTGACTGAGCACGCTGCGCACGACATCGTCTATTCGAACCTGTTCACCGGCGTGCACGGCAATTATCTCGGGCCGTCGATCGTGGCCGCGGGCCTCGATCCGGACAATCTGCCGGTCGCCGACAAAACGAAGATGAATTTCGGCTCGGGCGGCAACATGAAGGTCAAGGCGTGGCGCGACATCTGGGGCTCCGGCCAGGGCATCGGCCAGATCGCCGACGCGCCGCCGGTCGCCGAACTGGTGCAGCGCCTGAAGGCCGAATTCGACGAAGCCGGCGTCGACTTCGTCAAACGGGCGCGCGCGTAAAGCGCGTTCCTGATTTCAACGAGAACAATCAAACAGAGGGAGTGGGACGATGAGACTGTTGCGACCTGCATTGGCCATCGCGTTTGGCCTAAGCGCTATCATCCTGGGCGGCATCGGAGCCGCCGCGGCCGACGACACAAAAGGCGAGATCCGCATCGGCCAGACCCTGCCCTATAGCGGCCCGGTTTCCGGGTTCGGCATCATCGGACGAGCGCAGGAAGCCTACTTCGCCAAGGTCAATGCCGACGGCGGCATCAATGGCCGCAAGATCAAGTTTATCAGCCTCGACGACGCCTATTCACCCCCCAAGACGGTCGAGCAGACCCGCAAGCTGGTGGAACAGGACGAAGTGCAGCTGATGTTCGGCTCGCTCGGAACCGCCACCAACAATGCCGTGCATCGCTACCTCAACGGCAAGAAAGTCCCGCAGCTGTTCGTGCTGAGCGGCGCGACCAAATGGGCCGATCCGAAGAATTTTCCATGGACCATGCCGGGCATGGCGACCTACGAATCCGAAGGTGCGATCTATGCCAAGTACCTGCTGCAGACCAAGCCGGATGCCAAAATCGCCATCCTGTCGCAGAACGACGATTTCGGACGCGACTATGTCACCGGCTTCAAGCGCGCGCTGGGAGCCAAGGCCGCCACCATGATCGTCTCGGAAGCGACCTATGAGCATACCGCGCCGACCATCAGCTCGCAGCTGGCGACGCTGAAAGCTTCCGGCGCCGATGTGATGTTCGGCGTGGTGCTCGGCAAATTCACCTCGCAGATGATCAAGGGTGTCGCCGAACTGGACTGGAAGCCCGATCCGTTCTTCGTGCCGACCTCGGCGTCATCGATCTCGTTCCTGGCGCCCGCGGGACTGGACAACGCCGTCGGCCTGATCGCATCCAGCAACCAGAAGGACCCGCTCGACGCGCAATGGGCCGACGACCCCGGCGTGAAGGAATACCTCGCCTTCATGAAGCAGTATCTGCCCAATGCCGACCTCAACAACTCGAACTACGCCGCCGGCTATCACTATGCCAACCTCATGGTGCAGGTGCTGAAGGCCTGCAAGGACGACTTCAGCCGCGAGAACATCCTGAAGCAGGCGACCTCGCTGCGTGACGTGCAGCTGCCGATGCTGCTGCCGGGCATCACGGTCAGCACCGGTCCGGACGACTATCTGCCGTTCCAGCAATTGCGGCTGCGCCGCTTCAACGGCAAGAGCTGGGTCGGTTTTGGTGAGATACTGGACGATAAATAAAACGGCTTGAGTTTTACACGAGCGGACGCGCCTCTTTCCCCCCTCCCCCCGCGAGCGAAAGCGAGTGGTGGGGAGGGGTCGGGGGTGGGGGGTGCTTCCGCAAATTCGCCGTCAGAGAATGCGTACACGACTCACAGCGCGTGCGCCTGAAACACCCCCCGACCCTCCCCGCCACGAGCAAGGGCGCGTGGAGGGAGGGGAGAAGATAAGGAAACAAACATGATCATCAGCGGCGAGCGCAGCATCGGCTATCCCGAGATTCACGGCCGCATCGCCCGGGCGGCGACGGGATTGCGGACGCTCGGCCTGCAGGGCGGCACGCCGGTCGCCATGATGCTGCGCAATGATTTCGCGCTGTTCGAGGTCGCCGGCGCAGCAGCAGCGCTCGGCAGTCCGGTGGTGCCGATCAACTGGCATCTGAAGGCCGAAGAGGTCGCCTATATCCTGGCCGACAGCGGCGCCAGGATTCTGGTCTGCCACGCCGATCTGCTGCCGCAGATCGAAAGCGGCCTGCCCGGCGATCTCCGCCTGATGGTGGTTGCCACGCCGCCGGAAATCGCCGCGGCGTTCAACATCGCACCGACGCTGACGCAAGTCCCCGAGGGCACGACGGATTGGGACTCATGGCGTGACGGCCACGCCCCGGCGCAGGAGGCCGCCGTCGGCGGCGCCCCGATGTTCTACACCTCGGGCACCACAGGCCTGCCCAAGGGCGTACGCCGCAAGCCGATGCGGCCCGAACAGATCGCGGCCTCGGCGCGCGTCGGCGGCATCGCCTATGGCATCAAGCCCGGGGAGGATCAGGTCATCCTGATGAACGGTCCGATGTATCATTCAGCGCCAAACTCCTACGGCATGCTGGCGTTCCGCAACGGCTGCCGGATCGTGCTCGAGCCGCGCTTCGACCCCGAGGACATGCTGCAGCTGATCGCGCGCCACCGCGTCACCCATATGCACATGGTGCCGACCATGTTCGTACGGCTGCTGCGGCTGCCGGAGGAGGTGAAGGGCCGATACGACCTCTCTTCGTTGCGCTTCGTCGTGCATGGCGCGGCGCCCTGCCCGCCGCAGGTCAAGCGCGCGATGATCGACTGGTGGGGCCCGGTGGTGCACGAATATTTCGGCTCTACCGAAACCGGCATTCCGGTGTGGCACTCCGCCGAGGAGGCGCTGAAAAAACCCGGCACCGTCGGGCGCGCCATCGAGGGCGGCATCGTGAAGATCTTCCGCGCCGACGGTAAACAATGCGGCGTCGGCGAGCCCGGCGAAATCTTCATGCGGCAGACCTCGGTGCCGGACTTCGACTATCACGGCAAGGCCGAGGCCCGCACCGAGGCCGGCCGCGACGGCCTGGTCAGCGTCGGCGACGTCGGCTACCTCGACGCCGACGGCTATCTGTTCCTGTGCGACCGCAAGCGCGACATGGTGATCTCCGGCGGCGTCAACATCTACCCGGCAGAAATCGAGAACGCGCTGATCGGCATGGCCGGCGTGCGCGACTGCGCGGTATTCGGCGTTCCCGACGAGGAATTCGGCGAGCGGCTGTTTGCCTGCATCGAAAAGGAACCGGACACGGCGCTGTCATCAAGCGCGGTCCAGGAATTTTTGCGCGGCAAGCTCGCCAACTTCAAGGTGCCCAAGGACATCCAGTTCCTCGACGCGCTGCCGCGCGAGGCCAGCGGCAAGATATTCAAGGGCAAGCTTCGCGATCTCTATCGCGAAGGCGGGCTGCGCGCCACGTGACGGAGGCGGAAAACCAAACGCCGTTTTAAACGTCATGGCTGTTGCAAAACGGTCATCGTCGCAGACAATGATTGCCGACAGGAAAAACAGCCGGGATCGACGTGATGAAATCCACCGACTTCATCGTTGCACGCGACGACCTGCAGCAATGCAAGGTGATCGAGACCGAATTGCCTGACGCCGCCGCGTTGCCCAACGATGCGCTGCTGGTACGCGTCACCAGCTTCGCCTTCACCGCCAACAACATCACCTATGCCGTGCTCGGCGATGCCCTGAAATACTGGCAGCTGTTTCCGGCGCCGGAAGGCTTCGGCAACGTTCCGGTGTGGGGATTTGGCGAGGTGGTAGCCTCGCGGCATCCGGATGTCGCCACCGGCGAGCGGCTGTTCGGCTATTTTCCGATGGCGACGCATCTGGTGATCGAGGCCGCCGACGTCGGCAAGCGCTGGCTGCGCGACGCCGCCGCGCATCGCCAGGACGTGGCGCCGGTCTACAATATCTATACCCGCGTCAGCGGCGATCCCGCCTTCGCCGGGCGGCAGGGCGATTACCAGGCGCTGCTGCGGCCGCTGTTCATGCTGTCGTTCCTCGTCGACGATTATCTCGCCGAGAATGAATTTTTTGGCGCGCGCAGCGTGCTGCTGTCGTCGGCTTCCAGCAAGACCGCCTTCGGGCTGGCGCATCTGCTGCATACCCAGCGCCAGGGCGTCAAGGTGATCGGGCTCACCTCGGCCTCGAACGTGGAATTCGTCAAATCGCTCGGCTGCTACGACGAGGTCGTGACCTATGACCGCGTCACCTCGCTGCCGCCGGATTCGCCCGTCGCCTATGTCGACATGGCCGGCAGCAGCGCGTTGCGGGAAACGCTGCACCGGCATTTCGGCGACCAGATGAAATATTCAGGGCGCGTCGGGCTCACCCATCGCAGCTCCGCGCCGGACGAGCCGGCACTGCCGGGCGCCAGGCCGGCCTGGTTCTTTGCGCCCGACCAGATCCGCAAGCGCGCCAGGGAATGGGGCCCCGGCGGCGTCGACGCCCGGTTTGGCGCGGCATGGTCGGGTTTTGCCCCAATGCTGGACCGGTGGCTGACCGTGACCGAAGGCCGCGGCCGGGAGGCCGTGAAGCAAGTCTATCTCGACACCCTGAACGGCCGCGTCGCGCCGGAACAGGGCCATATCCTGTCGCTGTAGGGAATAGCCGGCATCTCTTCGCCGGCCTTTCTGCGCGATCCCAAATGGGTATAGGCTCCCTGTCAGGGAAACCGCCGCACAGACGGCCGGTGCAGAGAAACGCGCATGCTCGACAAAACGGACGATCTTTCGCTAACCGTGGAAAACTGGCTGGCGCAATTCGAAGACGCGCTGGCAAAGCCGGGCGATGGCGCCCTCAAAGCGCTGTTTCACCCTGACAGCTATTGGCGCGACGTGCTGGCGCTGAGCTGGACGCTGCAGACCATCAACGGCCGCGACGCCATTCTGGAGACGCTGACATCGCAGGCGGCCGGCGCCGCGCCATCCGGCTTCGCCATCGATCCCGACCGCGCCGCGCCGCGCCGGGTGAGGCGCGCCGGCACCAGCTCGATCGAGGCAATCTTCAAGTTCGAGACCGCGATCGGCCGCGGCGATGGAATTTTGCGCCTGATCCCCGACACCGGCGACGGCAACCGGTTAAAGGCCTGGACGCTGCTGACCGCGCTTCAGGAACTGAAGGGCTTCGAAGAACAACTCGGCGCCGCGCGGCCGCGCGGCAACGCCTATTCACGCGATTTTCGGGGCCCCAACTGGCTCGATTCGCGCAAGGCCTCGGCCGACTACGCCGATCGCGACCCGGCCGTGCTGGTGATCGGGGGCGGCCAATCCGGACTGTGTATCGCCGCACGGCTGAAGCAATTGCAGGTCGATACCCTGATCGTCGACCGCGAGGAACGAATTGGCGACAACTGGCGCAAGCGCTACCACGCGCTGACGCTGCACAACCAGGTGCAGGTCAACCATCTGCCCTACATGCTGTTTCCGCCGAACTGGCCGACCTACATCCCCAAGGACAAGCTCGCCAACTGGTTTGAATCCTATGTCGACGGGATGGAGCTGAATTTCTGGACCGGCACGGAGTTCG
Organism: Bradyrhizobium sp.; assembly: GCA_030681365.1. Classification (GTDB taxonomy): domain Bacteria; phylum Pseudomonadota; class Alphaproteobacteria; order Rhizobiales; family Xanthobacteraceae; genus Bradyrhizobium. The sequence goes on from JAUXWH010000328.1 coordinate 11,970, forward strand.
AGGGCGGCAGCTACGACGAGACGGCAGGCCGCTGGACCGTGACGCTGCGCCGGGCCGACGGCAGCAAACGCATCATGCATCCGCGCCATGTCGTGCTAGCCACCGGCGTCAGCGGCATTCCGAGCGTGCCCGATATTCCCAGCCTGAGGAATTTCGCCGGCACGGTGATCCATTCCAGCCAGTATACCGACGGCGAGGAATGGAAGGGCAAGCAGGCCATTGTGATCGGCACCGGCAACAGCGGCCACGACATCGCGCAGGATCTGCATTCGAGCGGCGCCGGGGTAACGATGGTGCAGCGATCCTCGACGCTGGTCGTCTCCATCGAACCATCGGCGCAGCTGGTCTATGCGCCCTACAATGAGGGCACGCTGGAGGACAACGATCTCATCGCCACCTCGATGCCGCTCAAACTGGCGCGCAAGAGTCACGCGCTGACCTGCGATAAATCCAGAGAGCTCGACAAGGACCTGCTCGCCGGGCTGGAGCGCGTCGGCTTCAAGCTGGATTTCGGCGAGGACAATACCGGCTGGCAGTTCAAATACCTCACCCGGGGCGGCGGCTATTATTTCAATGTCGGCTGCTCCGACCTGCTCATCAAGGGCGAGATCGCCTTGAGGCAATTTTCCGATATCGACACCTTCGTCGCCGGGGGCGCGGTCATGAAGGACGGCAAGACCATCGCCGCCGACCTGATCGTGCTGGCGACCGGCTACAAGCGGCAGGAAGAGCTGGTGCGCAAGCTATTCGGCGAGACCGTCGAACAGCGCGTCGGACCCATCTGGGGTTTCGGCGAAGCGCAGGAACTGCGCAACATGTATGTGCGCACCGGTCAGCCCGGCCTGTGGCTGATCGCCGGCGGCCTCGCCCAATGCCGGATCGGGTCCAAGCAGCTGGCACTGCAGATCAAGGCGATCGAGCAAGGCCTGCTGCCGCGGGTCATGACGGCAGCGGGGCCGGAAGTAGTCCTCACGTGAACCCATCAACCGTCATTCCGGGGCGTGCGAAGCACGAACCCGGAATCCATCGCCACGATCGCGAGTATGGATTCCGGGCCTGCGCTTCGCGCCTCCCGGAATGACGGCATCATTTCAAGGGAGTTACACATGCCGGTCATTCTCGGCTCGGGCGAGCATCGCTACCGCGTGGTGGAGAGTTTTGCAAAGCTGCCGGATGGCTGGAGCCTGACCGACGTCGCTTCCGTCGCGGTCGACAGCAAGGACCGCGTCTACGTCTTCAACCGCGGCGCCCATCCGATGGTAGTGTTCGACACCAAGGGCAATTTCATCACCAGCTGGGGCGAAGGCGTGTTCAACCGCGCGCATGGGCTGCACATCGACGCCGACGACAATCTCTATTGCACCGATGACGGCGACCACACCGTGCGCAAATGCTCCGCCGACGGCAAGGTGCTGCTGACCATCGGCATCCCCGACAAGCCGGCGCCGTTCATGAGCGGCGAGCCGTTCCACCGCTGCACCCACACCGCGCTGTCGCCGAAGGGCGAGATCTACGTCTCCGACGGCTACGGCAATGCCTGCGTCCATAAATACACCCCGGACGGCAAGTTGATAAAGACCTGGGGCGAGCCCGGCACCGATCCCGGCCATTTCAACATCGTCCACAACATCGTCACCGATGCCGACGGCTGGGTCTATGTCGCCGACCGCGAGAACCATCGCGTCCAGGTGTTCGACGGCAACGGCAAGTACGAGACCCAGTGGAATAATCTGCACCGGCCCTGCGCGCTGTGCGCCTGCGGCGGCGGCAAGTCGCCGAATTTCATCATTGGCGAACTCGGACCCGGCATGGCGGTCAACCGCAAAGTGCCGAATCTCGGTCCGCGCCTGAGCATCGTGGATTCGAAGGGCAAACGCATCGCCCGGCTCGGCGGCGAGAACGGCCCCGGCATCGAGACCGGCAAATTCCTCGCGCCGCACGGCATCGCGCTGGATTCCAGAGGCGACATCTATCTCGGTGAAGTCGGCGTCACCGACTGGAAGACCAGCTGTCCGGATACGCCGATGCCGCCGAAAGTCGGAGTGGCGCGTTGCCTGCAGAAGCTGGAGAAGATCGTCTGAACGGAGCTCAGAGCTTGGACAACAGGCCGCTCGCCGAATTCGCTCCGATCGCTCCCTGCAACGACGTCAACGTCCGGTAATTTTGCGCGATGGTGGCCAAAGAGCGATTGTCGAAATCCGTGAAGTCGACCTGTTGGCCGGAGCCGCGCGAGCGATCGAACGTCAGATTCGTCCCGTTGTCGCGGGCCGCGTTGGCCTGCGCATCGAGCATGGCACGCGCCCGCGACGTGATGCCGGCGCTGTCGGTTGCCGCCGACGACGATCCGCTGGATGACGTTCGGGCGAGCAGTGCGCGGACCGGATCGTTGGGATTTCCCGTATCGGGTGCCTTGCCGAAGGCGCTTTTGGCGGCGGCCAGGCCATCGAGCACCGCCTGGTATTCGTTTTTCCAGGCCGGCGTCGCCTGCTCGTCGAGACCGGCCTTGTTGAGATAATTGAGCGCCGCGTCATAGGGCGCGGCATAGTCGCCGGTGTGGCGGGCGATCACGACGTAAGGCGAGACCGCATCATCGAACCGGACCTGCAGCGTCTTGGTGGCGGCATCGATCTCCTGCTGGCTGAACTGGCCCGGCGTGCTCGAGGCAACCACCGACAACGTCGCGCGGTCCTGCCCGGTCAGGTCGACCGCGATCTCGCCGTCCAGCACCGCCGAGGAAATGCCAAGCGCGGCGTATTGCTGGTCGAACCATTGGCGCGCATTGGCGGCCAGCGTCGCCGGCGACGCCTCGGCGGTGCTGGCCGCGAGGTAGGCCTTTGCCTCCTCCGACAGGGTCACCGATGTCGCATTCGAATCCCGTGGAGTGGTATCGGCGTTGGCGGCCTTCGTGGCATTGGACGCCGCGCCACTCGAGGCCGCGCCATAGGCGCCGCTGGCGTAACTCCACGAATTCGCGGTGTTGAGTCCCACGGCTGCCGTCACGCCGCTCTCCATGCCCGTTAAGAATCGGCTAAAAACAGTAGGCGGCGTATGGTTAACAAGTGCTTACGCGGGATTCGCGACGAACCGATCCTGCTTCGCTCCTTGCGGGAAAGCTGGATGGCTTCGCCGCCGCTCGCCGCAACGTCGAGGGAGCGGCCCGCCGGCAAGTGACAGGCCGCCGGCGGCGGCTCCTACATTCTCGATCACCATCGGCTGGCCGAGAATCGGTCGCATCTGCTCCGCCGGAAAGCACGCCAGGGTATGGGTGGCAGCGGCGGCCGGGAACGGCACGATCATGGCGGTCGGGCGCGCCGAACCGATTTGGGCGACGGCGATGCCGGTCGGGACAGGACCGCGGTCAAATCGTCGGCAATCTACCCCGCAGCCCTCCGGTCTCTCAGGGTGTCCGGATGTCGCCACATTCGGCACGCGGCCACCGCAGGCTCCGCGCAAGTTCCTGCGTGCTGGAAAACCTCCCAACGCTCTTCACAATGCCGTCACGCTGCCTGTAGTATGTCAACTCATGCTGCTTCGCAGTATCAAGGGGGTCAGGAGCGTTACTTGAACGCACATGTCTCGCAAGGCGGTTGGCCGGTGCTGGTGCTGAACGCGGATTTCCGCCCGCTCAGCTATTACCCGTTGTCGCTCTGGTCCTGGCAGGATGCGATCAAGGCGGTGTTCCTCGACCGCGTCAATATCGTCGAGCATTACGACCGCGCGGTGCACAGCCCCTCGTTCGAGATCCAGCTGCCGAGCGTGGTGTCGCTGAAATCCTTCGTCAAGCCGACCACGCACCCGGCCTTCACCCGGTTCAACGTGTTCCTGCGCGACCGCTTCGTCTGCCAGTACTGCCACGCGCATGACGATCTCACCTTCGACCACATCATTCCGAGGTCCAAAGGCGGCCAAACCACCTGGGAAAACGTCGTCGCCGCCTGTTCGCCCTGCAATCTGCGCAAGGGCAATCTGACACCGCAGCAGGCGCGGATGTTTCCCCGCCAGCCGCCGTTCGCGCCGACCGTGCACCAGTTGCACCGCAACGGGCGGCTGTTCCCGCCGAACTACCTGCACGACAGCTGGCTGGATTATCTTTATTGGGACACCGAGCTCGATCCGTAGGCCATCGGGTCCGCTCCGCGGCAATATGGACCCCGCGGTCATCTTCAGCCAAAACATCCTCTGTCGCTGAACGAGGCGCCGACGCCTGCGGCGCTTCCTCGTTCGCCAACCACAAGCGGCGCATCAACAGCCGCATACGGAGGATACCCATGCTGATCCCCACCGCCGACGTGCCGCGCTGGTATGCCGAGCGCAATCGCAAGGACACCGTCGCGGTCAGCCATGGCACGGACACGCTGACCTGGGAGCAGCTCGAACGCGGCGCCAATGCCCGCGCCCGCGCCTTCATGGCGAAGGACGTCAAGCCCGGCGATTTCGTCGCCATCGGCCTGCCCAACGGCAATACCTTTTTCGAGACCACCTTCGCGGTGTGGAAGTGCGGCGCGACGCCGACGTCGCTGTCATGGCGGTTGCCGCGCGGCGAGGCCGCCGCGGTGCTGGAGATTCTGAAACCCGCGCTGGTGGTCGGCGGCGAGGCCGACTGGAACGCGCCGAATTCCCTGCCGGCGGATTTCGTGCCGGAGGGCTTTTCGGACGAACCGCTCGACAGCCCGGTGGCGCGCTACTGGAAGGCAATGACATCAGGCGGCTCGACCGGACGGCCCAAGGTGATCCTCGATCATCAGCCGGCCGTGGTCGACACGGCGGCCGAACCGATCCTCGGAATCCCGAAGGGTGTATCGCTGCTCAATCCCGGCCCGCTCTATCACAACGCGCCGTTCATCGCGTCGCATCTGGCGCTGTTCGCCGGCGGGCGCGTCAGCGGCCTCGTCAAATTCGACGCCGAGGAGACGCTGCGGCTGATCGAAGCCAACCGGGTGCAGTGGGTCAATTTCGTGCCGACCATGATGCACCGGATCTGGGCGCTGCCGGAACAGGTACGCAACGGCTACGACCTGTCGAGCCTGGAGGTCGTGTTTCACATGGCAGCCCCGATGCCGCCCTGGCTGAAGGAAAAATGGATCGAGTGGCTGGGCCCGGAGCGGATCTTTGAACTCTATGGCGGCACCGAGCGGCAGGGCGCCACCGTGATATCAGGCGTCGAATGGCTGGCGCACAAGGGTTCTGTCGGAAAGATCGGCGACACCTCGCGCCTGCGTATCATCGGCGAGGACGGCAATGACGTGGCAACGGGCGAGACCGGCGAAATCTATTTCCTGCCCAATGACGGTCCCGGCAGCACCTATCACTATCTCGGCGCCGAGCCGAAGCGCCGTCCCGACGGCTGGGAATCGCTCGGCGACATCGGCCGGCTCGATGCCGAGGGCTACCTCTATCTCGGCGACCGGCTCGCCGACATGATCCTGCGCGGCGGCGCCAACATCTATCCGGCCGAGGTGGAGGCGGCCGTCACGGCGCATCCCGAGGTGCGCTCCTGCGTCGTGGTCGGCCTGCCCGATCCCGAACTCGGACAACGGATCCACGCCATCCTCGAACTGATCGAAACCGCCGATGCCGCCAAGGTCGTCGATGGCATGGGCGGGGTGCTGGCCGACCGGCTCAGCCGGTACAAGCATCCGGAAAGTTATGAAATCGTCAGCATCGGCCCGCGCGACGATTCGGGAAAAGTCCGCCGCACGCTGTTGCGCGACGAGCGCGCGGCATGGCTGAAAGAAGGCCGCGACTTCCGGGTGGTGCCGGGGCGCGCGCAACGTTGAGTGATCCGTTGCAAGGTTCCAAATCGGGACACCCCGAGGTAGGATAGCGCCGACGACCGCCATCCGCGGTTTGATGAATCGGGCAACGCCGCGCGAGGTCATGATGTCTTTTCGCGAGGACAATGACGCCTACGATGCCTGGCTGGCCACACAATGCGAGGTCATCAAGAAGGACGTCACCTACAAGCACCTCCGGATGAAGAAGAACGCGTTCATCTTCCTGCGCGCGACCTATTTCCGCTGGGCCAGGACGATCCCTAATCTGTGTCCGGACCTGATGGATGCTCCGCAGGTGCTTGGCGTCGGCGATATGCACCTGGAAAATTTCGGCACCTGGCGCGACGCCGACGGCCGGCTGGTCTGGGGCGTCAACGATTTCGATGAAGCCGCCATCATGCCGTATCCGCTCGACCTGGTCCGGCTCGCCACCAGCATCCGGCTGGCGCCGAAGCTCGACGTCAGCAATCCGGCGGCGGCCGAAGCCCTGCTCGACGGCTACCGCGAGGGCCTTGGCCAGCCGCAGCCGGCGCTGTTGCACGAAGGCGAGACCTGGCTGCGTCCATACGCCGAGCGCCCCGACGCCAAACCGGAGAAATTCTGGAAGGAAGTCGCCTCATATCCGAAGGCGAGGCCGCCGCCGAAGATTGCCCGCCGGTTGATCGCGAGCCTGCCGAAGGACGTCGAAAGCGTTCGATTCTGCGCGCGCGTGGCAGGCAGCGGCAGCCTCGGACGGCCCCGCCATGTCGCAGTCGCCTTCTGGCGCGGCGGTCATCTCCTGCGCGAGGCCAAGGCGCTGGTACCGTCGGCCTGGACCTGGGCATCCGGCGAAAAGTTTAGCGCTTCACATTTCCTTGATATCGCCAACGGCCGTTACCGCGCGCCGGATCCGTTTCTCGACATCCACAGCAACTTCATTTTCCGGCGCCTGGCCGCCGACTCCCGAAAAATCGAGCTCGGAGCCAATGCCGGCGCAAAGTTGAGAGCCGAGCTGTTCCGGGCGATGGGATTCGACCTCGCATCGATCCATGCCGCGGGATCGCCCGGCGCGGCGGCGTTGCGGGCCGACCTGAAGAAGCGTCCGCGCGGCTGGCTCAACGCCGCCGCGAAGGCCATGGTGGCGGCGGTCAAGCGCGACTACGATGAATGGCGGAACTGACACGAGTTTCTTGCCGTCACGACACTTTCAAGACGGGCCTTTGCGACATAAGATCGTCGTTGGTTTCGCGCGCCTCGCGCACAGCCGGTTGGCCAGGAGAACTCCATGCCCTCATTGACCGAATGGAAAGTGCCGCCGGCGAACCAGCCCCGCGCCGGAGACTACGGCTTCGATCTCGACCGCGCGCTGGCGGCGGTGGTCGGCCTGCATTCGATTATCCCGGCCGACGCCTTCAGCGCGGATACGCTCGGCACCGAGCGCGCCGGCAATGGCGTGCTGATCGACGACGGACTGGTGCTGACCATCGGCTATCTGATCACCGAGGCGGAAACGGTGTGGCTGCATCTCGGCGACGGCCGGGTGGTGGAAGGCCATGCGCTCGGCTTCGATTTTGAAACCGGCTTCGGCTTGGTGCAGGCGCTTGGCCGCATCGACCTCGATCCGCTGCCGATCGGCTCTTCCGCGGCGGCAGCGATCGGCGACCGCGTCGTGGTCGGCGGCGCGGGCGGGCGGACACGGTCGGTGGCCAGCCACATCGTGGCCAAGCAGGAATTCGCCGGGTACTGGGAATATCTGCTGGACGAGGCGATCTTCAGCTATCCCGCGCATCCCAACTGGGGCGGCACCGCATTGATCTCGGCCCGCGGCGAACTGATCGGCGTCGGCTCGCTGCAGCTCGAGCGCGAACGCGACGGCAGGGCCGAGCACGTCAACATGATCGTGCCGATCGATCTGCTCGCGCCGGTGCTCGACGACATCAGGAAATTCGGACGCGTCAACAAGCCGGCGCGGCCCTGGCTCGGGATGTATACCCACGAGATCGAAAACCGGGTCGTGGTGGTCGGCATCGCCGGCAGAGGTCCGGCGGCGCGCGCCGAGCTCAAGGCCGGCGACGTCATCCTCGCCATCAACGGCGAGAAGATCACCAGCCAGATCGGCTTCTACCGGAAACTCTGGGCGCTGGGGGCTGCCGGCGTCGACGTGCCCCTCACCGTCTACCATGAAGGCGTCACCTTCGACGTGGTGCTGACCTCGATCGATCGCGCCAAACTCCTGAAAGCGCCGCGGCTGCATTGAACGCAAGGACGGGCGCGATGAGCGATGTTGTTGTGGACGACATCGTGGCGGTGCTGCCGCCATTGCTGCAATCGCTCGAGGCGCTCTCCTTCATCGCGCGTCACCTCAATCCGCCGGATTTCGGCCGCGTGATGGAAGCGGCGGGTGCTCCGGATGAGGCGCTGCAGGCGGCCCGCGCGCGGCTGGCGGACTGGCCGGAGGAATTCGCGCATTTGCGCGCGCCGCTGGAGACCGCGAGCACTGCGGCGCTGGCAGCCTTCGAGGGATTGCGAGCCGTGCAAAATGGCGATGGCGACCTGATGACGGTGTTTCGCGCGCTGCGCCACGCCCCGCGCGCGCAGGAGGCGCTGTATCCGCTGGCCGCGAGACTGCCGCCGGTCTCCAACTTCTTTCTCGATCCGCCATTGCGCGACGACGCCGGCCTGCTGGCGCGGCTGGCGCAACCGGCACAGGACAACACCGGCATCCATCAAGACCACAACGAGCCCGGCAGCCGCGGCGGCTTCTCGCTCTACGTTCCCGAATATTACACGCCCGACCGCGCCTGGCCGCTGGTGATGGCGCTGCATGGCGGCAGCGGCAACGGCCGCGGCTTTCTGTGGAGCTGGTTGCGCGACGCGCGCAGCCATGGCGCAATCCTGGTCACACCGACCGCCACCGGGACCACCTGGGCCCTGATGGGCGACGACACCGACTCGCCCAACCTCGCCCGCATTCTCTCCTCCGTGCAGGCGCGCTGGAACGTCGACCCGACCAGACTGCTGCTGACCGGGATGAGCGACGGCGGCACCTTCTGCTATGTCAGCGGGCTCGATAGCGCCTCGCCCTTCACCCACCTCGCCCCGGTTTCCGCCACCTTCCATCCGCTGATGGCGGAAATGGCCGATGCGCAACGATTGCGCGGCCTGCCGATCCATCTCGTGCACGGCACGCTGGACTGGATGTTCCCGGTGCAGATGGCGCGCCAGACCCGCGATTTGCTGTCGGCGGCAGGCGCCGATGTCACCTACCGCGAACTCGACGACCTCAGCCACACCTATCCGCGCGAAATGAACGCAGAGATATTGAAGTGGCTGGGTGGGAAGCCCTGAACGAGGCCGACATAATCTCGTCCGAATTTATCCCCAGAAGTGAAGGGCTTGGCAAACAGCGGGGCGCTGGTCAGAGCGGCTTTTCGACCGCAGCGGAACTTCAGCATGCCCCCGAATATTGACCGCGCGTCGCAGCCCTCGCCTTCTCGCGTTTCCAATTCCCTTCTGCTCTCGAAAGGCGTCACCCGCCTCGAAGTGACGCTGAAGCTCACCACCGCGATCCTCGCGCTGGCAGGCGGCGTCTACACCTATCTTGGCGTCCGCGAGCTGCTCAACGGCAGCCCGTCTATGGTGTTTTTTGCCGCGGTGATCTATTCGGTCGCGGTGTCGGTCGGCATCTACGCTTTCTGGATTTTCCTGATGCAATTCATGCCGCATGTGGTGGGCCGCACCGGTCGCGGCCTGATGGTCGGCTGCATGCTGCTGGGGTCGCTGATGATCGTGGCGATGTCATCCTGGCTGAACGCATCGGCGCTGGCGGGGGCCGCCGCGGTCCAGCAGCACCTGGCGATCACGGTGCAGAACTACACCCGCGATCTCGATGCCGCCAACAGCAACGCGATCGCTGCGCAGGGACTGTTGCCTGATATCCAGCTGGCGTCAGTGCGTTTTGCGAGGCTTGCGGACGCCGAACGCGTCGGCTCGCTGACCGGCACTGCCGGCTCCGGCACCGTCGTACAACTGCTGACGCAAATGTCCGGACAACTCGACAGCCTCGGCCAGGAAGTCCAGGCCTCCGGCAAGCGCGTTTCCACCCTGTTCGAGCAGGGCGGCAAGCATCTCGCCAGAATGCGTGAATTGATCAGCGATCGCGGACCGATCTCGGCGCGCAGCGATGCCTTCGCCACAGAATCGCTGGCGCTGATGGGGGTGATCGCCAATCTGCAGCAGACCTCGGTCGCGCCGGCCGTGAAACGCGCCGCGACATCGCTGTCCGCGGGCTTCATCGCGCCGGCCGCAGGCGGGCGCACCGCCGACCTGGCCGACCGCCAGAGCGCGGTGGTCGGCAAGGTGGAAAGCTCGATCGCCGCGCAAGCCGCGTCGCTCTCCGATGCCGCGGAGAACATCCTGGCGACGCCGCGGGTCGAACCGATCCGGTTCCAGACCATGTCGCCTGCCGAAGCCGTGCTGCGCTACGCCGGCGATTTCATTCCGAGTTGGGCCGGCGCGATCTCGATCGACCTGATGCCGGCCGTATTGGTGCTGATCCTCTGCGTCGTTCACGCCGCGATCCGCCGCGAGGGACTGCCCGCCCTGAGCGCAGCGAACATGACCGCAGGCGAACTGGTCGCGGCGCTGCAAATGGCCCGCGAGGTCGAAGAAGCACGGCGCCGGGTCCCGGATGAAGCCGGCACGGAAACCAGGACAGGGGAAGCGGCCGTTGCCGATCTGGCGGCCGTTGCGGATGAGAACGTCACGCCGTTGTCCTCGGCGCGGCACACCAAGTAAGCGCATCGCATGTCGCAATCGCTGACACCAAGGCCGACATCAAGGCAACGCTTCCAGGTCTGGGCATCGGACAATCCGGATGAGCTGGTCCTGCGCTGGATTTTCCGCAGCGTTGTCACGGTGACGATCGCCGTGCTTGGCCTCGACCTTGCCGGCATGAACGGGCTGCTGAACAGCCCGGAAATGGCCGGCGCCCCTTCCGAAGTGAAGCGGACTTCGCCGGCGATGGATCTGCCAACCGTGTTGCCATCGGTTCTCGCACCATGGCTGCCGGGCAGCGACAAGCGGCTGATGCCCGTTCCGCAGCCGGACGGCGTGCTGGCGAAGCCAATGACGTTCGAACTGGTTGGCGGCGGCAGGTTGATGGCGACCGGCACCATCACGCCGGGCATTTCGGAAGCCTTCGCCGCCGAGATCGGCAAGCGCCGCGACTACATCAAAACCGTCGTGCTGAACTCGCCGGGCGGCTCGGTGACCGATGCGCTGGCGATGGGGCGGTTGATTCGCGAGAGCAAATTCGCGACCGAAGTCGAGGCGGGGAAATATTGCGCTTCGTCCTGTCCGCTGATGTTTGCCGGCGGCATCGAACGCCGCGCCGGCGACAAGGCCGCGATCGGCGTGCACCAGGTCGCCGCACTCGGTTCCGCGCAGCCCGGCCTGCCGCGCAACGAGATGAGCGTGGCGCAGAATGTCTCGGCGCGCTGCCAGCGCTATCTCGGCGACATGGGCGTCAATCTGCAGGTCTGGGTGCATGCCATGGAGACGCCGCATGACCGGCTGTTCATCTTCAAGCCGGAAGAACTGAAATCGCTCAATATCGTGACCGCGACGACTGCTGTGACGCCGGCGGCAACACCCCGGACGCGATCCTAGGGAACCATCCTGCCCCGGCGACGTTGTCCGCTGTTACTGGAGGATAGGCCATGCGCGTTTTTCTGGGAATGATTTTGGGGGCGCTGCTGCTGACCGCCGGAGTCTACGTTTACGATTCGTCATCGACCTCCACGGTTGCGAACGGCGAGACCGCATCGGCCAATCGAACCATCGTCAACTGGGACGTCGCCGCGTCCGAGTGGAATGGGCTGAAGAACCGCGCACAGGACGGATGGGTGAGGCTGTCGTCGAAATAACCGGACAGTCCCGAACGGAGCCCGAAACGCTCTCGTCCCTGACGAGGGCGTTTTTGCTGTGGGCCGTGGCTACTTTTGCGCGGCCGCCTTGCGCGCGTCGGCGATCGCCTGGTTGAACTGCGCCATGGTCAGGATTCCGGGGACCCGGAACTTGCCGACGATGAAGGACGGCGTGCCCCTGAAGCCGAAGGCCTTGGCCTGATCGCCATTACGCTTGATGATGGCATCGATCGCCTTGGCATTGGCGGCGAGGTCGCGGTCGGCGCGGTCAAGGTCGATGCCAGCGCCGGCGAGCAGCTCTCGGATACGCGGCACGGTCAGTTTCGAGGCGACGCCGATCAGCACGTCATGGGCCTGGACGAACTTGTCCTGGTATTTGCTGGCCAGCACCATCCGCGCGGCGATCACCGAGACTTCACCGAGGATCGGCCAGTCCTTGTGCACCAGGCGGACCTTTCCGTCGTCCTGCACCACCTGCCGCAGTTCGGGGGCGATCTTGCGGCAATACGGGCAGTTGTAATCGAAATACTCGACGATCGTGACGTCGCCATCGGGATTGCCAACCACCGGGATATCGGGATCGCGCAACACCAGGGCTTCCGTCAGCACCTTTTCGTCCTGCGCCAGGGCGGAATGCGGCGCGACGCCTGCGCCGAGCAGGAGCGCGCTGCCCCCGAGCACACGAAGTGCTTCACGCCGGGTTCGCTCGATCGATTGGGTCATCTGAGGTCTCCCGGCCGCATCGCGTTGCATTTTTACTCCACGCTCAAGATAGGGATAAGTTGCGCGCCAGCATATAGAGCGCCACCGCAATAATGACAGCGGCAAACACGATGTTGAGTGCGCCGCGCCGCTCCGACAGCAGCCGTGCCGAGCGGGTGCCGATCACTCCGCCGGCAATTCCGCCCGCGACGAACAATCCGGCGAGACTCCAGGAGATCAGGCCGGACCAGGCGTAACTGGCCGCGGTGGTCAGGCCGAACGCCGTCACCGCGACCAGCGACGAGGAGATCGCGTTCATGATCGACATTCCCGTCGCCAGCATCAGCGCCGGCACGATCAGGAAGCCGCCGCCGATGCCGAAGAAGCCGGACAATGCTCCGGTCGCGAGACCGAGGCCGAGAATGGCTGGCGTGTTGGCCAGGGTCATTTGGACATCCGGCAGGCCGATCCGCGACCGCGTCTTCAGCATCAGGACGGCAATCACCAGCATCAACAGCGCGAACAGCGCCAGCAGCTTCTGGCCGTCCATCATCTTGCCGAGAATCGAGCCCGCGAACGCGCCAATGATGCCCGCCGCCGCGAACGGCAGCGCGCAGGACCATATCACCGTGCCGCCGCGCGCATGGTTCGACAGGTTGATCGCGGCATTGGCGGCCACCGCGATGGCGCTGGTGCCGATCGCGACATGGGCATTGGGCACGCCGACCACATAGACCATCAAGGGCACCGCGAGGATCGACCCGCCGCCGCCGACCAGCCCCAGCGAAAATCCCACCAGCGCGCCCGACGCCAGCCCCAGCACGCCCTGCATCTCGGAGAACATCAAGCTGGCAACCTCGCTGCCGTAGCCGGAATTTTGGAAGGAATTTCTCCAGATCCCTACGCTGGCAGCATAAGAACTGCAATGGCGATCAGCTGGCCTCCCGCCGCGGCAGCGCCATCAGCGTCCCGGTCATGGTCGCGACCAGGCTTTCGACGCCGTCGCGCTCGGCGAATGCCCTGCTCTCGCATACGCTCAAGGTGCGGCCGGGCTTCACCACCGTGGCGCGGAAGAAGAATCGCTCGCCGCGCGCCGGCGCCAGCAGGTTGGTCTTGAATTCCACCGTGAGGACGTCGGACCCCGCCGGCATCAGCGTGAACGCGGCGATGCCGCAGGCGGTATCCAGTCCGGCCGTGATGATGCCGGCATGAACGAATCCGTTCTGCTGGGTCCAGTCGTAGCTGTACGGCATCGACAACTCGACTTCGCCGGGCTCGATGCCGGCGATCGAAATGCCGAGATTGCGCATCGCGTGCTGCCGCCCGAAGGTCGCGGTCGCGACCTCGCGATAATCCGGATTTTTCGGCTCGAAGCGCGGCATGGTCAGGCGCCGATCGGATCGGGGAAGGCGAGCTGTTTGGCGGCGGTCCTGCGGATCATGTCGTCGAACGGCATGGATCTGTGCGCCTCGCGGTCGAGGTGAACGGCAGTGATCTCGCAGGTCGCGGCGATCTCGCCGGTTTCGGCGTTGCGCATCTCGTGCACGAAGCGGATGGATTTCTCGCGGATCTCGAGCAGCGTGCTGGTGACCTCGACGATATCGCCGGCGAACAGTTCGCGCCGGTAGCTGATGTTCTGCTGCACCCCCGCCATGCCGCGGCCGGAGGCGCGCAGATAGCTCGGCGTCAACCCGATCCGCGCGAACAAATTCCAGTTGGCCTCGTCGAACTTGCCGACGTACCACATGATGTTCATGTGGCCGACATGGTCGCACTGCCACGGATAGACCGTGCCGCGATAGGTCGCCGCGGTTTCCATCGCACCCTCCCGCTTTCCCGCTTTCGCTGCTTGATACGGTAGCGTATCAGCCAGCTCCCGGGTTAGCAATACGGTACCGTATCAAGAATTGGTGAGGCAATGGACCATGGCCGGCGGCAAGGGTGACAACTGGATCGAGGCCGGGCTGGCTGAACTGGCGCGGTCGGGCGTCGAGGGGGTACGGGTCGAGGTTCTCGCCAAAAACCTCGGCGTGACGAAAGGCGGCTTCTACCGCCGTTTCAGGGATCGCGCCGCGCTGCTCGACAGCATCCTGCAGAGCTGGAGCGCCGGGCGGATTGCCGCGATCGAAGCCCAGACCAGCCTCGACGGCGCCACCGCGCGCGACCGCTTGAGGGCGCTGATCCGGCTCTACTCCGAGCGCATGAACACCGAGGGCATGGCGGTCGAACTGGCGATCCGGCAATGGGCCCGGTCCGACCAGGCCGCAGCCGCTGCAGTCGCCAGCGTCGACGCCAGCAGGCTGAACAATGTCGGGCACCTCTATCGCGCCACCGGCCTCGCACCCGAGGAAGCCGACGCGCGGGCCTTTCTGTTCTATTGCTTCATCTTCGGCCAAGGCCTGTTGTTTCTCGAGCGCAGCCCTCGCAAGCGCGCGCAGCTGATCGCCCAATCGGCCGAAAAGCTGCTCGACGATTCCGCCTGAACGCGGCCGGCTGAAAACCGGACCGGCCGCGTTGTTCTCGGCGGGACTCAGGTCTTCAGCTTCTTGTTGCATTCGCTCCAGTAGCCGCCGCCCTTCTGGATCCAGCGCAGGCCGCCGGTGGTATTGGCCGCCTTGTTGAGCTTCCACTGATCGGCGCAGGTGTGCATCCGCGCCTTGCTGGCGCTTTCCTTGGCATATTTGGGATCCACCGCTGTGGGAAACACCGCCGGGCCCTGAGGCACGGCCGGCGCAGCCGCGGCTTCCTTCTTCGGCCTGGCGGCCGCCTCTTTCGGGGCGGCGGAGCCGGCGGCGGATGTGGCCGCCGGCGCGGCGGTGGCGTCGGCGCCGCACTGGGCCTTGCGGAAATCGTTCCACTTCTGGTCGCCGAGCGCGCCGGCGGTCTTGGCGGCCTGGTATTTCGCGCTGCATTCCTGCGCGGTCAGCGCTTGCGCCGGCGATGTCGCCGCGAGTGCGGCGAAGGCCGATACCGCGACCGCGCACAATAACTTTGCTTGAAAGGTCATACTTGGTTTCTCCCTGCGGACATGACGATTGGAGGCCTGCATCGTAGCGCAACCGAAGCGTGCAGGTTGAGGGTTCGGTCCGGGTTTTGCGCGCACGGCGCGTGCAGAATGCTTGCAGAGGGGTTTGCGCGCGCCATGGCACAGCTTGGCGAAGCGCATTGCTGCGGTCGCGGCAGAGCATTGGTCTCGCCGGGCCAAATTTGCCATAAGGCGGAGTGAGCCTGATCCCCCCATCGATGGCCGCTGCCTTTGGTAACCGCGGCAAACTCCTCAACGTCGCCGAGACGCTCGCGATCGGCGCCGGCGGTGGCGCGCTGTTTTGGTTCGCCCATCTGCCGGGCGGGCTGATCTCCGGCGCGATGATCGCAGTCGGCATCGCCGCGATCGCCGGCCGGCCGCTCGGCATGCCGCCGGTGCTGACCCAGGCGATGCTGCTGCTGCTCGGGATATCGCTGGGCTCGCTGGTGTCGCAGCAGATGCTGCAGAATATGAGCGCCTATCCCCTCACCATCGCGGCGCTGGCGCTGGCGACGTTCTGCTCGACCTTCGGCAGCAGCTTCTATCTGCAGCGCTACCATGGCTGGGACCAAACCTCGGCGCTGCTGGCGGGTAGCCCCGGCGCGCTGTCGCAGATCACCATGCTCGCCGCCGAGAAGGGCGCCGACGTCGCGGCGATCGCGGTGGTGCAGACCATGCGCGTCATCATCCTCACCGCAGCACTGCCATTGCTGCTGGCGCTGACCGGCATAGCCTCGTCGTCGCCGCCGGCGGTGGCCGCCGCGGTCGCCTCGCCGCTGGAACTCGCCGGCCTGATCGCGGCCTCCGTCGTGGCGGCGCTGATCCTGCGGCTGATGAAATTCCCGGCGAGCTGGATGTTCGGCGCCATGATCGGATCGAGCCTGCTGCACGGCACCGGGACGATCGAGGGCGCCCTGCCGGACTGGCTGCGCAACGTGGCGCTGGTCGGCATCGGCGCCGTGATCGGCACGCGGTTCGCGAAGATGCAGATCAAGACGCTGCTCAGCCATGTCCACGCCGCGCTCGGATCGTTCGCCGTCGCCATCATCATCTCCGCCGTCTTCGTCACGGTGATCGCGCTGACCACCGATGTGCGGATCGCCGACATCATCGTGGCGTTCGCGCCCGGCGCGATGGACGCCATGCTGGCGCTGGCGCTGACGTTGCATATCGACCCGATCTTCGTCGGCGCGCACCATCTGTCGCGGTTCGTGTTCGTGAGCATCACGACGCCGGGGATCGTGCATCTGTTCGGACGGCCGCAGGAAGATGTGGATGATTAGGGAAGAAGACAGGAAGGCACCGCTGCGCGCGCCACCCAATGACCGTCATCCCCCGCGCATGCGGGGGATCCAGTACGCCGCGGCTTATCGATTCCATCATTTGGCGTCTCTGGAATACTGGGTCGCCCGGTCAAGCCGGGCGATGACGATTGAGGGTGTGGCCAGACATGCGTATAGATCCCGCGGCGCTATGCGCCCGAGGCTTTGCTTCAGCTTCGCCCTTCCTGAGAAAGAAGGGCGCGGGGAAAGCCGGGTGCCGATCGCACCCGCGGTCGTGCGCATAGCGAGCGCACGAGTAGACCACAGGGCAACCGGATCATCCGGCTTTCCCCACGCAATGGGTTACGGTCTATACGTGATCTCCCCGGTGAGCCATGCACTGTTGCCACCGTCGCCTTGCGGATTGACGATGCATCGCAAGCCCGGTTGAGCCGCAAGCATCTCCGCAACACTTGACGCCAGCCTGGGGGCGTCAGGACCACACGATTTCGCCGTCCGCGCCCGTCCAGCCAGAGATCTCGCCGGTCCTCGTGCGGCCCGGCCAGTTCCAGCGAAGACAGTTTTAAGCGCCGTCCGTCTGCGTGCCGCATGCCGCTCACGAGGTTCATCTCGCCCTGCGACTGCACCTGCGCGCCCGACGCTGTCGCGTCCATCGCATCCCACCGCGCGCTCGTGCGTCCGCGAAACGCCCCTCGTTCGGGCGGGACGGGCGAATCCCTAAAGGTGATTTGCCCGACGCGTTAAGCGATTTATTTTTGATTTCCCGGATTGACTTTCATTTCCGATAAACAGAACTGATTTGCCCGTCGGGTAGTTCCCGCGGCGTCAGCGGCGCTGCAGCCGGAAAATGCCCCAGCCGGCGATCGCGGCCATCAACAGCGAGATCAGCACATTGTAGCCGGCCAGCGACAGGCCGAGAAAGCGCCACTGCACCTCGTCGCAACGGATTACTTTGACGGTGTCAAGCCGCTGCAGAAGATTGCCGGCGCTGCCGAGATCGACCAGCGGGCCGGAGCAATCGGTCGGCCCCTGCCAGAATTTCCATTCGACCCCGGCGTGATAGGCCCCGAGCCAGGCATTGCCGAGGGCTGCCGCGGCGAGAATGACGAGCCCCGCCAGCAGCAGGCTGCGCGGCGTGTCCCTGGCGGCCGCGAACGCCAGCAGCGCGCCGAGCGGGATCGCCAGGTAATAGGCGTAGCGCTGCTCGAGGCAGAGCGGACAGGGCCGGATATCCAGCACCAGTTGAAAGAACCACGCCCCCGCCAGCGTCGCCGCCGAGATCGCGGCGATCGCCAGCGCCGCCGTCATCGCCGGGTTGGCGGCAGGCGCATACGACTGGCTTGCGGTGGCGTTCAGCGTCACGCTCGTCTCCCGTGCCCAAGCGTCGTATCGCGCAGCCAGGCCGCTGTCGAGACGAGGTGCGATCACAGGGCGGTGTTTTGGGGCGGGCCGGATGGTTTCCTGCGTGCCATTCGCGGCAACGCAGGCGCTCGAAAGCCGCTTCCAAACCAACGGGTTGACCCGCCCTCCCCGGCCGCTATATTCCGCCGGCTTCGCGACCCCTCGCCTTCCGGCCGGCGTCGCGAATGCCCCTGTGGCGGAATTGGTAGACGCGCTCGACTCAAAATCGAGTTCCGCAAGGAGTGCTGGTTCGATTCCGGCCAGGGGCACCAGAAGCTTCCACTATGCTGCATTCCCCCATCATGGCTCCTCATGCTGTTCGGTGACAGATCGCGCCAGCGGGGCCTGGCTGCACCCAGCCGCCAACCTCGCTAGTCTAGTCGGGCGTTGAACGGCGGAGCTCATTAGTTGATTGTGAGCATCGCAAAAGCCGCACGCAGAGGCGGTCATGGCGTTTAGAACTCTCAAGGTTCCCTGCACTGCGGCTGTTCAGGAACGCGCAAGAGCGTTCGTTCCGCTGGCATTCGGAAATTTTTGGAGGAACGCCATCTTCCTTCGCCCGTTAATTCCCCAGCAAAGCAAAGACTGGAGGAACGTTATGCCAATTATTCTTTGGGCTCTTGGTGTGCCGATCAGCTTGATCATTCTGGCGATGCTGTTTGGCGCGTTCTAAACTACGGTCCCGCAGATGAGCGCGCGACGGAGCAGGATATCTCCTCGCGCGCTTTCTGTTGTCTGCCGGAGATCGCCGCTTGGCATCCGCCGGAACGGCCGTGATTGAATGCCTCAAGGGCGCGTTCTTCGCATCTCAGCGCAATTCGGCGCGGTCTCCAAGCGAGCTCGCCTGCACGGCGATTGAAGCTCGTGCGTCTCCAGCGACTAGTACAAACACCCAGCCGCAAGAATCTGGTCGAGCCTGGGGCTCAGGCCGACGAGCGAAATGCGCCACACCGGCAACGTTGCGTATAACGACTCTCCGGCCGGGCCTTCCGCCCGCAGGATGGTCACAGGCCCACCGCCGCCAATGCTGCGCCAGGCTTGTCCTGCTCACTCGATACCGCGCTGAAATCTCCGCGCAACGCTTTCAGCGCGGTGCGTTCCTGCTCGATCTCGTGAGCTGTTCGGAATCCCATGCGGCGCAGGACCGGAACCGGAGGACACCAGCCCTGGATCGCGTGTTGAAACAGAAACGCGGTTACGAGTGCTGGAAGCGCAAGCCATCGGCTGTCCCGGGTGACACCGAGTACAACACCGGTGAAGGCCAGGGCGGATGCATTCGCCTCGATGGCCCGCTCGATATCCCATTCCTCACGGAGTTCCCGGAGCCGACGCGGAATAGCATCGGGATGCACTGCGAAATGGCGCACGCGCTTGCGAATATCGTTCTGGATTCGTTGATTTATTTCTTCGCTCGTGTGAGCCGGGACGCGATCGAACGTGCTGGACATCAATGCTCTCCTTCACGGCAAAAAGAGCAAATCCTCTCAAGGCTCGTAGGTTCCAGCCAGGCGAGATCCCGAACTCAATCTCATTTGTCCTGACCGCCGCCCCAGCCCCGCGACGCCTCGAACAGCGCCATGGCCGGCGCGGTCGGCGGCAGGGTGTCGGGGACCATCAGCCTCTCCTCGGCGAGGTCGACGCCTTCGACACGGAGCGCGACCAGCCGCCCGGCCTCATACACAGCGGCGGCAGTTTGACCTTGAATCTACCCATTCTCGGCGACGAAGGCCATGACCTCGCTCCAGCCAGCCCTTCCCGTTCTACCGACTTTGGCAAACGCCTTGCCCATTATGGCGCGCTCACGACCGGAGGCGGCGGATTCAGTTCGCGTGCCCTTCGGGGTTAGCTGCAAGATCTTATGCCGATGTGATGTGGGGCTACGGACCGATTGCACAAAGCCCTTATCGACCAACTGTTTCATCGGTCGGTGTAAAGCCTGCTTGCTAATACCTAGAATCTCGTGGAGTTCACCAACTGTCAGATCCTCGCGACGGGCGATGACATAAATGATCCGGTGATGCACGCGGGAAAGGCCCAAGGAAGCCAAATACGCATCGGCTTGTCGGATGCTTCCTTTCCAACCGAAAAACATCAATTCGAGTGCGTCATCAAGTGGATCGAGTTTGGCTAAGCGAAATTGTCCTATCTTTGCAGTGCGCGAGCCCAGAGCCATTTGACGGGTCCTTCCGAGATAACGTGGCACAATGTCATAGTGCCAATGGGCATCAGCCGACAACAGAAAATGCGGCTATGTGCCTGATGCTGCACGATCAATGGACGGCAATCGGCTTCAGTAGCGATCGCGCTGCCACGCTGCATCGATGTAGCCGAATGTGCCCAAGGTCCTATGAGCAAAGCTGCATTGCGGAGGCCGCCATCGAACTCTGATCGGATCTGCTGCGCTGCCAGCCGTTGACAGATTTCACAAGTCAACTATATTGACTTGTGAAGGTGAATCGAATGACGCGGCTGTAAAGCCTCGCACGACGCCCTCGGGAGAAACATCATGAAGGAATTGACCGTCGTCGAGCCGGGCAAACTGCAATGGCTGGATAAGCCGTCACCGAAGATGAAGACGTCGTTCGACGCGATCATCCGCCCGATCGCCTCCTGCAACTGCGACCTCGACCGACGGTTGATCGCGGGCAAGACGCCGTTCAAAGCTCCTTTCGCGATCGGCCATGAATGTGTTGCCGAGGTCCTTGAGGTCGGCTCCGGCGTCGCGTCGGTGCGCCGCGGGGATGTCGTCTCGATACCCTGGAAGATCGCCTGCGGAAGTTGCGAACAATGCCTGGCAGGTCGCAGCATCGCCTGTACCGGTGTGCAAAAATACGCCGGCTTTGGCGTGCCGGCCGGCGGTCATTGGGGAGGATTGTTCTCGGAGAGCGTCTGCGTGCCATTCGCCGATGCCATGCTCGTCAAGGTTCCTGACGGCGTCGATCCAGTCGCTGCGGCATCCGTCAGCGACAATCTGACGGATGCGTGGGTGGCCGCAAGCCGTCCGCTGGCATCGCGGCCGAACGGGAAGGTTCTGGTCGTCGGCGGAACGGAGAGCCTCGGGATCCTCGCGGTGCAGATGGCGCGTGCGGCAGGCGCCCATCAGGTCGATTACTTTGATGATGACGCCGCGCGGAACGAACTCGCCCGCTGGAGCGGTGCTACGCTCCGCTCTGGTCCCGACACCGATCTCCATGAGAGCTATGACGTCGTCATCGCGGCGACGCGGTCGCACGACAGGCTTCGAACGTCGTTGCTCGCCTTGCGTACCGGCGGGCATTGTTCGTGCATCGGTATCATTTTTGACGATCCCCCTATTCCGTTGTTTCAGATGTACATGCGCGACATCACCCTGTCGGTCGGACTGTGCGGTGTCCGGCCGCACATGCCGCAGGTTCTCGACCTGATTCAACAGTGCCGTTGCGATCCCATGATCGTGACGCCGACGGTGGTATCCTGGGAGGACGCGCCCGAAGCCCTCGTCGCGCCGATCGCAAAAGTCGTGCTGGCGAGGCCGCGCATCACCGCAAGCCCTGGATAACAATCGGCCTGCCCGACAGCCAGGCATCCGCTGACGTCACGCGGGTGACAGCCAAGCTTCACTCGCTTCGCGCCTGCACCATATAGGTCGCTGTCGCATGCGCACACAGCTTCCCCTCGCGATCGGTGAGGCGGCCCTCGCACGCAATGATGCGGCGGCCCTCATGAAGCGTCTTCCCTTCCGCGGTCACGGGAGCGCTGCTCGCCGTCATCGGCCTCAGATAAGTAATTTTCAAATCTATAGTCGAATAGCCGCTATCCAGCGGCAAGGTGCTTTGCACAGCCAGGGCCAGCGCGGCATCCAGAATCGTCGCGGCGTAGCCGCCGTGCACAGTCCCGAGCGGATTGTAGAAGTCCTCATCGGGGTGACCCTCCAAGGTGACAATTCCGCGGTCCGCCGAAGTTCCCCGGAAGCGCATGGTCTTGCCGATCCCTCGCTGCGAGCCGCCGGCCGCGATGAGCTTCTTGACAAGATCGAGGCCCGTGCGGGGCGAGTTGTCTGCGGCAGCGTCCATGTCTTTTCTCCGTGCAACACGTATCGGTGTCGGCGGAAAATGGACCGACTCAAGTCTCGAGTCAACATTATTGACTTGATAGTGGATATCTGGGACTGTGGCTACAGGGATGGCGCCGATGTTCGGCTCGGCGCATCACGTTCGATTGTCAGGGAATGAGGATGCGCCGCATGAACGAGAAGATCATGGACTTCGACGCAGCAAGGGTTTTTGCGGAAACCTGGTGCAGCAACTGGTGCAAAGTCGACATCGATGCTGTCGTGTCGCACTTCTCCGAAGATGCCGAGATGCGCAGCCCTCTCGCGGAAAAGCTGACCGGCTCGCCTGTCGTCAAGGGCTCAGAAGAAATTCGGCGATACTGGAAGAAGGCCTATGGCCACGTGAAAAGCGCCGACCTTCAATTGCTGTCGTGGAGCTGGGACGAGCCGATGCGCCGCCTAACGGTGTGGTGGCGCCTGGATAAGGCGCGCGCGTCCGAATACATGGACTTCGACGCGACGGGACGGATCATCAGAAGCGAAGCGTTCTATGGCAAATGAGGCGCTTGTAGTGGCGCCTGATCCGCCGAGCAGGAGTTCGGCCTGCTTCCCGCCAACGATCGAGAGACAAACGACGGTGGGCGTAACGGATTTCCTGTCCCGTGATGCTGAAATCTTCGGTGCGATTGTTGACGAAAATCATCGGCAAGCTGACGCCATTGAGCTGATTTCCTCGGAGAACGATACTTATCCGGAAGTACTCGCTGCGCTTGGTTCCATGCTGACGAACAAGTATGCGGAAGAATATCCCGGTCGTCGCTATTATGGCGGACAACAATATACCGACCTCGTGGAGCGCGTGGCCTGCGACCGGGCGGGGCGCTGTTCCGAGCGGACCACGCGAACGTACAGCCGCTGTCGGGATCACCGATGAACCAAGCTGTATTTTTCGCAACGCTGAGACCGGGCGATACCATCCTTGCGATGGACCCGTCCAGCCAGGCGAGATCCCGAGTTCAACCTCATTTATCTAACCCCCGCCCCAGCCCCGCGACGCCTCGAACAGCGCCATTGCCGGCGCGGTCGGCGGCAGGGTGTCGGGGACGATCAGCCTGATCTCCTTGGCGAGTTCGACGCCTTCGACACGGAGCGCGACCAGCCGCCCGGCCGCGACTTCGTCGGCGACCGAGGATTGCATCACGATCGACGCGCCGCCGCCGGCGCGGACCGCGCGCTTGACGGCCTCGGTGCTGCCGAAGCCGTCGACGATCGTGAGGGTGTTGGCGGATGGTCCGAGCCGGCTGCGCAGCAGATGCCCGGTGCCGGTGCCGGATTCGCCGCCCAGCAACGGCTCGCCTTGCAGCTCGGCCACGGAGACGGAGCCGAGGCCGGCCCAGCGATGGTCCGGCGCGACGATGACGACCAGCGGCTCGCGCGCGAAGGTGCGCGCAACAAAACCTTCTCTGCCGTCCCACCATTCCATGGCGGCCAGATCGGCTTCGCCGCGTTCCAGCCGGGCGACGACATCATTGTTCGATCCGATCCATTGCTCGACCGGAATGCCGGCGCTGCGCCGGAAGGCGGCCAGATGCGGCTGCAGCAGATAGGTGCCGACATTGCTCGATGCGGCCACGCGCAGCGTCGGAAGCTGGACCAGGCCGCGCACGCGGCCGGCGGTTTCGACCAGCGAACGCGCCAGCGGCAAAAAGCGCGCGCCCTGATCGGTCAGCATCGCGCCGCCGCGCCGGCGCAGCACCAGCGGTGCCGCCACAACCTCTTCGAGCTGGCGGATGTGATCCACGATGGTCGACGGCGCGAGATCGAGCTGGCGCGCGGCGGCGCGCACGCCGCGGGCGGCGATTACCGTGAGGAAGGTTCTGGCGTGGGTCAGGTTGAGCATCTATCCGGTCAATGCCGCGGTCTTCACGTTCGGGGGGTTGACGAGCCCGGCGGGTAGCTGGCCGGCCAGCGCCTGCAGGATGCTTGACGCGGCGGACAGTTCGATCTGCCGCCGCGCCGAGGTCACGGCCGATCCGATATGCGGCGTCAGCACGGTGCGCGCGCCCGGCGCGGTCAGTCTGGCATCGATCGACATCGGCCGCTGCGACCGCGCCCAGTCCTCGCATTCGAACACGTCGGCGGCATAGCCGCCGAGATGGCCGCTCGCCAGCGCATCGGCGACCGCGGCTTCATCGACCAGCGAGCCGCGCGCGGGATTGACCAGCAACGCTCCTGATTTCATCCGGCCGATCGCCGCCGCATCGATCAATCCGGTGGTGCTCTCCGTCAGCGGTAGGCCCAGCACCACGAAATCGGACAGCTTCAAGATGTCATCGAATGCCATTTGTTCGACACCGGATATTTCGCCGAAGGGCCGGCTGTCGAAGGCGACGATCCGGCAGCCGAATCCGGAAAGCCGGCGCGCGATGGCCTGGCCGACCAGCCCGAAGCCGACGATCCCGACCGTCGAGCTGCCGATTCCCGTGCCATACAATTCGGGCCGCCAGCCGGCGAAGCCGGATCGGCGGATGCCGGCATCGCCGGTCGGGATATGGCGCCCGAGCGCGATCATCAGTCCGATCGCCAGTTCCGCGGTCGGCTCGGTCAGAAGGTCCGGCACGATGGTGACCTGGACGCCGCGTTCGCGCGCCGCCTCGACATCGATATTGTCATAACCCTTCAGCGCGGCGCCGATGACCTTCAATTGAGGGCATCGCTCCAGAAATTCCCGGTCGATGCGGTCGGTCATGAAGGCCATCAGGCCGCTCGCCTCCCCGCACCGCTCGATCAGTTCATCCCGGCTCCACGGCTGGGAAGCCTCGTTGGCGACAACACGGGCCACGCGTTCGAACGCCGCGCGCGTCTCGGGGAAAACCCGGCTGGTCAAGACAATGAGGGGCGGTTTGGACATGGATGCACGCTTATTTGAGTGATTTGCGCAGATAGGCGCCGACACTGTCGACCATCACGACGCAGGCGAGGATCGACAGCAGGATCGCCGATACCTGATCGTAGTTCAGAAGCCGCAGCGCCGCGATCAGTTCGAAACCGATGCCGCCGGCGCCGACGATGCCGAGCACGGCGGAGGCGCGAAAATGATATTCCCAGCGGTAGATCGTGACGTCGGTCAGTTGAGGCAGCACCTGCGGCAATACCGCATGCATGATGACCTGCATCGGCGTCGCGCCCGCGGCGCGCGCCGCTTCCAGCGGCTTCGGGTCGACATGCTCGATCGCCTCCGCATAGAACTTGCCGACCATGCCGACCGAATGCAGCGCCAGCGCGAGAACGCCCGGCAGTGCGCCGAAGCCGACCGCGGCGACGAACAGCACGCCGAGGATGATCTCCGGCACCGAACGCAGGAAGGCGAGCAGGGTCCGCACCGCCATATAGACCGCCGGATGCGGGCTGGTGTTGGGCGCGGCCAGCAGCGCCAGCGGCAACGAGAACAGCACCGCGAGCGCGGTGCCCGCGATCGACATCGCCAGCGTATCCAGCAGCGGCCGCAGCCATGTCCGCCAGCGGCCGAAATCGGGCGGTACCATTTCCGAGGCCAGCGTGGAGATCGCCGGCCCGCTTTCGATGAAGCGCTGCGCATCGAAGAAGCCGGTTGCCGCCAGCGCGGCGATGCAGGCGGCGACGATCAGGGCGACCAGCCCCGCCCCGCGCAGGGCGGAGCGTCGCTGATCGGCGAGAATGGCGTCGAATACAGGCGAAGCGGATTTCATCTGGTACCTGGAATCATGAGTCAGTATTGCAGCCCATCCTTCGAGACGCATCGCGTTGCGATGCTCCTCAGGATGAGGGTAACCTGTTGAAGCATAAGAACCTCTTGCTGAGGAGCGAGCATCGCGAGCGTCTCGAAGCATCGGCAGCAAGCGAGTCACCCATCTCACATCGTCGCTACTAGAGCTTGGCGATGTCGAGCTGCAATATCTTGGCCATGTCGCGCAGCACGTCGTAATCCTTGTCGGTGGCCGCCGCGATGGCTTCGACGCGGAACAGCTTCAGGATGGCCGGATCCTTGAGGTCGAGGAATGCCTTCCTGATCGCGTCCTTCAGCTCGGGCTTCAGGTAGCCCTGCATCGTCAGCGGATAGTTCGGAATGGGATCGGACAATGCAAGCTGCCTGAGCTTTGTGGGATCGACCTTCTTGCTTTCGACCAGAACCCGATAAATGGCTTCGGACAGCGCCCCGGCCGGAACCTGCCCCGCAGCGACGGCGCGCGCGACCGCATCGTGCTGGCCGAGATGGACGACCTTGTAGTCGGCATCGCCGATCAGTCCCTGCTTGGCGAGCAGCGCGCGCGGCGCCAGATGGCTCGACGTCGAGGCCCGGTCGCCGAACGCGAACGGCTTGCCCTTGATGTCGGCGATTTCCTTCACCGGACCGTCGGCAGTAGCGATCACGATCGACTGGTAATTGGGCTTGCCCTTTTCGACGCCGACGCCGAACGGATCGATCTCCGTCGCCTTCGACTTGGCAAGCACATAGGAGAACGGGCCGAAATATCCGACCTCGATACGCCCGAAGCGCATCGCCTCGATCATCGACGAGTAATCCGTGGTCACGATGATCTCGACCGGCTTCTTCAGCACGCCCTCGAGATACACTTTAAGCGGCTGCGCGTTCTGAATGATGGTCGCGGCATTCTCGTCCGGCAGCAGCGCGATCCGCAACTTGTCGGGGTTGGCCTTGTCGGCGAATGCCGGGCCGGCGAGCAGGCTGAGGCCGGTCGCGACCGATGCAACGAGGAAATCACGGCGTAACATCATGTACTCTCCATCCTGTAATTGGGTTTGATCAGGCGGCTTGCGCCAGACTGTGGCGTTCCGTCGCGTAGATATGATCGAGCGTGTGCGACCCGAGTTGATCGGGCGCGCCGTCGAAAACGATGCGCCCCTGGGCGAGGCCGATGATGTGATCGGCGAACTGGCGGGCGAGGTCGACCTGATGCAGGCTGACGATCGCGGTGATGCCGTCCTCGCGGCTGATCCGGTGAAGGTCTTCCAGCACCCGGACCGAGGTGGCGGGATCGAGGCTCGCGACCGGCTCGTCGGCAAGCATGATCTCCGGCTTCTGGGCCATGGCGCGCGCGATGCCGACGCGCTGCTGCTGTCCGCCGGAAAGCTGGTCGGCGCGGTTCAAGGCCCGGTCGGCCAGCCCGACCCGGTCGAGCGCCTCCAGCGCCAGCAGACGGTCGGCGCGCGGCAGGGGAAACATCGAGCGCAGCGCGCCATGTGCGGCGAGCCGTCCGGTCAGCACATTGTCGAGCGCCGACAGCCGGCCGATCAGATGATGCTGCTGGAACACCATGCCGGTGCGCCGGCGGTGATCCCGCAGCCGACCCCGGCTGGCGAAAATCGATCCGCGTCCCTCGACGCGAACCTCGCCGGAAGTCGGCCGCACCAAGCCATTGAGACTGCGCAGCAACGTCGATTTGCCGGCACCCGAGGTGCCGAGCAGCACGATGAATTTGCCGCGCTGGAACGTCGCCGTCGTCGGCCGCAGCGCCACCACGCCGTTGGGATATGTAACGGCCACATTGAAGAGCGATAACATGTCGAACTCCGGAGAGCAGATGCCGCATGTTCGGCTGTTCCGAACAAGCCGGGCTACTGTTCACTCATTTCGACTATCAAGCGCCCATGACGTGGGAATGACAGACAGGGTAGACCCGTTGGTTTCAACAAGCCAAACCCAGACAAGCCAACAGGATCGAACGACCAAGGCGCGGTTTCGCTGCATGAAGCGAATCATCTCCTGTCGGGGCGCTGCCGCTCAAATTGACTCATATCAATGCAGAAACTGGTGGTGGAGACAGGGTCGGCAGGAATGCTGTCTCGCCTTCTGACGACATCGAACGCTTGGAGATAAGGGTGCCATGGAAGCGGCCCGACGAGTTCTCGGAATGCTTGTTGTTGCAGGCTCGCTGCTGTCGAGTATCCAGATGCTTCACGCGCAGGAAGTCAAAGGCGCTGCCGAGCCCACGGAGCATGGCGGCCTCGCCGATTTCATCCATCGTGCGCCACCGCAGCCCACTGAAATCTGGTTGCGCGCGGCGGGCGGGCGTATCTATGATAATTGGTGGGATGCTCTGGACCGCAAGAAGCCGGAAAGTACACACCCCGCCTATCCCAAGACCGGGAAACGCACGGGCGCGAACACCTGGCGCTGTGTGGAATGTCACGGCTGGGACTATAACGGCAAAGACGGACTGTACGGCAGTGGTGAGCGTTACACCGGTATCAAGGGCATACGTCGGGCCGCCGGGCGAGACGTGAATCGTATCGCGGCTCTGCTACGGGCTGAACCTCACAGTTACAAACAAGAAATGATCAATGACGAAGAATTGCGCCGCTTGGCGATCTTTGTCAGCCGGGGACAGGATAATGCCGATCGTCTAATCGACCTGAAAACCGGAAATACAAAAGGCGACCCTGCGCGGGGTGCTGGATTATTTCAGACTACCTGCGCCGCCTGCCATGGATTCGACGGTCGCGCCCTCAATTGGGGGACTGTCAAGGAGCCGGCGTATATTGGAACCGAAGCCAATAAGTTCCCGCACGAGGTGCTGCACAAAATTCGTAACGGCCATCCCGGCGCGGCGATGATTAACCTTCGCGGCTTTCCTCTCAAGGACACTATTAATGTTCTGGCGTTCGCTCGGACCTTACCGTCGAAGTGATCGGAGCACAGCTGCGGCTGACCATACGTCATGGACATGTCGACAAACGATCCGACCTGCGCGCTCCGGGGCCGTCACGCCGCGCCGGTAAGCTCTCGTACGGCACTGATAATTTGTGCTGGCTGGTAGGGCTTGGGGATAAACCGGGCGTCCGCCGGCAGATCGCCGTCCTGAACTTTGAAATGTCCTGAAGTTGCGATGATCCTGACGGGCGGCCACCGGTCGCTGACAGTCCCCGCCAATTTCAAGCCATTCATCGACCCCGGCATATCGATGTCGGTAAACATGAGCCGAATATCGAAATGGCGCTCGAGCATCTGAATGGCTTCGTCCGCGTTGGTTGCCTCCAGCATGTCGAATCCGGCCGCGCGGAGCGTCTCGACCACATCCATGCGAATGAACGTTTCATCTTCGACGACGAGAACGCGGATGGGCGAAGTGATCAAAGGCATAAAAGGAGAACTCACAGGATTCGCGTTGTTAACCAGGCGCCCGGCAGGTGGGCTTCAACTCGCGTCAAGCGTTCGTCGAGGGCGGGTCGAGGGGAAATTTGATTGTGAAAAGCGCTCCCCTCGGCAGGTTCTTCGAGATTTTAAGCTCGCCCATCAACTGCCGGACCAGGCCGATGATGACCCGGAAGCCGAGGCTGTTCCGCGGCTGGTTGATGTCAAATCCATCGGGTAGCCCGGCGCCTTCATCGGAAATCTCGACAAGCAGATGTCCGTCGATCTCCCTTGCGTCCACCATGATCACACCAGGTCCATCGATATAGGCATACTTGACGGCATTCGTGACGAGCTCGTTGACCAGCAGGCCCAAAGGAATCGCCTTGTCGGCGGATATGACAATGGGGTCGGAATGACATTGAACCGTGTGTTCCGGTGCCGAATTCTGAAGATTCTTGCAGAGATGACCGACGAAGTCGGAGAGATCGACAAATCCAACCTTGCTGCCCCGCCAGAGATGATCATGAACTTGCGCGATCGACGCGACGCGCATGGCCGCATTTTCCAATGCGTTCTTCACGTCCACGGACTCCGAGCCTCTTGCCTGAACACGCAGCAGGCCCACCACTGAGGTGAGGCTGTTCTTGACGCGATGACTCATCTCGCGCGTCAGCAAGACCTCGTGATCGAGAGCTTGCTGAAGTTTGGCGTCGGCATGCTGGCGCTCAATCGCAATGCCGAGCAGGCCGGCAAAACCTGCCAGAAAATCCACATCGGCATCATCGAACTGCCCGGGATCCGGACTGTCAGCCTCGAGAACGCCGTAGGGCGTATCGCCCTCGCCACCTCGTCTGATCAGCACATTGATCGCACGCTTGATGCCATGTTCGGCCAAAAGGTGTGGCGTTCGAAAACGCGTCTCTTCCTGCAAGTGATTGGAGATGACCGACTGTCCCGTTTGAAAGGCGAAGCCGGCGGGAGATTCGATATCCGCGCCGAGCGATACACGGTCGACTGTTCCCGCTGGCCAGCCGATGCCCGCACGCACAATCAGACGCTTTTCATCCGGTAGATATTCCAGAGCCTTGGCATAGGAACATCGCAGGCCGCGGGCAGACAGTTCAGTGGCCTGTTGAAGAATTTGCCTGATGTCACGGGTCTGTAACGCCGCACTTCCGAATTCCCGGAGCAGGGCCTGCTGCCGTCGACGGTAAGGAAGTTCGTCCTGACTGCTAAGAAAGCTATCGGTGGCAGTCTGCGAGACCGCCCTCGGTTCGGAAGGCATCAAATTGCCAATTCTGGGTTCTGGGTAGAGTCACTTCACGGAGTGCTGACCAGACACGGAAAGTTGCAAAGAGCTTGCCGTATCAACTGCCCGAATGACCGCACACTACAACACTGACGGCAACGCTTCGTTCCGACACATGGCGGTCAGCCGGATCAAGGATCAGTTCCTGGCGGCCCTGGCGTTCCAGTTCATCCCCGACAAGGACCCCCAGAATGGCCTTTTCGCGAATGATTTCAATACCATTGAAGATCTGCTGAGCCACGGATCGCGGGATACCACGCTGACAAGACGGGCTTCCCGCGCCAATTTCCGGTATCATCCCACTCAAGTGAACGCCAAGATTTGCGATGGGGAGAGAACCGATGGACGAACTCGCGGCCGGGCGCGCGGCCGAAACACTGCAGGCCGAACACAAAGCCAATGTGCGGTTCAAGGCACTCGGTCCGCCGGACCGGCCCGCCACCGTCGTGGACGCCTATGATATCCAGCAGAGATTCGTCACGCTGCTCCGCGGCACGCATGGCGAACCCGTCGGCTACAAGGTCGGATTGACCTCGGCGGCGATGCAGGCGTTTTGCGGGATCGACCATCCGATCGCCGGCGTCGTGCTGGCACGGCGCGTGCTGCATTCGGGAGCGAGCGTCCGGCGCGCGGATTACGGGCGGCTCGGCCTCGAATTCGAAATCGCCGTTCGCCTCAAATCGGACGTGCCGGCCGCGGGCATGCCGTTGACCGCCGAGGCGATCGCGCCGCACATCGACGGCGTGTGCGCGGCGATCGAAGTGGTCGACGATCGCAGCGCCGATTATGCCAGCCTCGACGTGCTGTCGCTGGTGGCGGACAATTCGTGGAACGCCGGCATCGTGCTGTCGGAATTCTCGGCCGCATTTTCGAAGACCTGGCCCGATCTGGCGGATGTGCCCGGCCGCGCCAGCAAGGACCGTGTCTCGATCGGCGAAGGCCACGGCCGCGACATCCTCGGCCATCCCTTCAACTCGGTCGCGTGGCTGGCCACGCAGCTGGCTTCACGCGGCGCGGGATTGCGCGCCGGCGAGGTGGTGATGACCGGAGCCGTCATGAAAACCGTGTTTCCGGAAGCCGATGCGAGCTACCGGTTCGAGCTCGAAGGGATCGGATCTGTCGAGGTGCAGGTACGGTAACGCGCATCGATCTCGATCGCCTTCGGATCCCATGCGGGTTCAGCGCCCACCCTGCAGCATCGCGAGCAGCGCCACCACGACCAGCACCAGCAGCGCCGACAGCCCCTTCCAGAACAGCAGCGGATTGCGCTCGATCAGCGGCGCCTGCGCGGCGTTGACGAAATCGGCGTTGGGAGTGCGCAGGTCATGGAGGAATTCGGACAGCGCCTCGTAACGCTTCCATGGGTCGGGATGCACGGCCTTCTTCAGCACGCCGTCGATCCATGCCGGGATCTCGCTGGTGTCGTCGAGCGCCGAGCGGTATTTCAGTTTGCGCTGCTGCGATTTGGTCCGCGTCCGCGCCATCTTCGCGCCATAGGGCAGCCGCCCCGTCAGCATCTGGTAGGTGATGACGCCGAGCGAGAAGATGTCGGAGCGCGACGAGCCGTTCTCGCCGACAAAATATTCCGGCGCGGTGTACTGGAAGGTACCGAGAATATCCTCGCGGCCGCCCGGCGGCGACGCCTCGACCACGCCGGTGACCCTGGTGGAGCCGAAATCGATGATCTTCACAGTGCCGGTCCGGTCGATCATGACATTGTCCGGCCGCAGGTCCTGGTGCAGCATTTCCCTGCGGTGGAAGGCGCGCAATCCCTTGGCGATCTGCTCGACGATGCCGCGGATCGTTTCCAGATCCGGCTTCGGATTGTCGATCATCCATTGCGTCAGCGTCTGGCCGTCGATGAATTCGGTGACGACGTAGAGATAATTGCGCTTGCGCGACTGCAGACAGGGTTTCAGCACATGAGCGCTGTCGATGCGCCGGGCGACCCACTCCTCCATCATGAAGCGCTTCAGGTAGGCGGGATCGCCGCGCAAATCGATCGACGGAATTTTCAGCGCGACCAGTTCGTCGCTGTCGGCGTCGACCGCGAGATAGATGTGGCTGCGGCTCGAGGCATGCAATTCCCTGACGATCCGGTAGCCGTCGAACACCATACGCGCTTCCAGAAGCGGCGGCAGCGGCAGTTCGGACGGCTGGCCGAAAACCTCGCTGGCCTCGCTGGCGGGCAAGGCGTCGATCCGGACGATCTGGACGGTGAGATTGTCCGGACTGCCCTGCTCATAGGCCTGCTCGACGATACTCTTCGCCGCCCGGTCGAGATCGTCAGCAACGTCCCTGATCGCCCTGGCGATGAAGCGGGCCGGGACATGCTCGTACACGCCGTCGGTGGCGAGCACGAACACATCGCCCTTCTCGATCTGGTGCGACTGGTAGTCGATTTCGATCTGCGGATTCACGCCGAGCGCGCGGCCGAGGTAGCTCTGCTGCGATGAAACGATGACCCGATGGTCGTTGGTCAGCTGTTCCAGCGCGTTGCCGGAAACGCGGTAGATCCTTGAGTCGCCGACATGAAAGATATGCGCGGTGGTCGACTTGATGACCAGAGCGCTCAGCGTGCAGACGTAGCCCTTGTCCATGTCGTAGGCGTGCTGGCCGCGCCTCGTCTGCGCGTGCAGCCAGGAGTTGGTCGCCGCCAGCACGCGCTGGGCCGAGGTTTTCACCGACCAGGCTTCCGAGGTGCAGTAGTAGTCGGTGAGAAATCCCTTGACCGCGGACTCGCTGGCAATCCGGCTGACCGGGCTCGAAGAGATGCCGTCGGCCAGCACGATGGCGATACCCTTCAGGCCGAGCAGCGGCTCTTCCGGAACGAGGACGCCATGGAAATCCTGATTGGTCTCCTTGCGGCCCTTATCGGAATGCTGCCCGACCGAAATTTTCAGTTCACGCGACATCTCTTGACGCCAACTCCGTTGTCGTCGCCCGGCGTAGCCGGCCGAAGGGACGGCGTCGCTTCCGCTCGCCTATGACCGGGCGATCCAGCATTCCAGAGACGTCAGCCATCATGCCGAGAAGCCTCGGCGTACTGGGTCGCCCGGTCAAGCCGGGCGACGACAGTCTTGTTGTCCCAATCGCGATCAGGCGATCCCGCGCTTCGGCGCGGTCTTGACGTGGGTGGCGTACAGCGTCAGGCCGGTGAAGGCGAGGCCGCCGACCAGATTGCCGAGTACGGTCGGGATCTCGTTCCAGATCAGGTAATCCATGATCGAGAATTTGGCGCCGAGCAGCAGGCCCGAGGGGAACAGGAACATGTTCACGATGGAATGCTCGAAGGTCATGAAGAAGAACAGCATGATCGGCATCCACATC
>JAUXWH010000002.1 GCA_030681365.1 Bradyrhizobium sp.
AGGCGTTCCAGCGACGCCCGCGCCTCGCTCAGCGACCACACCGTGCGCCTTGCCAGATGCACCGTGGCCAGCACCCGCTGCTGGCGCTGCGCCGCATAGGCGCTGAGCAGGTCGAACAGCGTCGCGGTAAATTTGGGGTGCTTGATTTCGGCGATCGATTCCGGATCGCCGCGCGGAAAAATGTCGCGCTGCAATTGCGGCCGGTTCATCAGCCGGTTCGAGGCCTCGCGAATGGCCTCGAGCCGGCGCAGCCGGTTGGCCAGCGCGGTCGCCATTTCCTCGGCGCTCGGGCCATCGGGGGTCGCGGGCTCCGGCAACAGCAACCGCGACTTCAGATAGGCCAGCCATGCCGCCATCACCAGATAGTCGGCGGCGAGTTCGAGACGGATCTTGCGGGCCGCTTCGATGAACACCAGGTACTGGTCGGCCAGCGCCAGAATGGAAATCTTGTGCAGGTCGACCTTCTGCTGCCGCGCCAGCGCCAGCAGCAAATCGAGCGGACCTTCATAGCCCTCGACGTCGACGACCAGCGACGGCTCGTCATCGGCGGCGAGTTCGGCGGGACGTCCGGTTTCAAACGATAAAATCTCTGCGCTCATGCGCTCTTAATCCCTGCCCGATTGATCAACGCATCCAGTTCAGCCCGCGCCGCCTGCCGATCGAACGGCTGCGGGGCTTTTCGTGACGCCAGCGCGCGGTTCGCGCGCTCCAGCGCCTTGCCGGACAATTCAGGCGTCTCGCGGGCGACGGCTCGCATTTCCTCGAGATCGCCGTTGCAATGCAGAACCATGTCGCAGCCGGCGGTAACGATGGCTCGGGTCCGCTCGGCGATCGTTCCCGCCAACGCGTTCATGGAGACGTCATCACTCATCAACAAACCTTGGAACCCGATCACGCCGCGAATCACCTGTTCGATGATTGTCGCAGATGTCGTCGCCGGATGGGCGGGGTCCAGCGCGCTAAACACAACATGTGCGGTCATGGCCATCGGCAGGCCCGCCAACGGTTGAAATGCGGCGAAATCGGTCCTTTCCAGCTCCGCCTGCGGCGTATCGACCTCCGGCAGCCTGAAATGGGTGTCCGCGGTGGCCCGTCCATGCCCGGGGATGTGCTTGAGAACCGGCAATACGCCGCCCTGCTCCAGCCCTTCGGTCACGGCGCGGGCGATCGCCGCCACCTTGTCCGGCTCGGTGCCATAGGCGCGGTTGCCGATCACGGCGTCGGCGCCGGGGACCGGCAGGTCCGCCAGCGGCAGACAATCCACGGTTATGCCTAATTCCAGCAGGTCGGCAGCGATCAGCCGGGCGCTCAGGCGCGCCGCGGACAGGCCAGCCGAGCGGTCGATATCGTAGAGCGCGCCGAACACGGCTCCCGCCGGATAGACCGGCCAGTGCGGCGGGCCGAGGCGTTGAACCCGGCCGCCCTCCTGGTCAATCAGGACCGGCGCATCAGCCTGACCGACGGCACTCCGCAACTCCCCAACAAGCTGAGCGACTTGCGCGGGTGTCTCAACATTTCGCTTGAATAGGATAAATCCCCACGGCCGCTCCAAACGGATGAACTCGCGCTCATCGGCGCCGAGTTCCAATCCGGATACGCCTGTGATGAATGCGCGGCTGTTCATGGGGCCGATTAGCCCGCTGGCAGCCCAAGGGTCAAGGAAACGGCCGTTAATTCCTTTGGATGACGCACTGCCCGCCGGCATTTTTCAGGCTGCCGCAGACCTGCGTTGCCTCTTCGGCGGACCCGAACGGACCGATCATGGCGCGATAATAGACGCCCTTGTCGCCAAGATCGGCGCGCTTGATCACCGGCGAGCGCGAACCGAGGACGGACGGATATTTGCCCTGCAGGGCCCGGAACGAGGCCTGCGCGTCGGACTCGTTCTTCTGCGAGGCGACCTGAACCAGATATCCCCCGCCGCCGTTCGACGCCGCCGGGACGGAATTGGTGGCGGCGACCCGGGTCCGGGACTCGGCTTGACCGGGCTGCGGCGTCAACGACAGCGGCGCGTTGGCGCTCGCATTGGCCGATGAAGGCGGGCTGCGCGTGGCAGGCGCGGCCGGAGCAGGTGCTGCGGTTGCGGCAGCGGCCTTTGGAGCGGGTGCGGGTTTGGCCGGCGGCGGCACATTGACCGGCGCCATGGTTCCGTCGGCCTGGTCGCCGCGTACGGCCAGAGTCTTGATCCTGCGTGGCTCAGTGCCACTGCTCGGCAGCGTGCCGTTGCCCGCGACTGCCGCGGGAAACGGCCCGGAGGGCGCGACGCTCGCAGCGGACGGCGGATTGCTATTCGGATTCAGCGGCGGAAACACCACGCGCGGACCGGTCCTGGCATTGATGTCGACAGGGGCTTCCTCGCGCGGAACGATCTTTTCCGTGCCATCGCCTGTCACCATGCGGTCAGGCACCTTGGCCGAGCCGTCCGAGGGGGCCGGCACGATCTTGGTCGGGCTGTTGTCGGCCTTAATGATCGGCGGCTCGCCGCTGCGCGGCGATCCGACAAAAGTGCGATAGGCAAAGGCCGCGCCCGTTCCCACCACCGCCAGCACAAGCACCACGGCCACGGTCATCATGCCGCCGCCGCGCTTCTTGACCGGCTCTTCGGCGACGTCGTCATAGCCGTCCGGATAGGCATACGGGTCGTCCCCGTAGGCCAGGTTCTGCTGAGGTTGCTGTGCGCCGTGATCGAGCTGGCCATACAGCGCCTCGTCATAGCGCGACGGATCGGGCTCTTCGGCGTAGGATGGAGACTGGTGATATTCCGGCTCCGGCGCGGCAAGCGGCGCTGCGTAGCGATGCAGCGGGTGCACGGCGCTCGGGTAATCCTGTTCATAATCGTCCTGCGGAACGGGCGGCGTTGCCTGTGGGGTGGCGCGGCGCATCCATGGCGGCGGGCCCGCGGCGGGCTCGTCGTCGTCGGCAGGGACCGGCGGCTGGTACGGCTCGCGCTCGCTGCGCGGCAGCACCGGCTGATTGGCCCGGCCCATCGCGAACGGGTCGGTTTGACCGATCAGACGCGCAAGTTCCGCCAGCGGGTCGCTCTCGGCCCTTGCCGGCGCATGTGGGTCTCCGCCACGATCATAGCCATCGTCGGCGGGAAAAGGCCTGTCCTGATATCGATCAGCCATCGTGATGATGCGTCCCCTTCGGGAAACCGCCAACCCGCTTTGCAAACGAACCAGCGGCTGCCAAATGCCTCACGGATCCCCACGTGAGGCGCGTACCCCTATCGCATCTCGGTCGGGGCATGGACGCCGAGAACGGCGAGCCCGGATGCCAGAACCGAGACGACGCCCTGGACCAATGCCAATCGCGCCTTTGTTATCTCTGCATCATTATTGATAATGAAGCGTAAATAGGGCAAATCCCGCCCCCGGGTCCATAGCGCATGAAATTCACTGGCCAAATCATATAGATAAAACGCGATTCGGTGCGGTTCGTGCGCTACCGCGGCCGCCTCGATCATCCGGGGATAGAGCGCCAGCAGCCTGAGCAGGCTGAGTTCCGCGGGGTCGGTCAACCGCTCCACCGCCGCATCACCCAGGAACGCCGCCCGCGCCTCGGTGTCATCAGGCAGGTCCGGAACCAGTTCCCGGGCATTCTTGAAGATCGAGTGGCCGCGGGCATGGCCGTACTGGACGTAGAATACCGCATTGTCCTTGGATTGCTCGATCACCTTGGCGAGATCGAAATCCAGCACCGCGTCGTTCTTGCGGAACAGCATCATGAACCGCGCCGCGTCGGAGCCGACCTCGTCGACCACCTCGCGCAAAGTGACGAAATCGCCGGAGCGCTTTGACATCTTCACCGGCTCGCCGGCGCGCAGCAGGCGCACGAGCTGGACCACCTTCACATCGAGCGTGGCCCTGCCCGCCGTGACCGCCTTGACCGCCGCCTGCATGCGCTTGATGTAGCCGCCGTGATCGGCGCCGAACACGTCGATCAGATTGGCAAAGCCGCGATCGAACTTGTTCTTGTGGTTGGCGATATCGGACGCGAAATAGGTGTAGCTGCCGTCCGACTTCATCAACGGGCGATCGACGTCGTCGCCATAGGCGGTGGCGCGAAACAGCGTCTGCTCGCGATCCTCATAGTCTTCCACCGGCGCGCCGCCCTTGGGCGGCGGCAGCCGGCCTTCATAGACATCGCCCTTGGCGCGCAGAAAGTCGATGGTCTCGGTGACCTTGTTGTTGCCGGTTTCGATCAGCGACCGCTCGGAGAAAAACACGTCGTGCTTGATATGGAGCGCGGCGAGATCGGTCTTGATCATGTCCATCATCATGGCGATGGCCCTGGGCCGCACCAGCGGCAGCCAGGCGCCTTCCGACATCGTCAGGAGCTTGTCGCCATACTCCGCGGCGAGCGCCTGCCCCACCGGCACCAGATAATCGCCGGGATAAAGCCCTTCCGGAATCTCGATGGTTTCGCCGAGCGCCTCGCGATAGCGCAGGTACGCCGAGCGGGCGAGCACGTCGACCTGGGCGCCGGCATCGTTGATGTAATATTCGCGCGTCACATCGTAGCCCGCGAAATCCAGCAGACTGCACAGCGCATCGCCGAATACAGCGCCGCGGCAGTGGCCGACATGCATCGGCCCGGTGGGGTTGGCCGAGACGTATTCGACATTGACCTTCTCGGCCGCCCCCATCGGGCTCCTGCCGTAGGTGGCGCCCTCGCGCAGCACCGTGCGCAACGCGTCCGACCAGGCCGACGGCTTCAAGGTCAGGTTGATGAAGCCGGGACCGGCGACGTCGACTGATGCGATCAGATCGTCGTCGCGCAGCTTTGCCGCGATCGCTTCAGCGAGATCGCGCGGTTTCGCCCTGGCTTCCCTGGCCAGCACCATCGCGGCATTGGTCGCCATGTCGCCATGGGTCGCGTCGCGCGGCGGCTCGACCACGACCCGCGACAGGTCGATGCCGGCGGGCCAGCCGCCTTCGGAAGCGAGCACGCCGCAAACCCCGTGGACGCGCGCGAGCACGTTGGCGAAAAGATGCTGCGGTTGTCTGGAATCGACCATGGGCGTGACTGGACCGGGGATGGTGCCGCGTGCGGCTAGGCCGCCGCCTAACGCAAATCCGGGGTCAAGTCAAAAAGCCTCTGATGTTCGGTGATGGCGAAACGGTCGGTCATCCCGGCGATGAAGTTGCCGATCCGCCGTGCGCGCTGGGCTTCGGTCTCCTGATCGCCGCCATCGCGCGACAACCACTCCGCCGGCAGGTCGCCCGGGCTCTGCTGATAGCGCGCGAACAGGTCGAACAGGATCTGTTCGGCTTCGCCCATCACCCGCATCACCCTGGGATGGCGGTACATCCTGAGCTTCAGGAACGTCTTGATCTCGGCCTCCGCCCGCGCCGCCTCGGGCGGAAACGTGATCAGGACGTCGCCAAGATTGCGCACGTCCTCGACCGATTTGGGCCTGATCATATCGAGCCGGCGGCGGGCTTCGGTGACCACCGCGCCGATCAGGTATGAGATCAGTTCGCGCACCAGTTCCGCGCCGCGCCTGACGTCGTCGAGATCGGGATAGTGCCGTGCGATCTCCGCGATCATCCCGGCCGTCAGCGGCATCTCCTTGAGATCGTCGACCGTGAACAGGTCGGCCCGAAGACCGTCGTCGATGTCGTGGGCGTCATAGGCGATGTCGTCGGCGATCGCCGCGACCTGGGCTTCCAGCGAGGCAAAGCTCCACAGTTCCAGGTCATAGGTCGCCATGTAGTCGGATATCCCAACGGGAATACCATGGTCGCCATAGCGCCCGACGGCGGTGCCGCTGCGCTCCGTCAGCGTTCCATTGTTCTTGAGGAAGCCCTCCCGCGCTTCCCAGCTCAGGATGACCCCGTCGAACTCGGGATAGCGATGCTCCAGC
>JAUXWH010000016.1 GCA_030681365.1 Bradyrhizobium sp.
GACCGCGAGATCTTCAACGAAATGGGCGAACTCGGCCTGATCGGCATCACCCTGCCGGAGGAATATGGCTGCGCCAATGCGAGCTAGGTCGCCTCCGGGCTGGTTGCGCGGGAGATCGAGCGCGTCGATTCCGGCTACCGCTCGATGAACTCGGTGCAGTCCTCGCTGGTGATGCATCCGATCTATGCCTATGGCGACGAGAACCAGCGCAAGAAATACCTGCCCAAGCTCGCCACCGGCGAATGGGTCGGCTGTTTCGGCCTGACCGAGCCGGATGCCGGCTCCGATCCCGGCGGCATGAAGACCCGCGCCGAGAAGACCTCGGACGGCTACCGGCTCACCGGTACCAAGATGTGGATTTCCAACGCGCCGATCGCCGACGTGTTCGTGGTGTGGGCCAAATCGGCCGAGCACAATAACCAGATCCGCGGCTTCATTCTCGAGAAGGGGATGAAGGGGCTGTCGGCGCCGAAGATCGGCGGCAAGCTCTCGCTGCGCGCCTCGGTGACCGGCGAGATCGTGATGGAGGGCGTCGAGGTGCCGGAGAGCGCGCTGCTGCCCAACGTCTCCGGCCTGAAGGGGCCGTTCGGCTGTCTCAACCGCGCCCGCTACGGCATTTCCTGGGGCGCGATGGGGGCGGCGGAAGACTGCATGGCGCGCGCGCGGCAATACACGCTCGACCGCAAGCAGTTCAACCGGCCGCTGGCCGCGACGCAGCTGGTGCAGAAGAAGCTCGCGGACATGCAGACCGACATCGCGCTCGGCCTGCAGGCTTCGTTGCGGGTCGGGCGCCTGATGGACGACGGCAAGATGGCGCCGGAGATGATCTCCATCGTCAAGCGCAACAATTGCGGCAAGGCACTCGACATCGCGCGGATGGCCCGCGACATGCACGGCGGCAACGGCATCCAGATCGAATACCACGTGATGCGCCACGCGCAGAACCTGGAGACCGTCAACACCTATGAAGGCACCCACGACGTCCACGCCCTGATCCTGGGCCGCGCCATCACCGGCATCCAGGCGTTCTCGTAAATCAGCACCGTCATTCCGGGGCGCGTCGCAGACGCGAACCCGGAATCTCGAGCGCAATCCATCCTTGTCGATATTCCCCGGTGCGCAATTGCGCACCTTCGGTCTGCGCCTTCGGCGCATCCCGGAATGACGCCGGAGTAAACATCCCCATGGCCGACAACGACGACATCCCGTTCAACCGCGACTTTGCCTTAAAACCCGGCGTGGTCGAGCAGGTCCGCCCCGGCGTGCGGCGCGTGCTCTGCGACAATCCGAGCCCGTTCACCTTCACCGGTACAGTCAGTTACATCGTGGGCACCGGCAAGGTCGCGATCATCGATCCCGGCCCTGATGACGCGGCCCATGCGGCGGCATTGCTCGACGCCGTGCGCGGCGAGACCGTGACGCACATCCTGGTCACCCACACCCACCGCGACCACTCGCCGAACACCGCACGGATCAAGGCGGCCACCGGCGCCACGGTCTATGCCGAGGGTGCGCATCGCGCCTCGCGGCCGCGCTACGAGAGCGAAAAGCACAACCCGGAATCCGGCGCCGACCGCGACTTCAAGCCGGATATCGAAGTGAAGCACGGCGACACCGTCGAAGGCGCGGGCTGGGCGCTGGAAGCGGTGGCGACGCCGGGGCACACCGCCAATCATCTGGCGTTCGCCTGGGCCGCGCGAAAGATCAATTTCGTCGGCGACCACGTGATGGGCTGGTCGACCTCGATCGTGGCGCCGCCGGACGGATCGATGATCGACTACATGGCCTCGCTCGACACCTTGGCGAAGCGCGACGAGGATCTTTACTTTTCCGGTCACGGCCCCGAAATCCCGGACGCCCGGCGCTATGTGCGTTTTCTGACCAGGCACCGCCAGGCGCGCGAGGCCTCGATCCTGCATCGGCTCGCCAAGGGCGAAACCGATATCCCGACCATGGTGCGCGCGATCTATATCGGCATCGACCCGCGGCTGACGAATGCCGCCGGCTATTCCGTGCTGGCGCATCTGGAAGATCTGGTCGGCCGCGGCGTGGTGGCGACGGAGGGCGACCCGGTGATCGGGGGAAGTTACCGGCTGGTGTAGCCGCCATTCCGGGGCGCGCCGAAGGCGCAGACCCGGAATCCAGAAGTCGCGTCACGAGATTCCGGGTTCATCGCTGCGCGATGCCCCGGAATGACGGAGGTCAGCGTTCCTTCTTCACGTTCTTCGGCTGTGTCTTGGCGGGCGCCTGCGGCTTCTTCACCGCCGGTTTGGCGGCGTCGACGGCCGAGTTGATGTCGTCGATCAGGCTGGCGACGCGCGCGGCATTGCTGCCGAGGTCGCTTTCGAAATAGCGTGACGAGGAGCGGATGTCGACGCGCGAACCCTCGCGGTCGGGTTTGATGCGGACCGACACGTCTTCGCGAAATCCCATGATCGGGGTTTGCGCAATGGCCTCGATGCGGCCGTCGCGGCGCGGTTGCGGCGCCCGCTCGTCGACCACGCGCCATTTGCGCTTGTTGATGAGGGCGAGCGTGACCTCATAGGCGCGTTGCGCCGGGACTTCGAGTTCGAGCGTCTCGATCTCCGGATAGGCCAGCCGCTGCTGCTCGGCGGAATAGAGCCCGGCATAGATGGCAGGGTTGGCGCCGTCGACGCTGCGCAATCGCGCCAGCGCCTCGAAACGCGGCGGATCGATCGGGTCGGTGGTGATGTCATGGATCTTCGGCAGCTTGCGGTATTGCAGGCCGAGATAGGCCGGATAGGCCAGCACGACGGCGCTGATCAGGAACGCCAGCAGGATGCGGCCCATGCCGCGCGAACCGTTCTGCCAGATCGCGACGAAGGCGGCGAATCCGGTCAGAATGGACAGCCCGGCGCAGGCCAGCGCGCCGAAAAACGCCGCCAGCGCCGGTTTGACCTCGAGGAAACCGAAACGGACGATGACGATGGAAACCAGCACCGCGACCACCGAAAACACCGCGAGATTGCGCGCCCATGTGGCGAGGCTGGACACGGGCTCCGACTGATAGGGAGCGGAAAACCTGCGGGCCATCCTTTAGAATTCCATCATGGATTTGGTCGCCGGTTCCTGGTGCGGGCAGATAGCGCGCGTTGGCGTCCTAGCGCATTTTTGGGCCAGGTGGGAAGCGTTCCGTCCACGAAGATCGACCGAAACGCCGTGAGAACCCGTCATGGCGCCTTGTCGAACTGCGCAGCCATGAAGTCGACGAAGGCCCTGATGCGCGGCGCGCGGTGGCGGCCCGGGACCGTCAGCGCATGGATCGGAAAGGATTCCGGCATCTGGCTGTCGAGCAGCAGTGGAACGAGAGTACCCTGCCGTAACGCGCGTGCGACCATGAAATCCGCCAATCGTGCGATGCCGAGCCCGGCCACCGCCATGTCCAGCAGCAGGTCGGCATTGTCGGTTGTGAATGTGCCTGATACCGCGAGGCGGTTGATGCCTTCATGGGTGTGGAAGGGCCATTGCGCCCACGCCGGTCCCGGCAGCGTCAGGCAATTATGCCGCAGCAGATCGCCAGGCACGCGAGGCGACCTGTGCTTCTCAAGATAGATCGGACTGGCGCAGATCACGCGCGTCGCTTCGGCGATCTTGCGCGCCACGAGGCTGGAGTCGCCGAGCGCGCCGGAGCGGATGGCCACGTCGACCTGCTCGGCAACGAGATCGATCTGCCGGTCCGAAACATGAAGCTCGACGGTGATCTCGGGATGACGGGCGAGAAAGACGGGAAGCGCCGGGCCGAGTATCTGTTTGGCGATGGCCGTTCCGACGCTGATCCTGAGGTGGCCGCGT
This sequence comes from Bradyrhizobium sp., assembly GCA_030681365.1. GTDB lineage: Bacteria > Pseudomonadota > Alphaproteobacteria > Rhizobiales > Xanthobacteraceae > Bradyrhizobium. The sequence goes on from JAUXWH010000016.1 coordinate 3,814, forward strand.
GGCAGCCGGCTTGCTGCCGTGACCTCGGCTTCCGCGGCCTCGATCGAAGCCAGGATGTCCCTGCTGCGGGCGACAAAAACTTCGCCTTCCGCGGTCAGAGCCAGCCGGCGCGTCGTCCGCGTCAAGAGGCTCACGCCCAGCCGGTCTTCGATGCGCGTCACCAGCTTGGACAGCGCGGAAGGCGTAATCCCGAGGTCTGTAGCCGCGGCGGCGAAACTGCCGCGCTCGATCACGCGCACAAAGGCGTTCATTTCGGCAGAGGCGGCATTCATGAATTGAGTTCACGTATGAATGTACAAGATCGCTTATTATAGCTTTCTATATACATAATATAGTTCTCTTTGGCAACGAAGGAGAATCGCTATGTCCCGGGAAAAGCCAAACAGCCGCGCGCCAGGCGCGCATGAATTTGACGAGGTGCTGCGCCGTCCTGATGGCAGCGTCGATATCGCCGCCTACACGAAGATTGCTCACCGCGAGCGCGCGGTGGCCGTTACTTCCTCGACGAGAGAAACATTTCGCAAGTTGCACGAGATGGTGTCAGCGACCATGACGCGGCTTGCGTCGGTCGTACGGTCCCGGCCGGCTTCCGGAAAGCATCACGCTGCTGCAAGCCGCGTGCGGTAATAGCCAACCTCGATCGTCATGCCCGGGCTTGACCCGGGCATCCACGCCTTGACCTCGTGCACTCATAAGACGTGGATGGCCGGGTCAAGCCCGGCCCTGACGGCTGACCCGTTCCTTACGCTGCGGCGTTCGGGAAACTGTAGGCCTTGAACTGGTCGCGCAGCGCGGTCTTCAGGATCTTGCCCGTTGCCGTATGCGGAATGCCGTCGACGAAGACGACGTCGTCCGGCATCCACCACTTGGCGATCTTGCCGTCCATGAACTTCAGGATGTCCTCGCGCGTCGTGCTCTGGCCCTGCTTGAGCTGGATGATCAGCAGCGGACGCTCGTCCCATTTCGGATGATAGACGCCGATCACGGCGGCCTCCGCCACGGCGGGATGTCCGACCGCGAGATTCTCCAGATCGATCGACGAAATCCACTCGCCGCCGGACTTGATCACGTCCTTGGAACGGTCGGTGATCCGCATGTAGCCGTCGGCGTCGATGGTGGCGACGTCGCCGGTGTCGAAATAGCCGTTCTCGTCGAGGATGTCGGCATCGACGCGGAAATAGGCCTTTGACACCGCGGGCCCGCTGACTTTCAGCCGGCCGAAGGTCTTGCCGTCCCACGGCAGGTCCTTGCCGGCATCGTCGGTGATCTTCATCTGGACGCCGAACGGCGGATAGCCCTGGGTCTGCAGGATATCGAGCCGGGCCTCGCCGGTGAGGTCGGCGAACGGCGGCTTCAGTGCGGCCAGGGTGCCGATCGGGCTCATCTCGGTCATGCCCCAGGCGTGACGGACCTGCACGCCCAGATCGAGGAACGATTTGATCATCGAGCGCGGCATCGCCGAGCCGCCGCACACCACCATGCGCAAATGCGGCAGTTTCAGGTGGCTTGCGGCCATGTGGTTGAGCAGCATCAGCCACACCGTCGGCACGCCGGCGGTATGCGTCACTTTCTCGGTGTCCAGCAGTTCATAGACCGAGGCGCCGTCGAGTTTGGCGCCGGGGAATACCAGCTTGGTGCCCATCGAGGGCGCCGAGAACGCGATGCCCCAGCTGTTGGCATGGAACAATGGAACCACCGGCAGCATTGTATCCGCAGCGTTGGCGCCGAGCGAATCGCCGTTATTGGCCATCAGCGCGTGCAACACGTTGGAGCGATGCGAATACAACACCCCTTTGGGATCGCCCGTGGTACCGGAGGTGTAGCACATCGCGGCCGCGGTATTTTCGTCGAAGGTCTTCCACTTGAAGTCGCCGTCCGCTTCCGCGATCCAGTCTTCATAGGCGACCGCGTTTTTCAGCGTGGTCTGCGGCATATGGGCCTTGTCGGTGAACACGATGTAGCGTTCGACGCTCGGCAGTTTGTCGGCGATCTTCTCCAGAATCGGAATGAAGGTGAGATCGGTCATCACCACACGATCCTCGGCATGATTGATGATCCAGGCGATCTGGTCGGGGAACAGCCGTGGATTGACGGTGTGGCAGATCGCGCCGATGCCCATGATGCCGTACCAGGCCTCGAGATGGCGCCAGGTGTTCCAGGCGATGGTGGCGACGCGGTCGCCGAGCTTGATGCCGTCGCGGTCCAGCCGCTGCGAAACTTTCAGCGCGCGGTCGCGGATTTGCCGGTAATTGGTGCGGTGGATGGGGCCTTCGACCGATCGCGTGACGACTTCCTGGGTGCCGTGGACCTCTGCGGCGTGCTCGATAATCCGGTGACAAAGCAAAGGCCAGTCTTGCATCAATCCACGCATACGGTCGTTCCTCCAGAGTGTGTTGTCGCTCGCCTTGGGTATTCACGGAATTGCCATGAACTTTAGCGCGGAGAGAGCACGCCGCAAATGGCCTTGTGGGAGCTTTCGCCGTACCGCGGCGGCAATGGTTACCGCTGCCGTGCTGCTGATGCTTTGCGCCCAATCAATTCCAGCCGCCGCGGCGACGCGGACGGGCGCCTGGCCTCAGGGGCCCTGGAGCGGCCTGTTCGGGGACAGCAGGCCGAAGAAGCCGCGCCGGGCGGTGCTGGCGGTGCCGCTGCCGAAGCCGCGCCCGGCCGAGGCGCCCAAAGCTGAATCCAAACAGGCTCAGCCCCAGCCAAAGGCTGAATCCAAGGCGGAATCCAAGCCTGAACCCAATCGAGCGGAAACCGACAAGCCCGAGCCCGAAAAGCCCGCGGCAACCGGAACCGACAAGGCGGCCGAACAGGCCGCGCCGGCGCCTCCGCCGCCCTCGGCCTGCCGGCTGGCGCTGACCGATGCGATCGCCATTGCCCCCAGCATCCCCGACATCAAGGGCGTCGGCGGCTGCGGCGGCGAGGATCTGGTGCGGCTGGAGGCCGTGGTGCTGCCGGACAAGCGGCGGGTTTCGGTGAAGCCGGCGGCCGTTCTCCGCTGCAACATGGCGAGCGCGATCGCCGACTGGATCCGCACCGACATGGCGCCGCTGGCCGAGAGCCTCGGCAGCACCATCAGCGACCTCGACAATTTCGATTCCTTCCAGTGCCGCGGCCGCAACCGCGTGGTCGGCGCCAGGCTGTCCGAGCACGGCCGCGCCAACGCGCTCGACATTCGCGCCATCAAGCTTGCCAACGGCCGCTCGATCTCGCTGACCGACCGCACGGTGCCGCGCGAGACGCGCGAGAGCGTGCTGCATTCGATGTGCGCCCGGTTTCCGACGGTGCTGGGACCGGGCTCGGACTGGTATCACGAGGACCACATCCATATCGATTTGATGGAGCGTCGAAACAACTACAAGATCTGCCAGTGGGATGTGTGGGATCCGCTGCCGCAAACCGCCCCGCTGCTGCCGGCCGAGCGGCCGGAGGAAGCCCCGCCGCGCGAAGTCGCCGCCAAGTCCGAGCAAGGCAAGTCCGAGCAAGGCAAGTCCGAGCCAGCAAAGTCCGAGCCAGCAAAGTCCGGTGTGACGAAATCCGCCGCCCCGGAACCGGCCGCGGCCAAAACCACCGGGCGGGCAACCGCCGGGGCCGCGCCGCCAACGAAAAAGCGCCGGGAAGACCGGCGCTTTTGATCGGGTTGTCGACGGCTACGAAGCCGAACTGACGGGCTGCTCTATTGCACCATCGCGTTGCCGCCGCCGCCCTGCAGCGCCATCTTGGAATTGTAGGGCGAGTCGCCCTGCTTGGGGTCGAGCACGACCACGACCGTGCCCTGCTTGACGCGGCTGTAGAGATCGATGACGTCCTCGTTGGTCATGCGGATGCAGCCCGACGAAATCGAAGCGCCGATATATTCCGGCTGGTTGGTGCCATGGATCCGGAACAGGGTGTCGCGGTTGCCCTGGTAAAGATAAAGCGCGCGGGCGCCGAGCGGATTGTCGACGCCGCCGGGCACCGAGGCGGGCAGGCCTTCAATGCGCTTGTGGATGTCGGCGGTCGGCGTCCATTTCGGCCATTCCGCCATGTTGCCGATACGCGCGATGCCGGAAAAGGCCAGCGCTTCCTCGCCGACGGTCACGCCATAGCGGATCGCCTTGCCGCCGTCCTGCACCAGATAGAGATAGTGATTGTCGGAATCGACCACGATGGTGCCGGGCATTTCCTTGCGGTGATAGTCGACGATGGCGCGGCGGAACGGCTCGGCCGGAGCGACCTTGGCGTAACGCGCCTTGGCGAGCTGGGCCTTGTCCGCGGGCTTGAGCGTGGCTTCCGGTGCGGCCTGATAGGTCGTGGCCTGCATGCAGCCCGACAGCATCAGGCCGGCGGCCAGGATCGCAAACTTTGCCTTCAGCGACGACATGGTCCAGTTCCAATCGAAAGTCTTCGCGTTCGCGCACCAACCCTGCGCCCGAAACGCCACGATTCCATTACCCGCATTATCGTCGAAACTGTCCATAATTCCAGCGCTTAGATGGGTGTCTGCGTCGCAGCACGCTGGCTGTGTCTTTTTTGCCGCAAGTGTTGCGGGTTTCGACTGATTTTTGGGCATGTCGACCGTCGTCGCCGAATCGCCGCCACGGTGCCGCCATCCGGTCGCCGCAAATATGGATGGGAGGTTAATCTGGCGGTCATCAAGCGCTTGCCAGAATCGAGCTAAGTCCTGTTGGTAACCATAGCGTTTTCCAACCAGGCCTGCCCTCGGACTTGATCCGTGGGTCTTGGTACCGGTTCACGTGAAGAAGTCAGAACGAAAATCCCTGCCCAGTTCCGGAGTTGCCCATGCTCTCGGCCTTTGTCCCCGCCGAATTCTCCCTGAAAAAGATCGCCGCCAGCGATCTCACGGCGCTGCCGGAGAACGCGGTCTGGCTCGACCTCATCAAGCCGTCCGGCGGGGAGGACAAGGCGGTGGAGCGGCTGGCCGGGATCGCGGTGCCGACCCGGGAGGACATGCAGGAAATCGAGATTTCCAGCCGGCTCTATATCGAAAACGGCGCGCGCTTCATGACGGCGACGCTGATGTGCGCGGCCGACACCGAGAATCCGCGCACCACGGCGGTGACCTTCATCCTCGCCGGCCACCGGCTGGTGACGGTGCGCTATGACGAGCCCAAACCGTTCATGCTGGTGGAAAACAAGCTGGCGCGCGGCTGCACGCCGGGGATCACGGGCGAAATGGTGCTGATGGAGCTGCTGGACGCGGTGATCGACCGCAATGCCGACATTCTGGAGCGCGCCGGCGGCGACATGGACAGCATCAGCCACGATATTTTCGAGCCCGCGGGCGCCGCGCGCACCGGCCAGGCCAAGCGCTATTCCGACATCCTGATCGCGATCGGACGCAAGGGCGATCTCACCTCCAAGGTGCGGGAAAGCCTGGTCTCGATCGGCCGGGTGGTGACCTTCGTCGCCGCCGGCACCGAAGGCGTCAAATGGTCCAAGGACATGCGCGAGCAGCTGAAAACCATGCAGCGCGACGTCACCTCGCTGACCGACCACGCGAGCTATCTCTCCAACAAGATCACCTTCGTGCTCGACGCCATGCTCGGCGTCGTCAATCTCGAGCAGAACAACATCATCAAGCTGTTTTCGGTGATGGCGGTGGTACTGATGCCGCCGACCCTGATCGCCTCGGTCTACGGCATGAATTTCAGGATGATGCCGGAGCTGGAATGGACCCACGGCTATCCGATGGCGCTGATCATGATGCTGTGCGCCGCGGCGGGTCCGTACTTCTTTTTCAGATGGAAGAAGTGGCTGTAGTCATGATCTTCAGCGCTCGGGGCGGAGCTAAACAGGGCGGCGCGAGACGGTAATGAAGGTAAAGGAGGTCATCCGGCCTCTGGAAGAGGAGGGCTGGTTTCTGGTTGCAACGCGCGGCAGTCACCGGCAATACAGCACCCGGTTCGTCCGGGCCGCGTGACGGTCGCGGGCAAGCCCTCGGATGATCTTGCGCCTGGCACTCTGAACAGTATCTTGAAGCAGTCTGGGCTGAAGGACCAACACTGATGCGCTATGCAGTCGTGATCGAGAAAGCCAACGGCAATTATTCGGCCTATGTGCCGGACCTTCCGGGCTGCGTTGCCACCGGCGACACGGTTGCGGCGGTCGAGAACGAAATTCGCGAGGCGATTCGTTTCCATATCGACGGCCTTCAGGCCGATGGCATCGTGGTCCCACCGCCGACCAGCATCGCCGAATACGTCGAGACGTAGGCGAAGGCGCTGATCATATGCTGCGCGCCGCAGCGGGTCCGTACTTCTTTTTCAGATGGAAGAAGTGGCTTTAGTCACTGAGGTGTTAAAGCATGCACCTGTCCTCCCCGGCTTTCATACACCTCCGAAAAACCAGGGAACCCGCCTCATTTGGTCGAATAAAATTTGAGCGTTGCACTGAACGTTTGCGCGACGGCTTTCTGCGATAACGTTGTCACAGGTCGCGAGGACAGCCATGGTTCAGAAAGTCATAACGTCACCCCGTAACGTGGTCGACTTCGCGCGCTATCAAGCCGACCGCAACGCCGCGGGCAGAGCGCAGGCGATGTCGGCGCGGATGTGCCGGCATTGCGGCGCGGCCCTCCTGGAAGGCGAGCGCGAGGAGGAATGCTCCAGCACCTTCAACGTCGAGGCCGACAGCCTGCGCTGGCAGGCTGCGCAGATCCTGCGCGGATTGATTTGAGCGGGCTGCAGCTGCTGTAGGGTGGGCAGAGGCGCGTTTGCGCCGTGCCCACCATTTCTGTGCATCAAGATGGGGGCTCGCTTCGCTCAGCCCACCCTACGATCTCTTCGCCTCAGCTACACGTGCTGGCCGCCGTTGATGTGGATCTCGGCGCCGTTCACGTAGGAGCTGGTTTCCGTGCACAGCACATAGATGATCTTTGCGACTTCATCCGGCGTTCCCAGCCGCCGCAGCGGGATCTGCTGCTCGACGATCTTCTCGGTGCCCGGCGACAGGATCGAGGTGTCGATTTCGCCCGGCGCGATCGAGTTGACGCGGACGCCGATGCGGCCGAAATCGGACGCCATCTCGCGGGTCAGGGAGGCCAGCGCCGCCTTCGAGGTGGCGTAGGCCGCTCCCGCGAACGGATGCACGCGCGAGCCCGCGATCGAGGTGACGTTCACCACCGAGCCCCTGGCGGCCTTCAATTCGTCGATCAGCCCGCGCGCCATCATGATCGGAGCGAAGAAATTGACCCGGAACACATGGCTCCAGGTCTCGATGTCGGTATCAATCGACCCCAGCCGCGCGCCGCCTTCGGCCTTCGGCGAAATCGCGGCATTGTTGACCAGCGCGTGCAATTCGCCGCCTTCCAGCCGCTGGCGGATTTCCGAAATCGCCCGCGTGGTGTCGTCATGGTCGGCGAGGTCGACCTGGATGTGATCCTCGGGCCCGGCGTCCCACGGGCAATCTTCCGGGAAGGGATGCCGCGAGCAGGTGATGACGCGCCAGCCCGCCGAGGAAAAGCGGATCACGGTGGCGTGGCCGATACCGCGGCTGGCGCCGGTCAGAAGCAGCGTGCGCCGCGGGCCGTAGTTGGATGAAGTCGACATAAACGGTTCTCTTGTTCTTCGTCATGCCCGGCCATAGTAGTCTGCCTTGCGCAGACTACGTACACTTGTCTGCGTTGCCGGGCATCCACGTATTCCTTTGGTCGTTGCAGAATAAGACGTGGATGGCCGGGACGAGCCCGGCCATGACGGCTTACTCTACGGATAGAGCCGCGTCTTCGACCACGGCTGGTCAGGCGCCGGGCGCGCGAATTCGATGCGGTCATGCAGGCGGAAGGGCCGGTCGTGCCAGAATTCGAACCGTGTGGGCTCGATGCGCCAGCCGCTCCAGCCCGCCGGCCGCGGCACTTCGCCGATGATGTGCCTGGCCGCGACCTTGGCGATGGCCTGCTCGAAGGCGAAGCGGCTTTCCAGCGGCTGCGATTGCCTGGAGGCCCAGGCGCCGATCTGCGCCTGTTTCGGGCGGGTCGCGAAATAGGCGTCGGCCTCGGCGTCGGTCACCGTCGACACGTTGCCACGGATGCGGACCTGCCGGCGCAGCGATTTCCAGTGAAACAGTAAAGCCGCCTTAGGATTTGTGGCGAGTTCGCGGCCTTTTTGACTGGCGATGTGGCTGTAGAAGACGAAACCGTCGGCATCATAGCCTTTCATCAGCACCATGCGCACGTCCGGCAGCCCGTCGGCGTCGACGGTCGCCAGCGCCATCGCATTGGGATCGTTTGGCTCGGCCTTCACCGCCTCGGCAAACCATTCGCCGAACAGTGCAAACGGTTCTTCGGCGGCGGTGAAATCACCTGATGTTAACGGTGTCGGGTGTTTGATGGAGGTTGTGTCGGTCATGTCAGGAGTTCCGAGTTGCTTCCGCCCGCGTCCCAGAGCGCGTTGCAGTCCCCATATAGGCTCGCCCTATATAGGACATGGGAACGCATTGGCCTACCGGCGATCAGGCCGGCGGGCGCGGTGGTGACGTTGATTCTGATCGGTCTCGGCTCCGGCGGCTGCAGCCTGTCCCGCGGCGACGGCGCCTTTGCCAAAATGGAAGACAGGGACAAGGAAGTGACGGGGGCGATCGGGTCAGGGCAGCCGCCGGTGCCTACCGAGACCGACCTGGCCTTTGCCCGCACCGCCGCTTCCGACGTGCTGACCAAGGGCAGCAAGGATTCCAGCCAGCCCTGGGAAAACCCCGAAACCGGCGCCCGCGGTTCGGTGACGCCGCTGGCCCAGGCCTATTCGGCCGGGGACGGCCGGACCTGCCGGGATTTTCTGGCGAGTTATGTCAACGGCCGCTCCGAAAGCTGGCTGCAGGGCGCCGCCTGCAAGGCCGGCCATGGCCGCTGGGAAATTCATACGCTAAAGCCGTGGCGGCGGGGTTAGGCCCGTTGCAAAAATACCACTGACACCCCAGATGAAGCCTGAAGCGGGCAAACCGCCCGTAAGCTAACATCTGATTTCCCTGGGGCCTTTCGGTTCTGATTCCATCAGCACCGGGCTCCGGCCTTTTGTTTAGAGGAGACGTGACGGATGCGCGACCCCTATGAGGTCTTGGGGGTGCCGCGGGGCGCCAGTGCTGCGGCGATCAAGAGCGCCTATCGCAAGCTCGCCAAGAAGCATCACCCCGACGCCAACAAGAACGATCCGAAATCGCAAGCGCGTTTTTCCGAGCTGAATTCGGCCAACGAAATCCTCGGCGACGAAGCCAGGCGCAAGCAGTTCGATCGCGGCGAGATCGACGCCGAGGGCAAGCCGCGCTTCCAGGGCTTTCCTGGCGGCGACCCGCGCGGCCGCGCCGGCCCCGGGGGCTTCGAAACGCACACCTTCCGGAGCGGGCCCGGCGGCGGCGGATTCGAGGATATCCTCAACAGCATGTTCGGCGGCGCTGCCCGCGGCGCGCGGCCGGGCCCCGGCGGCGCCTTCGAGTTCGAGACCGGCGGTATCGGGCTCGATCTCGATCTGTCCGTCGCCATGACGGTATCGCTGGAAGAGGCCGTCAACGGCGTCGAGAAGCGCGTCCGGCTGCCGAGCGGCAAGGAGCTCAACGTCAAGATTCCCGCCGGCGTGATCGCCGGCCAGCAGATCCGCCTGAAGGGGCAGGGCGAGAGCGCGCCCGGCCACCGGCCCGGCGATCTCCTGATCACGGTCTCGATCGCGCCGCATGCCTTCTTCAAGGTCGACGGCAGCGATCTGCGCGTCGACCTGCCGGTCACGCTGTATGAAGCCGTGCTCGGCGACAAGGTCCGGGTGCCGACGCTGGGCGGCGCGGTCGAATTGTCGATCCCGAAAAATACCTCGAGCGGCCGCACCTTTCGCCTGAAGGGTAAGGGCTTGCCGAAGCCGGCCGGCGGCACCGGCGACCTGTTTGTCACTACCCGCATCGTGCTGCCGGACGGGAACGATTCCGAACTCGAGGCGTTGATGCAAAAGTGGCGCGACGGACACAGGTATAATCCGCGCAGCGATTTGACCTGATCAACTGAAAGGTGCGGCCTCGACCGGGGGACCAGCGCGGTACAAAAACCCCAGCCGAGGCCGCTCGCGTCGATCGGCGGATCGAACGCACCTCAAATCGCGTGATCACCCGGTGCGATTTTGAGACGCGCCAATGGCGTGATTCCAGATTTTCCATGTCGGAATTGGGACGGGGCGCATGGTAACGTGCTCACAACGTCATTGCGAGCAAAGCGAAAGCAATCCATCCCTTCTTCGCATTGCGCCATGGATTACTTCGTCGCAAGAGCTCCTCGCAATGACGGCTCACGCCGTCACCCCCCATGCTTCTCCGTGGCGTCGTAGACCAGCCGTGCCACCTGGGTCAGGCGGTCGCGGTCGCTGCTGCCGCTGACCACGAAGGCGACGCCGCGATCGGCCCAGAACAGCGCGCCGTCCTTGTCCTGCGTCGCATATCGCATCTGCGTCGTCTCGGAGGCCGCCTTGGCGCTATAGACCGTAAACCGCTCACCCGATGCGCTTTCATACATCAGGAACGAGGCGGGGCCGGTCGGCCCCGGTAGCAGCCTGCCGCCGACCAGCTTCAATCCGGTGGCGTCGAGTTCCGGCGCGAACACCACCCAGCCGCAGCGCTTGCTCAGCCATGTCTGCAGATGCGCGCGTTCGTTGCCGGGCACCTCGACCGGGTGACGAACCTCGACCACGTAAAGCCGGTGCGCCACCAGCGCCTCGCTCGTCAGGCTCTGGAACGCCGATGGCGAAGCTGCCACCCCGTGCGCTAGCCAGCCGGCGGCGCCGCCGGCAATGAACGCCACCAGGGTCGCTGCGATCGCGCCGTATATCCACCGGCGCGGCTCCCGCACCAGCCGCTCGATTTCCAGCCGCTTCGGCACCGGCTCGTCGGCGACGGAGTCGTAACGCGCATGCAGCGCGTCGGCCATCGCGCGCCACGACTGCACCCGCTCGGCATCGTCGGGATGCGCCGCGAGCCATGCCTCGACATCGCCGCGCCGCTCCGGCGGCAGCTCATTGTCGACATAGGCGTGCAGTTCGTCTTCGGTGACGGGAATCTTCGGCTCGGTCATTGTCGTTGTCTCTTCTCGGTCGAAATGTTCTCGGCTTCTCTCGAAGTGTCTCTCGGAATTTCACGCATAAGGCTCGCCATCACTTCACCCGCCGCAGCGCTGGCCGCTCGCCCTCGAGGGCGGCCTTGACATGGGCGCGGGCGCGGGCGAGGCGCGACATCACGGTGCCGATCGGCACGGCCTGAATGTCGGCGACCTCGCGGTAGCTCAGCCCTTCCAGCATCACCAGCAGCAGCACCGAGCGCTGCTCCTCGACCAGGGTGGCCAGCGCACGGGCGATGTCGCGGCCCTCGGCCTCGGTGCCGCTGGCGTCGGCATTGTCGTCGAGCAGCGGCATGAATTGCGGCCGCCGCGCCAGCGACCGCCGCCGGTTCTTGTTGAGGTTGGTCAGTATGGTGTAGAGCCAGCTCCTGATATCGCCGCCGAGAAACAGCCGTTCCGAACGCAGCGCCCGGACCAGCGTGTCCTGCACCAGGTCGTCGGCGATGTCGGCGTCGCGCGCCAGCGCGCGCGCATAGCGGCGCAGTGCCGGGATCATGGCTTCGACGCTCTGACGAAATGCGCTCATTGACAGAGATCTCGGATTGTCGCGGCGGCGCCAAAAACTCGCGCCAGCGCCTGTTCCATCATAACACCCGAATGCCGGAACTATTCCAGCCGTCAAGATGCGGGAGAACAGCCTTAACGGGAGCGAATTTGGACTGTACCACCCGGAACGGCTGGTGTACCTCCAGACCTCATCCAAAGGTCGAATGGAAACCTAAATGTCGCAAAATGCAGGTCTTATGAAAGGCAAGCGCGGAGTGATCCTCGGCGTCGCCAACAACCGTTCGATCGCCTGGGGCATCGCCAAGGCCTGCCGCGCGGCCGGCGCCGAGATCGCGCTGACCTGGCAGGGCGACGCACTGAAGAAGCGGGTCGAGCCGCTGGCCAAAGAGCTTGACGGCATTACGCTCGGCCATTGCGACGTCACCGTTCACTCCACCATAGACGCGGTGTTCGCCGTGCTCGCGGAGAAATGGGGCAGGATCGATTTCGTGGTGCATGCCATCGCATTCTCCGACAAGGACCAGCTCGACGGCCGCTACCTCGAAACCACCGCCGACAATTTTTCAAAGACCATGCTGATCAGCTGCTATTCGCTGACCGCGATCGCGCAGCGCGCCGAGAAACTGCTGACCGACGGCGGCTCGATCCTGACGCTGACCTATTACGGCGCCGAGAAGTGGATGCCGCATTACAACGTGATGGGCGTGGCGAAGGCGGCGCTGGAGGCCAGCGTGCGCTATCTCGCCGCCGATCTCGGCGAGAAGAACATCCGCGTCAACGCGATTTCGGCGGGGCCGATCAAGACGCTGGCGGCGTCCGGCATCGGCGATTTCCGCTATATCCTGAAGTGGAACGAATATAATTCGCCGCTGCGCCGCACCGTCTCGATCGAGGAGGTCGGCGACAGCGCGCTGTATCTGCTCTCGGACATGTCGCGCGGCGTCACCGGCGAAGTGCATCACGTCGATGCCGGCTATCACGTCGTCGGCATGAAGCGCCCGGACGCGCCGGATATTTCGCTGGCGAAGGATTAACTAAAGCTCGTCATGCCCGGGCTTGACCCGGGCATCCATCTTCCTGAAGAGACTCTTTGAAGATGGATTGCCGGGTCAAGCCCGGCAATGACGGACAGGAAACTGCATGCCCACCATCTACTACATCCGCCATGGCGAAACCGCATGGAATGCCGCCGGCCGCTTCCAGGGTTCGCAGGATATTCCGCTTAACGACCTCGGCCGCACCCAGGCCGTGACGGCCGGCGGCATCCTCGCCGACCTGATCGCGCGCCATGGCCACGAGGCGTCGGCGCTGCCCTTCGTGGCCAGCCCGCTCGGCCGCGCCCGGATGACGATGGAGCTGGTGCGCGGCGCCCTGCAGCTGCCGCACCACGATTACGCGCTCGACGACCGGCTGCGCGAGATCCGCTATGGCCAGTGGGAAGGCCTGACGCTGCCCGAGATGGAGCGGCACGACGCCGCCACCTTTGCGTCGCGGCTGGTGGACAAATGGGGCGTCGCCGCCCCCTCCGGCGAGAGCTATGCCAGCGTCACCCTGCGGATGCGCGAATGGGCCGAATCCCTGCAGGGCGACACCGTCACGGTCGCCCATGGCGGCACCATGCGGGCGCTGATGGTGGCGCTCGGCATCGCCACGCCGCTGGAGGCGTCGGACATCCCGATCGGGCAGGGCGTGGTGTATGTGTTCCGCAAGGGCAAGCTGACGAAGCATGGTTAAGCAAATTGTGGCAGTCATTCCGGGGCGATGCGCAGGATCGAACCCGGAATCTCGAGATTCCGGCTCTGGCGCTTGCGCGCCATCCCGGAATGACAATCTCCCGGGTTTGACCGTCGTGCCCACGCGCGTTACGACAAGTCAGATTTGACTTCGGGCACACACGCAAATGTCCTTCAATACCTTCGGCCACATGTTCCGGGTCACGACCTTCGGCGAAAGCCACGGGATCGCGATCGGCTGCGTGGTCGACGGCTGCCCGCCGCTATTGCCGCTGACCAATGAGGACATCCAGCTCGATCTCGACCGCCGCCGCCCGGGACAATCGCGCTTCACCACGCAGCGCCAGGAGCCCGACACGGTCAAGATTCTGTCCGGCGTGATGGCGCATCCGGAGACCGGCGTGCAGGTGACCACCGGCACCCCGATCGCACTCCTGATCGAGAACACCGACCAGCGCTCCAAGGACTATTCCGAGATCAAGGACAAGTTTCGCCCCGGCCATGCCGACTTCACCTATGAGGCGAAATACGGCCTGCGCGATTACCGCGGCGGCGGACGCTCCTCGGCGCGCGAAACCGCCACCCGCGTCGCCGCCGGCGCCATCGCGCGCAAGATTTTGCCCGGCGTCACCGTGCGCGGCGCGCTGGTGCAGATGGGCCCGCACAGGATCGACCGCGCCAAATGGGACTGGGATGAGATCGCGAAAAATCCGTTCAACTGTCCCGACAAGGACAAGGCCGCGTTCTTCGAGGACTATCTCGACGGCATCCGCAAGAGCGGATCGTCGATCGGCGCAGTGATCGAGATCGTTGCCGAAGGCGTGCCGGCCGGCCTGGGTGCGCCGATCTATGCCAAGCTCGACGCTGAACTGGCCGCCGCGCTGATGAGCATCAACGCCGTCAAGGGCGTCGAGATCGGCGCCGGTTTTGGCGCCGCCGAACTATCCGGCGAGGAAAACGCCGACGAGATGCGCACCGGCAACAACGGCACCCGCTTTCTCTCCAACAACGCCGGCGGCGTGCTCGGCGGCATCACCACCGGCCAGCCGGTGGTGGCGCGCTTCGCCGTCAAGCCGACATCGTCGATCCTGTCGCCACGCCAGACCGTCGATCGCAGCGGCCACGACACCGCCATCATGACAAAAGGCCGCCACGACCCCTGCGTCGGCATCCGCGCGGTGCCGGTCGGCGAAGCCATGATGGCCTGCGTGCTGGCGGATCATTTTCTGCGCCACCGCGGGCAGGTGGGCGGGTAGACGACGATCGGGCGGGTTGACAGCCAGCCTGATCCAGCGTCGCCGTGCCTATTTAGCTCGTCTCGTCTTCTCTTCGAGGAAGGGGGCCGCCCGGCGGGCGACCCGTCTTCGTCAATCGATTTCGTGAACGACCGTACGGCTGCCGGGATCGACCAGCATCACGCGGTCATTGGCGTAGACGTAGCGATACCTGGTCAGCGACGGTCCCCACTCGGACGGTACCGCAACGAGTTCCACGTCGCTGGGCAGCGTGGCGCCGACGGCAATCCGTTCCTTGGTGCCAAGCGGACGAACCTTGTGTTCAGTCACATAGGTTCTGATCTTGGTGCGCATCTCCGGCTCGATCTGAACCGTGGCACGCGCGGCGCCTGTCGTCGTCACGGTGGTTTGCGCTACGGCGCCCGTTGACATCAACGCGACGGCCGCAGCGGCCAAAACAAGGTTCCTCATGCAATGTCCTCCCGCCGCAAAATGCGGCGCTCGATGGAAACTGCGCTCCCGCCATCTTGTTCCGGCCCGGAATGCGCCCTCTTGAAACTCGTTCACAAATTGCCTGTCTTTCCCGGCTCGGGCAGAGCAAGAGCAGCGCCCGCGATATCTTGTGGGTGTGTTTCCGGTCATCACAATTGGCGGCGGCACCTGTCTTTTCAGTCATTTGCACCATTTGTTGAAGGCAAAACAGCCGAAGTCGAGCTCCTTGTCAGCAAGAAGAACGGCTGACGATTTCCGATAGTTGATGGGAAGAACTGGAAAAGTGCCGGGCGTTTGCGAACCTGTTTCGAGGTGATCTGCTGCGCAATATGCACCCGAATAAACCATTGGCATTTCGATGCAGACGATCGCGTCGATAGCGGAACGATCGCATTGGAACTCAGTTTCTCTGACACTCGCATGCCTGCAGGCGCCATGGATCAGCCCGACGCTTCTGTGGGCTGCAGATCCCTGCGAGAGCAAGCGAAAATATGGAGGAGATGGACATGATGATAACCAGGACGATGAAGAGCAGATTTTTGCTGACGACGGCAGCGCTGCTGGCCAGCGTTAGCTTCGCGACCGCCCAGGGTGTAGGTGGCGGTGGAAGTGAAAAAGGAATGTCCGCAGGTTCCGGCGGTCAGTCTGGAGGAGCAATATCACAGGGGGCAACCGGTCCTTCGCGCAGCGAAAGTCCTTCTCGCAGTGAATCAGCCGGTCCCTCTCGTAGCGAAGGCATGACACAGGGCCGAGCCTCTGAATCCAGGGAAGGGGGTCGAGCTCAGAGTCCCGCCCGCCAGGGCGAGTCCGGCCGCGCGCAGCGCGATGAACCCGGCATGCGGGACAGCGGTCGCGCCGAGAGTCCGCGCGATGCTGGCAAGCAGCAACGCGAGTCCAGCAAGGATCAGGACCAGCGCGACACCAGCAAGGATCGCGCACAGCAAGGTCAAAAGGACCAGACTGTGGGCCAGGGACGATCCGATCGTGACGATGCGCGGCGATCGGACGATCGAGCCCAGGACAAGGGCCAGGACAAGGGCAAGGGCAAGGCCGACGCCCAACGGGCCCAGCAGCCGGCCGATCAGAAGCAGAGTGGTTCCAGTGCGCAGGATCAAAGCACTAAGGATCGGAATCAGACCTCCGGCGCCGCTCAAGGCCAAACCGGCTCGCCGGCGCAGGGCCAGAGCACCACTGCCGGCCAAACCCAGACCACCACCACTGCCGGCCAAACTCAGGCTAGCCGGACCAACCTGACCACACAGCAGCAGACAACACTGCAACAGTCGGTGCTCCACGCGAGCAACGTGCCGCGCGTCAATGTTAATTCCATCAACTTCCAGGTCAACACCGGCGTGGTCCTGCCGTCGCACGTCTCGATCATGTCGGTCTCAACATACCCGGCGCTGATTGAGGTGTTCCCTGCCTATCGCGAGTACAGCTTCTTCGTGGTGGAAGACGAAATCGTATTCGTCGATCGCGACCGGCGTATCGTGGACGTGGTCCCGGCCGGCCCGCGGACACGTTTCAGTGCTCGCGGTGGCGGCGGCAGCGTCGCCGCAGTCGACCTCGCTCCCGACGATATTCGCGTCGTGCAGCGCGTATTGATCGAGCGTGGTCTTCTGACCGGCGAAGCCGATGGAGTCTTTGGTCCGCAGACGCGCGAAGCATTGGTCACATTCCAGCGTCAGCAGGGCATTGAGATCAGTGGCACCATCGATACCCGCACGGTGACCTCGCTTGGCGTGTCCAACCGGCTCAGCGCGCAGGCGAGCCAGAGTCTCAACCTGACCCAATCCACAGCGACGGGTCAGCAGGGACAAACCGGCCAGCAGCCGAGTCAGCAGAATGCGACTGGCCAGTCTCCCGCTCAAGGCACCGGCCAGGCGACCAACGCGCCTTCGCAGCAGAACGAACCGTCAACGACGACCGGCCAGGCGCCTCCGGCTCAGCAGAATGCCACGGACCAGGCGCCGTCTGCCCAGGGGAATACGACGGGACAGGCCGCGCCTCAGCCGCAAGGGAGCAACAACCCTCAGGCGAACCAGGATAAGTCGTCCGGACAGACGCCGGGCACCGGTTCGGGAGCGAACCAGCCTGCGCAGAGCAATACGTCCAACAAGTAGACTGAGGTTACATAGGCTGACGTTACTGAGCCCCGCTTCGGCGGGGCTCTTGTTTTCAACGATCCACTGACATGGCGGGCGGCTGCGCCGCCCTCCCTCACACCATCCCGTCCGCGATCTTCTCCGCCGCCATCAGCGTCGGAAAATTGGTGTTGGCGCACGGCACCACCGGGAAGATCGAGGCGTCGACCACGCGCAGGCCCTGGATTCCCTTGACGCGGCCTTGGGTGTCGACCACCGCCATCGGATCGTCGGCGCGGCCCATGCGAAGCGAGCAGGAGGCGTGCCAGACGCCGATCGTGGCCTTGCGGACGAAGGCTTCCAGCGCGTCGTCGTCGCTCATCACCTGCTCGAAGGTGAAGCCTTCGACGATGAAGTTGTCGATCATGGCGTGGCGCAGCGCCGCCGGGCCGTCAATCAGCACGGCGGCGATGGAGGTGAGAATCTTGTTCTTCGTATTGACCACGCCGATCTTGCGGACGCGGTCGGTGTAGGAGGCCGGGAACGGCTTGTCGGTGACCGCCATCAGCGGCGCGCTCATCTGCAGGCCCGCCATCTTGCGGAAACCGCTCATCAGGCGGTCGAGGTCGCGCTTGTCGCTCAGCAGGTTGAACTCGACGATCGGCTCGGCCTGCGGGTTGCGCGAGGCGAGCTTGACCTGGCCGGTTTCCGAATAGGTCTTGTTGACGAAGGTGAGCAGCGAGGCGATCTGTTCGCCGACCGCATGCCAGGCCGACTTGCTGAGCACGGCGACGAACATGTCGCCGGCAGGCGTGCCTGCCAGCCCCGAAGAGTAGCGCAGCCCCATCTGGATGTGGCGGCGGGTGTGCGCGTTCATGCGCGCGCCGCGGCGGACATAGGACGACAGCGCGATCGAAGGATGGTCCATCAGGCCCTGGCCCACGCCGGCGAGGCCCATCAGCACGGGAATGCCCATCTCCCGGAGGTGCCCGACCGGACCGATCCCGGCGCGCAACAGATGCGCCGGCGAATGGATCGCGCCGCAGGAGAGGATGATCTCTCGGCCGCGAAATTCCTGTTCCCGTCCATCGACCAGAGCCTTGACGCCGACGCAGCGCGTGCCCTCGAACAGCAACTCCTTGACGACAGTGTGGGTCGAGATCGTCAGATTGCTGCGCTTGCGGGTCTCGCGATCGAGATAGCCCATCGCGGCCGAGACGCGCGCCTCGTCTTGGTTGGAATGCGTCACCGGGAAATAGCCTTCGACGAATTCGCCGTTCTGGTCGGGCAAATAGCTGTAGCCGGCGAGCTTGCAGGCCTCGCCCATCGCCTGGCTGTGCCGGGTCCAGTGCTCCCTGGGGATGCGGCGCACCGGGATGCGGCCGTCCTTGCCGTGCAGCGGTCCGTCGCAATCGAGGTCGCGCTCGACTTTCCTGAAGTAGGGCAGCACGTCGTTCCAGTTCCAGCCTGCGGCGCCACGCGCCTCCCACTCCGCATAGTCGGTTGGCGCGCCGCGATTGGCCATCTGGCCGTTGATCGAGGAGCCGCCGCCCAGCACGCGCGCCTGCTCGTATTTGCGCAACGGCGGGCGGTCCGCTTCGGGGTTGTTGTGGCTGACGATTTGCGTGGTGACCTTCAGCTCGGTCCAGTGGAAGCGCGGATCGAAATAGGCCTGTCCCGAATAACTGTCGCGGATTTCCGGCGGTTCGTTGCCGGGCGGCGTGTCCTGGCCGGCTTCGCACAGCAGGACCTTGTTGACGCTTTTGGCGGAGAGCCGGTGGGCCATGACCGAGCCCGCCGAGCCGCCGCCGACGATGATAAAGTCGTACACCGTGACGCTTCCCCATTTTGTGTTGTTGGAATCAGGCTAGCGCACCTTCGCCGCCGGGTCACGCCGGCTCGCGCCATCAGTCTATGCGACTGGCTCGGCTTGACGTCCGGCGAACTTCCACCCACATGGTGCGGTCATGAACCAACCCGAATTGCAGAAGATTACCGACTGGCTGATCGACGGCGCGCGCTCGGCGGCCAGCCCGACCCGGATGATGGCGGAAATCTGCGAACGGCTGGTGGCGGCCGGCCTGCCGCTGTGGCGGGTCGGCGTCTTCGTCCGCACGCTGCATCCCGATATCTACGGCTACAATTTTATCTGGCGGCTCGGCGCCGAAGTCGAAATGGGCACGGTGGATTTCAATATTCTGGGATCTCCGCTTTTCATGAATAGCCCGCTGATGATCGTTTTTATGGAGGGCAAGGAAGTTCGGGGCCGGCTGGAACAGCTGAAGGGCAGCCGCTTTCCGATTTTCGATGACCTGCGCGCCGAAGGCGTCACCGATTACATCGCACTGCCGCTGCTGTTTACCGATGGGTTGAGCAACGCATCGAGCTGGACCACCAAACAGCCCGGCGGCTTCACCGACCAGCAATCGGCCGCGCTGCGCGCGCTGGTGCCGGCGCTGGCGCGGGTCATCGAGATCATCCAGTGGCGCCGCACTTCATCGCTGCTGCTCGACACCTATGTCGGCAACCGCGCCGGCGAACGGATCCTGAAAGGCCAGATTCGCCGCGGCCATACCGACACCATGGATGCCGCGATCTGGCTGTCGGATCTGCGCGGCTTTACCGCGCTGTCGGACCGGCTGCCGGCCGAGACCGTGGTCGACATCCTCAACAGCTATTTCGACTGCCAGGTGGCCGCGATCAGGGACCATGGCGGAGAGGTTCTGAAATTCATGGGCGACGGGCTGCTCGCGGTGTTTCCGATCGACGAATATGTCGGCGATGTCAGGCAGGTGTGCGCTCAGGTGCTGGACGCCGCGCGCGAATCCCGCGCCAGCGTCGAGGCGATGCACTATCCGGTCGGCGAGACCGTCGAGCGCTTCCGCTTCGGCGTGGCGCTGCATGTCGGACGAATCCTGTACGGCAATATCGGCGGCGGCAACCGGCTCGATTTCACCTGCATCGGTCCCGCCGTCAATCTGGCGGCAAGGCTGGAAAAGATAGCGGGCAAGCTCAACCGCACCGTGGTGGCCTCGGCCGGGTTCGCCGGGATCTGCGCCGGCGGCTGGGACGACCTCGGTGAGTTTCCGATCGCGGGGTTCTCGAAAGCCGAGCGTGTCTACGGCCTGCTGGATGAGACTCCGGCGCGCGCCGGCTATTCCTCCGGTTCAGTGGTGAACAGCAGCGGGTAGCCCTTGGCGCGGCCGGCGTCGGTGGCGCGCGTCGCCTTGGTCTCGGCCACGTCCTTGGTGAAGACGGCAACCACGCAGACGCCGCGCCGGTGCGCCGTGATCATGACCTTGTGCGCCTGGTCCTCGGTCATGCGGAATTCGGCCTTCAGCACCGTGACGACGAACTCGCGCGGCGTAAAATCGTCGTTGACCAGGATGACCTTGTGCAGCCGGGGCCGCTCGGTCTTGGTTTTGACTTTTGTCTTCGGCTTGGTAACGACGTCGATCATTCCTGCGGGACCTCCTCAACGGGCGGCCGCGCTTGATCAGTTGGCGCGGCACTCCGAAAGGCGCGGGGTCATCGTTTGATCGCCGCGACTGACGGCCGTCTCGATCAGTTTACAGGCTCCGGACCGGTCCTGGAACTGGGCATTGTCGGACAGTTTCAATTCGATCAGCGCGGCCATGGCCCCGGGTTCATCGAGTTCCGCAGCCTCGAGCGCGTAGTACAGCAGGTGTTTGGGATGGGCGACCCGCGTTTGCGGGTGGGCCGCGAGCAACCGCACGACCTGCAGCCTGGCGTCGAGATCCCATATGCCGGCCATGTCGATCAGGTTCACCGCCTGCTGCACGTCCCGCGGCACCAGTTTGCCTTCGAGATAGACTTGCCCGAGCACGCCCTTGACGCTGACGGTGTCCGTGGGGGCTCGCAGCAGCGACAGCGCGCGCTTCGGATCGGCCGGGCCGCCTTCGCCGGCGATCAGCATTTCCGCGAGCACAGGCGTCGCGCCGCCGGGATCGGGACGGCGGGCCTCCTCGAGCAGCTTTCGCGCACGCACCGGATCCCGTTTGCGGATCGCCTTCGCGAGTTCGGTCCTGGCACCGTACTGGTAGTGCCCGGGCTCGCTCAATCGTTCGAGGATCTCCATCCCACGGGTACGGTCCTCTGGCTTGTCCGACGCCACCAGCAGGCGTCCGAGGAACACCTGGAGGTTCCCACGGCTCTCATCCTTGGCGGGGTTGTCGAGGGCGCGCTCCGCCCAGTATCGCGCGGCAGCGGCATCGCGCTTCACGGTGGTGCCGCGGTCGAGCAGGGTTGCCAGAACCCGCATGGAAACAGCATGGCCGAGTTGGGCGGCCTTGCGCAAGGCGCGGTCGGCCTCGGCCCGCGGCACCATTGGCGTCCTGTCGGGATCGCCGCGGTCGGACGATTTGTGCGATTCATAGATCTCGTAATTGGCCTCGGCGTCGCCTTGGGCGGCCGCCTCGCGCAGCAGGGTGAGCGACTCCGCCCGTTGCTTGTGCGGCATCGCGCGCGCCACCGCCACCTTGAAAAGCGCATTGTTCGGCTCCGCCGCGAGCGCCATGTCGCAGCTCCTGCGCCGTAATTCCGCGCGACGGCGTTCGGCTTCGCCAAAGGGATACTCGTTCAGATTGGACAGCCGCCGGCAGGTCTCGGCCGCCGTGGCTGCCGTCAGCGGCGGCTCCAGCGCGGCTTCGGTCTCCACCTCCGGCGACAGCGGCGACTGAAACATCGCCACGATGGCGCTGACGGACGCGAACAGGGCGACCCACATCACGATCGCGCGCCTTCGAGACGGCAGGCCGTCGCCTGCGGGAATAGCCGGGGGTGTAGCCATGCTGATGCCGTGTTCGTCTTTATCGTATGGTCCGGCGCGCCGCGCGCTGCATCTGTCGCGTCACGGCCGGATTTCGTTCAATTCGGGCGTGGCGGCGACGGCACGGGTGCGCAAGCCGGAAAACCCGGGCCGAATGAGGCAACCACGTGGCTAACCTGAAAGTGTAGGGACAATTCATGTTCCTGCTTTTCGCGCCGCAATTTGCGTGTCACCATCTTCGCCGACGACGGGAGGTCCGCTGATGCGCTGGTGTGTCTCGATCGGGGCGGTGCTTGTCGCAGGCGCCATGGCCGGAGGTGACGTGGCGGGAATCGCCGCGCCGAACCCCAGCAACCGGTTCGGCCTTCATCTGGCCGGGAAAGAACCCGATCCGTCCGTCGACGTCGAACTGGTGCTCGCGGTCGATGTTTCCTATTCGATGGACATGGACGAGCTTGCGCTTCAGCGCGAAGGCTACGCGCAGGCCATCATCTCCAAGGAATTTCTGCAGGCGCTGAAGAGCGGCCCGAACGGCAAGATTTCCGTGACCTACTTCGAATGGGCGGCATCGAACGACCAGAAGCTTGTTATTCCCTGGCGGGTGATCGACGGCCCGGAGACCGCCGATGCCGTCGCCACCGAGATTTTGAGAACGCCGATCCGTCGGGCGTCGCGCACCTCGATCTCCGGGGCGATCAATTTCGCCCTGCCGCTGTTCGACGAGAACCCGCACCGGGGCATCCGGCGCGTGATCGATATCTCCGGCGACGGCCCCAACAACAACGGCTCGCCGGTCGCGGTCGCGCGCGATGCCGCGGTAGAGAAGGGGGTCGTCATCAACGGCCTGCCGATCATGGTGAAGGAGCTGTCTTATTCGACGATGGACATCGGCGACCTCGATTTCTACTACGAGGACTGCGTCATCGGCGGCCCGGGCTCCTTCGTGGTGGCGATCAAGGACCGCGACAAGTTCAAGGAGGCGATCCGCACCAAGCTGGTAATGGAGGTCGCCGGGCGGACGCCCGAGCGCCCGGTCGTCCCGACGGCGGCGAAGGAACCGCGGGTGAACTGCATGGTCGGCGAGAAGATCTGGCAGGAGCGGTGGGGACGGTGAGGGATGCTGCGCTTGAGCGGCGAGTTCTTCTTATCCTCCTCTGGAGGGGAGGGTAAGCGGAGCGCGCATCAAAAAATACGCAGCGAAGATCGAAGCCCGCTACCGCCTGAACCGCGCTACCAACTCGACATGCGGCGTATGCCTGAACTGATCGACCGGCGTCACGCTCTCGATTTTGTATCCACCATCGATCAGGATCCGGGCGTCGCGCGCGAAGGTCGCGACGTTGCAGGACACCGAAATCACCACGGGTATCTTGCTGGCGGCGAGGTGTTTGGCCTGCGCCTCGGCGCCCTGCCGCGGCGGATCGAACACGACGGTGTCGTAGTCGCGCAATTCCTGCGGCACCAGCGGACGCCGGAACAGGTCGCGCGCCTCGGCCTTGACCGGCTTCAGCCCCGACGTCGAGGTCGCGGCCTTCTGCAGCGCCGTCACCGCGCCGGCATCGCTGTCGAAGGCGGAGACCCGCGATTTCGCCGCCAGTCTCAGGGCAAAAGGTCCGACTCCGCAGAACAGGTCGGCGATGTGTTTCGAGCGCTTGCAATGTCCCGACACCAGCGCCGCCAGGGCTTCCTCGCCGGCGACCGTGGCCTGCAGGAACGAACCCGGCGGCAACGTCACCTGGGCGGCACCCATCATGATGGTCGGCGGTATGCGCATCAGCACCAGCTCGCCATGCCGCGTCAGCCGCGCCAGCCGGTGTTGCTCGGCCAGGCGCGACAGTGCCGCGATCAGCGTTGACGGCAGCGGGCCGGAGCCGCGCACGTCGACGTCGAGGCCGACATCGGTGGTCGTGATCTGGATGTCGAGGGGTTTTCCGATCACGGTCAACGGCTCGGCCAACGCCCAGGCCGCATCGAGCGCGCCGCTCAGACCGGGATCGAGGATTGGACAGCGGTCGACCGGAATGATGTCGTGCAAACCTGCCGCACTGAAGCCGACCTTGAGCACTTCGTGGGTGCCCATCCTTGCATGCAGCGTGATCCGGCGGCGGCCGCGGCCATGGGCGTCGACCAGCGCATCCACGTCGCACTCGATGCCAAACCGTGCCAGCGTCTCGACCACGATGCCGCGTTTCCAGACGCGGTAGTGTTCGCTTTCCCAATGCTGGATCGCGCATCCCCCGCAGATGCCGAAATGCGGGCAAAACGGTGCGATCCGCTGCGGGCTCGCGGCCTCGACCTGCAGCAGGCGGCGGCGGTCGGGATGACCCGGCACCGGCGCCACTTCGACGGTCTCGCCTGACAGCGCGTACGGCACATAGATCGCCATTCCGCCCGAAACGGCGACGCCGTCGCCGTGATGGCCGACGTGATCGATGGTGAGGTGCTCAACCACGGCGCGCGCCGAGGAAGAACTCGATGTTGCCGTCGCCGCCTGATATCGGCGACGGAAACACCTGGATGTCGGTGCAGCCGAGCGATGCGGCAAACGCCGTGATGTCGTCGCAGACTTCCTGGTGCACCATGGCGTTGCGGATGATGCCGCGCTTGGAATGCCTTCGCGGCGCCTCGAATTGCGGTTTTATGAGTGCCAGGAGATGCATCGGCGCCGCGGCCAGCGACAGCGCCACGGGAAGCACTGATTTCAGCGAGATGAAACTGACGTCGATCACCACGACGTCGGGCCGCGCGGGCAGGCGCTTGCCTTCGAAGCTGCGGATGTCGGTCTCTTCCATCGAGACGATCTTGGGGTGGCCGCGCAACGAGGGATGCAATTGCTCGCGGCCGACGTCGATCGCAAACACCAGGCTGGCGCCATTCGCCAGCAACACTTCGGTAAAGCCGCCGGTCGAGGCGCCGACGTCGAGGCAGACGTGATCCTCGATCTCAACGGGATACAGTTCCAGCGCGCCTGCCAGCTTGACGCCGCCGCGCGAGACGAAGGGGTGGGCGGGCTGCGCCCGAATCACGGCGTCGGCCGCAATGCCCTCGGATGGCTTCTGGACCTGCTTGTCGTCGGCGGTGACGAGGCCGGCTTCGATCGCAGCCTGGGCCCGCGCGCGGCTTTCGAACAGGCCGCGCTCGACCAGCAGCATATCCGCGCGCTTGCGAGGAGAGGGCGTGCTCCGCCTGGTCAAGGTCGGCTCGATGCCTGCGCCGGCGCGGCGCCGAGCCGCCCGGCAGCCATGCGTACGCACGTCTCAAAGGCGGTCAGGTCATACCAGAGATCCGCAGTCGCCTGCCGTGGCGTCACCAGCGCGCAGCCGTGCAGGTCGAGCGCATGAATCATCATCAGATTATCGCTCAATCCGAAATCCTCGACGGTCAGGCCGTCAGCATCGACCAGGCGGCCATCCTGCTGTTCTACCGTGGTGAATTTGCGCACGCGGTCGGCGTAGGGTGTCGGATCGTTGCAATAACCGAGGCAGAGTTTCCCGCGTCCCGCCATATAGCCGAGTTCGTAGACCGTGCCGGCATCCGCGCTCGCCCCGCGAAACGGCGTGAGATTGGCGATGATGGCGCTGGCCTCGATCATCATGTCCTTGTTGCCCCCGAAGATGTTGAGCGAAGCATCGCGGGCCGACAGGTCGACGGCGTTATCCAGCGGATAGAGCCCGATCAGGCCGTGCCGGGCGCAAATTTCGGCCTTGCGCCTGCCGATCTCGACGGCGTCTGGCAGGAACACATCGGGGCCGGCGAGATAGATCTTCATGAGAGACAGTATCTCCGCCCTCATCCTGAGGAGCGGCGTCTTCGCCGCGTCTCGAAGGATGAGAGGAACCGGTGCCCGCTGCCTATCCTTCGAGACGTCGCGCAAGCGCGCGGCTCCTGAGGATGAGGTCAATATTCGCTAGAACGAACCTCAGGCCAGCTTCACCGTTTCGGCCTTGAAATCCTTGCCCAGCGCTTCGAACACCTTGGCGACGATGCCCTTGGCGTCGAGGCCGGCGCGGGCGTACATCGCGTTCGGCGAATCATGGTCCATGAACTCGTCGGGCAGCACCATCGAGCGCATCCGCAGTCCGCCATCGAGCATGCCGTGGTCCGACAGCGTCTGCATCACATGGGAGCCGAAGCCGCCGATCGAGCCTTCCTCGATGGTGAGCAGCACTTCGTGCTCGCGCGCCAGTTTCAGGATCATGTCGAGATCGAGCGGTTTCATGAAGCGGGCGTCGGCAATCGTGGTGGAGAGGCCGAGGGCCGCGAGTTCGTCGGCAGCCTTTTCGCATTCGGCCAGACGGGTGCCGAACGACAGCAACGCGATCTTGCTGCCCTCGCGAATGATGCGGCCCTTGCCGATCTCGAGCGCAACGCCGAATTCGGGCATTTCGACGCCGCGGCCTTCGCCGCGCGGATAACGCACCGCGCTCGGTCGGTCGTTGATCGCGACCTGGGTCGCCACCATGTGCACCAGTTCGGCTTCATCGGAGGCGGCCATGATGACGAAATTGGGCAGGCAGCCGAGATAGGCGTTGTCGAACGATCCGGCGTGGGTGGCGCCGTCGGCACCGACCAGGCCGGCACGGTCGATCGCGAAGCGGACCGGCAGGCTCTGGATCGCCACGTCGTGGACGATCTGGTCATAGCCGCGCTGCAGGAAGGTCGAATAGATCGCGCAGAACGGCTTGTAGCCCTCGGTGGCGAGACCCGCCGCGAAGGTCACGGCATGCTGCTCGGCAATGCCGACGTCGAACGTGCGGTCCGGGAACGCCTTGTTGAAGATGTCGATGCCGGTACCCGACGGCATCGCCGCGGTAATGCCGACGATCTTGTCGTCCTTCTCCGCTTCCTTGACGAGGCTCTGGCCGAAGACGTTCTGATAGGCGGGCGCATTCGGCTTTGATTTCGACTGGGCGCCGGTGGCGACGTCGAACTTGACGACCGCGTGGTATTTGTCGGCGGCCGCTTCCGCCGGGCCATAGCCCTTGCCCTTCTGGGTCACGACATGGACCAGGATCGGGCCGGTCTCCATGTCGCGGACGTTCTTCAGCACGGGCAGCAGATGGTCGAGATTGTGGCCGTCGATCGGGCCGACATAGTAGAAGCCGAGCTCCTCGAACAGCGTGCCGCCGTCCATCATGAAGCCACGGGAATATTCCTCGACGCGACTGGCGCGGTTGGAGATGATTTTCGGCAGATGGGTGCCGAGCTGCTTGGCGGCCTCGCGCAGCGTGCGGTAGGTCTTGCCGGAGTACAGTCGCGACAGATAGGCCGACATTGCGCCGACCGGCGGCGCGATCGACATGTCGTTGTCGTTGAGAATGACGATCAGCCGCGAATTCATCGCGCCGGCATTGTTCATGGCTTCATAGGCCATGCCCGCGGACATCGCGCCGTCGCCGATCACGGCGATGACGTTGTTCTTGCCGCCGGAGAGGTCGCGCGCCACGGCCATGCCGAGCGCCGCCGAGATCGAGGTCGAGGAGTGGGCGGCGCCGAACGGGTCGTAGTCGCTTTCAGTGCGCTTGGTGAAGCCGCTCAATCCGCCGCCGGTGCGCAGGGTGCGGATGCGGTCGCGGCGGCCGGTCAGGATCTTGTGCGGATAGGCCTGGTGGCCGACGTCCCAGATCAGACGGTCGCGCGGAGTATCGAAGATGTAGTGGATCGCCGTGGTCAGCTCCACGACGCCGAGGCCGGCGCCGAAATGCCCGCCGGTGACCGAGACGGCATCGATGGTTTCCTGGCGCAATTCGTCGGCAACCTGCCGCACCTGCTCCACCTTGAGCCGACGCAGGTCGTCCGGGGTGCGGATCGTGTCGAGAAGCGGCGTTTTACTGAATGTGGTCACAGCGATATTCCAATTTTGCATGTCGGGACGAACTGCCCGACGTGAGATAGGTTGCGCAACATCGGCGCAGCGAAAACCCGGGCGCCGGATGCTACTGAGCAGGCCGAAGCCTGATGAGAAAGCCTAGTCGCGTTCCGGATCGGTCAATGTGATATGCATCACCTTTGGCGGCTTCGCCCTTCCCAGAAAATTTTGTCAGCCATTTGAGGCGCTTAACCTTGCCGAAATTCGCGGCAGGGTGCCCTCAATAGCCCATAGAACTCCAAGCTTTACACCAAAGCGGCCGCTAAAGCCAACCCGCCGGGGCGCTGCCACGCACCACGGTTAAAGGGGCGGGGGGACCGGCTTTCAACCGCGGCGCCGCGCCGAAGGTTCCATCTCGCCCAATTTCGCGGCATCCGCCGGGCCGGCACGGGCGGATTCAAGCCTTTTCCAGGCCCATTCCCGGGCGGTGGCATCGCCGGTCGCGATCGCCAGAGCATCCTCGGGACGAGCCATGCGGTCGCTTAGCGGGATCGGACCACAGACAATCATGAAAAAGTCATAGGCATGCGGCCGCTCATTGGCCATCACGAACTGGAAGTGGACCCGAAAGAACTGCCAGCGGAACAGGTTGTAATGCTCGGGCTTGATGATTTCGCGGAACCGGACCGGCACGATGGTGGGGTTGCGCCGGGCCGCTCCGACGTCGATGCCGTGGCCCGCAACCGGATCGAACGGATAGAAATTCATCACATCCTTGCGCGACTGGCAGTCGATCCAGTCGATCGAAGGCTCCACCGCCAGCAAGCGAAGATCGTCGCGGAAATTCTGCGAAGCGGCATGAAAGCCGACGATCGGGAAATTGCCGCCGATGGTCAAAAGGACGACGCGCGGGCCATGCCGTCCGAGGTCAGGGTCGAGCCTGAGCGCGCGCGCCAGGATTTCGATCCCCAGAAACGATCCCGAACTGTGGCCGACCACGACGATTTCCTCGGCATCGCTGCAGCGCGCTGTCTTGACGAGGTATTGTGCGAAACGGTCGATCCGCGCGTCCCAGTCCGGCCGCTGACGGTGCGAGAATTCCCAGGTCCAGATCGTGTCGGACAACAAATAGAGCAGGTAGGTGGCGTTTTCCGTGTATTTCAGCACCGAGCCCAGGACGGCGACGAACAGCACCGCCGCGGCAGCCATGCCGAACAGGTCGGGAACGCCGAGGGCTTGCAAGCCCTTCGCGAAGCCGAAGGCGATGCCAAACGACCCCAGCACCTCCAGAAACAGCAGGAAATGCGGGTAGGTGATGAAGGTCGCGAACCGCCAATGCGCCCGCCAGAACCGCGCGATGGTGCCGCGGAAGACCAGCCGCCAGTAGATCCACATGGCGTGAAAGACCGTGCTCCAGATCGGTGCGGCAAGGTCGCGCTGGATCAGGTCCTCGAACCGCAGGAAATCATAGGCCGTGCGGGTCTGCCAATCGCCGGCCTTGGTCTCGATCGACCACGACGCGGTTTCGCCGTCGGGCGAGGTCTGCGGGCGGCTCATGGTGGCGTTGAGCTGATACAGCCGGCCAAACTTGCGCAGTTCGGTCCTGAACATGCGGTAGTACTGCGCAAGCCCGCGCGGATCGTATCCCTGCACATAGATGATATGGCGGTGCTGAACGCGCACGTAACGATGATCCCCGGACTGACGGCCGGACTATATCAGGCCGCTCAACCCGCCAAGAACTAATTCAGCCCCTCCCGGGCCGCCTGCCGGCGAAATCGCCTATTGTTCTCACCTGTTGCCCGAGAGCGACTGCCCGAGAGCGATGTCAATCCGGCCGGGCGGCTGGCCGTCACTGCACGTCGAGCGGCTCGGTACCGGTGACCTGGCCGCTGGAATCGGTGGTGATCTTGTCGACCCGCGCTTCGGCCTGCCGCAGCAGCTCCTCGCAGCGCCGTTTCAGGGCCTCGCCGCGCTCGTAGATGGCCACCGATTCCTCCAGCGGCACCTTGCCGTCCTCGAGCCGCTTGACGATCGATTCCAGTTCCTCGATCGCGCGTTCGAAGCTCAGCTTCTTGACGTCCGTTTGGGTGTTTTCGGCCATATTGCTTTCCCGGATGCGCCGCTTGGCGAGGCGCAGACTCAAATGGATCTATGCGGATGTATTGTGGCGGGAATTCACGCGCCCATCAATGCGGTGACGTGCGACGCCACCGACTCTTTCAGGCCCTGCAGGTCGTAGCCGCCCTCGAGCACCGAAACGATCCGGCCGCCGGCGCTGGCGTAGGCGACGTCCATCAGCTGGCGCGTGACCCAGCCGAAATCCTCCGCCTGCAGGTTGAGCGACGCCAGCGGATCGCGGAAATGCGCGTCGAAGCCGGCCGAGACGATGATCAGCTCGGGCGAAAACTTGCGTAGCTGCGGCAGGATCACGTTTTCGAACGCGGCGCGGAATTTGGCGCTGCCGTCTTCCGAGGCCAGCGGCGCGTTGACGATGGTGTCGTGCTCGCCGCGCTCGCCGCTGGCGCCGGTGCCCGGAAACAGCGGCATCTGGTGCGTCGAGCAATACATCACGGTCGGGTCAGACCAGAAAATATCCTGGGTACCGTTGCCGTGTTGCACGTCGAAATCGACCACGGCGGCGCGAGCGATGCCGTATTTGCGCTGGGCGTGGCGCGCGGCAATCGCGGCGTTGTCGAAGAAGCAGAAGCCCATCGGCTTGTTGGCCTCGGCGTGGTGGCCCGGCGGACGCACCGCGACGAACGCGTTGGCATGCTTGCCTGACATGACGGCATCGGTAGCGGTGACGGCGCCGCCGACGCCGCGCATCACCGCTTCCCAGGTGCCCGGCGACATCGAGGTATCGCCGTCGATATAGATCAGGCCGCTCGACGGCGCGATATGCCGGAGCTCCCCGACATAGTGCTCGCCATGACACAGCATGACCGAATCCAGACTGCCCTCCGGCGCTTCGCCGCGCACCAGGGCGTTGAAGCGATCTTCGCCGAGCACCTCGCCGACCGCGCGCAGCCGGTCGGCGCGTTCCGGGTGGCCTGGCGGCGTGACATGGTCGAGGCAGGCCGGATGCGTCAGCAGCAATGTGGTCATGCAATACCCTGGCGCGGGAAGCGCTTTGCGAGGAAGGGCTAATCTAGGTGGTCGGCGCCGCTTGGGAAAGGGCCGGGACCGCCGATATCGCCGGCATTTCAGTTCATTCGCACGATGCGGTTTCCGGGGGCGGGCGCGATCGGACTGTTCGCCCTGAAATAGGCGTACAGCGCGTCGACGTCGTAGACCCCGACCTGCGGCGCAGTGCCCTCGGTGAGGACGGTAAATCCGTCGCCGCCCACCGCGAGAAAGTTGTTCACCGTGATGCGGTAGTTCGTTGCGGGATCGATGCGCACGCCGTTCAGCGAGAGGCTGTCGGCCACCACGCGATCGCCGACCGGCCTGGCGCCGTCCCAGCTGTAGCTGAACCCCGCCGAGACGTGCAGGATCCGCGGCCGCTTCGGATCGAGCCATTGCTGCTCGAGCATGTTCTTGATCTGCATGCCCGTCAGCGTCAGCGTCACCAGCTGGTTGCGGAACGGCTGGCTGGCGAACACGTCGCCATAGGTCACCGCTCCTCCGTCCTTGCGCGTGATATCGCTGCGGACACCGCCGGGATTGGTGAAGGCGATCACCGCGCCGCCATTGGTCTCGGCCCGGGTCGCGGCCAGCTGGGCGTCGGCGATGATGTCGCCGAGCACGCTTTCGCCTGATGCATTGGGCATGCGCGACAGCGTCTCGGTGATCGACCCCGCCGGACGGCTGGCGATCGGCGCGGCCAGGCGGTCGTAGGAGTCGAGCAGGGCGGTCTGTTGCGAGTCCTTGGCAAAGGCGTCGGTGCGGACGATGACGTTGTCGGCCTTCGCGCTGATGACGTCGCGGGTGGCGGGATCGAGCTTGAGGTCGATCGCGGTGACGATGGTGCCGTATTTGTCGGCCGAGGTGACCAGCCTGCCGTCGATGTCGCAGACATAGGGCCGATGGGTATGGCCGCTGACCACCACATCGACCGCGCGATCGAATTTCTTGACGATGTCGACGATCGGTCCGGAGATGCCGGGGCACTCATTATAGTCTCCGGTCGGGAAACCGCCTTCATGGATCAGCACCACGACGGCCTCGACGCCATGGGCCTTCAGTTCCGGCACCAGTGCGTTCACGGTGTCGGCTTCGTCCCTGAATTCCAGGCCGGCGACGCCTGTCGGCGCGACCAGGTTCGGCGTGCCCTTCAAGGTCAAGCCGATGAAGGCCACGGGAATGCCGCCGAACACCCTGATCGCGTAGGCGGGAAGCACGGTCTTGCCGGTGCGCTTTTCGAAGGTGCTGGCGGCCAGATAGCGAAATTTTGCGCCGAGGAAAGGATGCGGTCCCCGGCATCCGTCGATCGGATGGCAGCCGCCGTTCTGCATCCGCAGCAGCTCGTTCTTGCCCTCGTCGAATTCGTGATTGCCGACGGCGGCCACCGCGAGCCCCATCATGTCAAGCGATTCGATGGTGGGCTCGTCGTGAAACATCGCTGACAGGAACGGGCTGGCGCCGATCAGGTCGCCGGCGGCGACGAAGATCGTGTTGGCGTGACCGTCGCGCAGTTGCCTGACCGCGGTCGCCATGTGCTCGGCGCCGCCGGCCTCCAACGCGATCTTCTTGGTCTTGTCCTCGGGATCGGCGATCCGAATCCCGCCGGGTGGCGGCTGCAAATAGCCGTGGAAATCATTGATGGCGAGGATGCGTAATTCGACCGGCGCGGATTGCGCCAATGCGGGGGCCGGCGCCGCCAGCATGACGGCGCTAAAGATCAGCGGAAGTGAATGTCTCATGTTACGACCGGCGGCACGACGAATTCACCAGACTTCGCCCTCATGCCTTCTTGCGCGCGAAGAACGCCTGGAACGCGGCCACCGCTTCCGCCGAGCGCATGCGCTCGCCGAACAGATGGCTCTCCTGGTCGATCCGTCGCGTCAGGTCTTCCGGCGACGGTCTCAGCAGTTTGCGCGAGATCGCCACGGCTTCCGCCGGCAGCGCGCAGATTTCGCGCGCCACCTTGCGCGCCGCGGCTTCGGTCTCGCCCGGCGCCACCACTTCGCTGACAAAGCCGGCAAGCCGCGCATCCTCGGCTGAAACCTTGCGGCCCATCACCAGGGTGGAGAAGGCGCGCTGGTGTCCCATGGTGCGCGGCATCAACAGGCTGGAGGCGCCTTCCGGAACCAGCCCGAGATGGATGAAGGGCGTCGAGAAGGTCGCACTCGCGGAGGCGACCACGTAATCGCAATGGAACAGCATGGTGGTGCCAATGCCGATCGCGATGCCGTCGACCGCGGCGACGATCGGCTTGGCGTTGTGCGCCAGCGCATAGAGAAACTTGATGGCATTGGATTTGCGGGGCGCGTCCGAACTGGCAGTGCCGTCCTTCAGAAAATCCTCGAGGTCGTTGCCGGCGGTGAACACCCCGGAACCGCCGGTGATGACGATGCAGCGGATGTCGCGGTCGGTCTGCGCGCTGTTGATCGCGTCGCTGATCTCGCGATACATGTCCTGCGTGATCGCGTTTTTCTTTTCCGGCCGCCGCAGCGTGATTACGCGCGTGGCATCTTCATCTGAAACGATCAGGTGGTCGGGCATGGTGCGGTCCTTGAACGAGCGGCGCGGGGTAGTCTGGAGACGCACCCTACATCATGTTAACGAGCGTCCCAAACCGGCCGGACTGGCTTTGGGCGGCGACGGAACGACGCGCGAGGGAACAAGCGATGCAACTGACCGGGATTCATCACCTGACCGCGATTTCAGCGAAACCGCGCGAGAATCTGGCGTTTTATACCGGCCTGCTCGGCATGCGGCTGGTCAAGAAGACCGTCAACCAGGACGACGTTAGCGCCTATCACCTGTTCTACGCCGACGGGAAGGCCAATCCCGGCACCGACCTCACCTTTTTCGATTTTTCGGCAGCCCCGGAGCGGCGCGGAGCCAACAGCATTTCCCGCACCGGATTGCGGATCGCCGGCGAAGCCAGCCTCGGCTACTGGCGCGACCGCCTGAAGCGGGCCGGCGGCGTGACCGGCGATGTCGTTGAAGTCGACGGCCGGCTGACGCTGCCCTTCGAGGATGGCGAAGGCCAGCGGCTGGTGCTGGTCGATGACGGCGGGGTGGGAATGGCGTCGCCGTGGGAGCGCAGCGCGGTGCCGGCGGAACACCAGATCCGCGGCCTCGGTCCGATCGTGCTCACGGTGCGGGATCTGGCCGCCATCGACCAGGTCCTGCTCGGCGCCATGAACATGCGCCGGGTGCGCGACTATGCCGCCCACGGGGCGCATATTCATGTATTCGCGATGGGCGAGGGCGGACCGGCCGCGGAGCTGCACGTGATCGAGGACAAGGATTTGCCGATGGCCCGGCAGGGCGCGGGCGGCGTGCACCACGTCGCGTTCCGCACGCCGGACGAGACGCAATACCACGCCTGGACGCAGCGATTGTCTGAACTGCGGATTCCCCACTCCGGCGAGATCGACCGCTTCTATTTCCGCAGCCTGTATTTCCGCGAGCCCAACGGCATCCTGTTCGAGATCGCTACCGATGGGCCGGGTTTTGCGACGGATGAGCCGATGGCGAGCCTCGGCGAGAAACTGGCGCTGCCGCCGTTCCTGGAGCCGCGGCGGGCGGAGATCGAGGCGGGGTTGAAGCCGATTGAGTAAATGACGGGTTTTGCGGGGGTCACGAATGAAGGCGTATCTGGTGCTCGACTTCTCGATAAATAATTTCGATGGTTTCAGGAGTTACATCGCTGAAATCCCCGCCTTCATCGCGCGGCATCAGGGAAAATACATCGTTCGAGGGGTCGAGCCGACGATCATCGAGGGCGACTGGAAGCCCGAACGCATGGTGATCCTGGAGTTTCCGGAACGCGAAAAGGCCGAAGCCTTTCTGGGCGATCCGGAAATCCTAGACCTGTTCAAGGTGCGCCACGATACGACGACGAGCAAGCTGGTGCTTGTCGACGGATGCACGTAACCGGCCGCTTCGCAGGCTCAGCCGCGCCGCGCGGCTTCGATTGCGGCGACATCGATCTTCTTCATTCCCATCATCGCCTCGAAGGCACGCCTGGCTTCGGCGCCGCCGGCGGCGAGCGCGTCGGTCAGCACCCGCGGCGTGATCTGCCAGGACAGGCCCCATTTGTCCTTGCACCAGCCGCACGCGCTCTCCTGGCCGCCGTTGCCGACGATCGCGTTCCAATAGCGGTCGGTTTCTTCCTGGTCGTCGGTCGCGATCTGAAAGGAGAACGCTTCACTGTGCTTGAAAACGGGACCGCCATTGAGGCCGAGGCAAGCAACGCCGGCGACCGTGAATTCCACCGTCAACACATCCCCCTGCTTGCCGCCGGGAAAATCGCCGGGCGCGCGATGAACGGCCGCGACCGCACTGTCCGGGAAAGTTTTGGCGTAGAAGTGCGCCGCAGCCTCGGCGTCCTTGTCGTACCAGAGGCAGATCGTATTCTTGGCCATGCTTATCCACTCCGATTGCAGTTATTACAGGTCAGTTCATTCAAGACGATTGGCGCCCGGTCCATCCTACAAGCCGCCGACATTTTTTTGGCACGACATCGTCGCGGGCAAGGGGTGGCTAAACGCTGCTGGCAAGGCGGTGGTCGTAAGGTTGGGTTCCGAGCCGCGGCGCAATCCACGCCGTGCGTGATTGCGGACCCGACGCGATGCGACAAATCAACCCGTCGGGTAAAATTTCGCTTTTCCCGAAACCCAAATCACCACTATGAATCCCGCCATCCTGTCCCCTTAGGAAGGGGCGTTGGCCATCGTCACCGAACGTTGGGATGGGATGCGG
>JAUXWH010000034.1 GCA_030681365.1 Bradyrhizobium sp.
TCGGCTTGATCCGCTCCTTCCTCAGGCCGTCGACGATATAGGCGGAAACGCCGGCATCGACCGAGGCCTGGATCGAGGCCGAGTCGCTTTGGTCGACGAACATCGCGATCGGCCGGCGCACCGCGCGGCTGACCTGGAACATCTGCTCCAGAACGTCGCGGCTGGGGTTTTCCAGGTCGATCAGGATGACGTCGGGGTCCAGCGCATAGACCCGGGCCAGGAGATTGTGCATCTCGCTGATATGCGTGACGCCGGTAAAGCCCGCCTCCCGCAGCCCCTCCTCGAGGATCGCTGCGCGGATCGGGCTTTCGTCAACAATGACGATTTTGGGAGACGTCTCGGAGCCCATCGATCACTCGCATTTCCGGCAAAGCACCTCTTAGCACGCCCGAAGCCGGCTTAAAGCCTTGTAATTATGGACAATTGGGACTAGCTCCTGCCCATCAATCAGGCAGATCCGACATGAACCAGGCCACCGCGCCCAAAGTCAGCTTTGTTTCCCTGGGATGTCCCAAGGCGCTGGTGGATTCCGAGCGGATCATCACCCGGCTGCGCGCCGAAGGCTATGAGCTGGCGCGCAAGCATGACGGCGCGGACATCGTCATCGTCAACACTTGCGGTTTTCTCGACAGCGCCAAGCAGGAATCGCTGGGCGCGATCGGCGAGGCGATGGCCGAGAACGGCAAGGTGATCGTCACCGGCTGCATGGGTGCGGAACCCGAGCAGATCGAGGCCGCCTACCCCGGCGTGCTCTCGATATCAGGGCCGCAGCAATATGAAAGCGTGCTGGCCGCCGTGCATCGCGCGCTGCCGCCGGTGCACAATCCGCACCTCGATCTGGTGCCGCCGCAAGGCGTCAAGCTGACGCCGCGGCACTACGCCTATTTGAAGATTTCCGAAGGCTGCAACAATCGCTGCAGTTTCTGCATCATCCCGAAACTGCGCGGCGACCTGGTATCGCGGCCGGCGGGCGAGGTACTGCGCGAGGCGGAAAAACTGGTCGCGGCCGGCGTCCGGGAATTGCTGGTGATCTCGCAGGACACCTCGGCCTACGGCGTCGACATCAAATATGCCGACAGCCCCTGGAAGGATCGCCAGGTCCGCGCCAAATTCTTTGATCTCGCTAAGGAGCTCGGCGAACTCGGCGCCTGGGTCCGGCTGCAATATGTCTATCCCTACCCGCATGTCGACGAAGTCATCGGCCTGATGACCGAGGGCAAGGTGCTGCCCTACCTCGACATCCCGTTCCAGCACGCCAGCCCGGAAGTCCTGAAAGCCATGAAGCGCCCCGCTGCACAGGACAAGACGCTGGCGCGGATCAAGAAGTGGCGCGAGCAATGTCCCGAGCTGACGCTGCGCTCGACCTTCATCGTCGGCTTCCCCGGCGAGACCGATTCCGACTTTGCCTATCTACTCGACTGGCTCGAGGAAGCCGAGATAGATCGCGCCGGATGCTTCAAATACGAGCCGGTCGCGGGCGCGACCTCGAACGCGCTCGGCAACCACGTGCCGCCGGAAATCAAGCAGGAGCGCTGGAATGCGCTGATGGCGCGGCAGCAGAAGATTTCCGCCCGCCGCCTGAAGCGCAAGGTGGGCACGCGGCAGCAGATCATCATCGATGAAGTCGGCCCGACCGTCTCAAAGGGCCGCTCCAGGGCCGACGCGCCGCAGATCGACGGCGCGGTCTACCTGTCGAGCCGCCGGCCCCTGAAAGTCGGCGAAATCGTCACCGCGAAGATCGAGCGATCGGACCAGTACGACCTGCACGGCAGCGTCGCGGGGTTTTGACACCGCTTGACATCATCGACCGTTCAGCTGTATGGCCCTGCGCCATGATCCAGTCCCGGACCAACACCCGCGCCACTTTCCGTCGTCGCTCGCTCGACGATGATGGGTCGCGCCGTGTCCGACGACAACGCAGAAGCATAGGGATCAGCAACGTTTTCGAGAAGGCCGCACCCGCAAAGTGCGGCCTTCTTGCGTTTCAGCCCGCTTTGCATCCCAACCCCATTTGAGGAGTTCGACATGAGCATCGCCACGCATTCGTTTGACGCATTGATGGAGATCACGTCCCGGCCGCC
>JAUXWH010000035.1 GCA_030681365.1 Bradyrhizobium sp.
GATATCCTGTGCCTGAACGTGCTGAAGATCCCGGTCGAGAAGATGCGGGTGATCTGTCCTGACGTCGGCGGCGGTTTCGGCACCAAGCTGTTTCCCTATCGCGAATACGCGCTGGTCGCGGTCGCCGCGCGCCGGCTGCGCCGCACCGTCAAATGGACCGCCGATCGCGCCGATCATTTCATGGGCGACGCGCAGGGCCGCGACAACGTCACCACGGCGCGGATGGCGCTGGCCGAGGACGGCAGGTTTCTCGGCATGGACGTCGATTTGATGGGCGACATGGGCGCGTATCTGTCGACCTTCGGACCCTACATTCCGCATGGCGGCGCCGGCATGCTGCCCGGGCTCTATGACATCCAGGCCTTCCACTGCCGGGTCCGCACGGTATTCACCAACACCGTGCCGGTCGACGCCTATCGCGGCGCCGGACGTCCCGAGGCGGCTTACGTGATCGAGCGGCTGGTCGATGCATCCGCGCGAAAACTCGGCATGGCGCCGGACGCCATCCGGCGCAAGAACTTCATCACGCCGCGCGCGATGCCCTACAAGACCGCGACCGGCAAGGTGTACGACTCCGGCGACTTCACCGCGCACATGAAGCGGGCGATGGAGATCGGCAACTGGAAGGAGTTTCCCAGGCGCGCCAAGGCCGCGAAGAAACAGGGGCTGGTGCGCGGCATCGGGCTCGGCACCTATGTCGAGGTGTGCGGCACGATGGGCGAGGAGACCGCCAATGTGGCGCTCGATCCCAATGGCGACGTCACCATCCTGATCGGCACGCAGTCGAGCGGGCAGGGCCACCAGACCGCCTATGCGCAGATCGTCGCCGAGCAGTTCGGCCTCGCGCCGGAACGCGTGCATATCTTCCAGGGCGACACCGACCGCATCGCCACCGGCCTCGGCACCGGCGGCTCGGCCTCGATCCCGACCGGCGGCGTCTGCGTCGAGCGCGCCACCCGCACGCTGGGGACGAATTTGCGCGAGATCGCCGCCGAGGCGCTGGAAACCAGCGTCGGCGACCTCGAGATCAGCAACGGCATCGTGCGGATCGCCGGCACAGACCGCTCGATCAGCTTCGCCGATCTGGCCAAGCGGCCGGGCGTCGATCCGTCGAAGCTGAAGGCGGCCGCGACCTTCACCAGCGCCGACGGCACCTACCCCAACGGCACCCATCTGGCCGAGGTGGAGATCGATCCCGCCACCGGCATCATCGCGATCATCCAGTATGTCATCGTCGACGATTTCGGGGTGACGCTGAATCCGCTGTTGCTGGCCGGCCAGGTTCATGGCGGCGCGATGCAGGGGATCGGCCAGGCCCTGATGGAGCAGGCGGTCTATGATCCCAGGGACGGCCAGCTCGTCACCGGCACATTCATGGACTATGCGCTGCCGCGCGCGGCCGATGGTCCGTCATTCGTGTTCGAGACCCACAACGTGCCCTGCACGACCAATCCGCTGGGCGTCAAGGGCGCGGGCGAGGCCGGCGCGATCGGCTCCTGTCCGGCGGTCGTCAATGCGATCATCGAGGGGCTGTGGCGCGAATACAAGATCGACCACATCGACATGCCGGCGACCCCCGAGCGGGTCTGGGTCGCGATCCGCGAACACCAGCGCCAGCATAGTCTCTGATATTTTTGTCGCGTGCCGGGAATGAAAACCGGGGCGCGGGGTTGGGACCATAATCGGCGCCATTCGCGGACAGCGAATAGGCGGGATCTGAAGCAAGGGGGAATTTGAGCGATGATGATGCGAACGATCGTGGTGGTGACAACGTTGGTGCTGGGCGCTGGCGCGGGAATGGCGCAGCAGGATGCCGTCAAGCTTGCCCAGGATACCATGAAGGCCAACGGCAAGAACATGGGCGCCGTGCTGGGCCCGATGTTCAAGGGCGAAAAGCCCTACGATCAGGCCGCGGTCGATGCCGCGCTCAACCAGTTCGTCGACACCGCCAAAAAGCTGCCGACCATGTTCCCGGACAGCGTCAAGGACGCGAAGTGGGAGGGCGATTTCAGTCCCTCGCCGAAGATCTGGACAGACAAGGCCGGCTACGACGCCAAGGTCGCGAGCTTCGCCAAGGTGGTCAACGAAGCCAAGGCGAAGGTCAAGGATCTCGATACGCTGAAAGCGAATTTCCCCGGCATCGGCAAGGAATGCGGTGCCTGCCACGAGACCTACCGCCTCAAGAAGGGCTGATCCGGGCTACGAAAATTCAAAGAGGGTGGGCGTTTGAAGCGTCCGCCCTCTTTTTTATTTCAGGCGCGAGGCCTCACTTCTTCACCGCCGGTGCGAAGTCTTACTTCGTCACCGCCGGTGCGAAGTCTTACTTCGTCACCTGGCCGCGGATTTCGCCGGCCGGATGGGCTGCGGTGTGGACGTTGATGTAATACTTGCCGGCCATCAGGTCGGCCGCCTGGGCATCGGTCAGGATGGCGCTGCCTTCGACCGGGCTTGAGCCGGCATTGGGGATCGGCACGGCGACGCCGGCGTTCTTGCCGGCTTCGGCGGGTCCATGGAAATGCGCCGCGGTAGCGGGACCGGTGAGCCCCGAATAGGTCAGTTTCCAGCTCAGCTTCTTGCTGGCGGCATCGTAGTCGAGGTCGGCGGTGCCCTTGCCGGCGGAGGTGTTGGCGGGAACTTCGGCCTTGCCGTCGAGGGTCACCTTCATCTTGTCGGCGAAGGCGGGTCCGGCAAAGGCAAATGCTGCTCCGAGCGCAAGCGTGGCAAGCATGGTCCTGGTGGTCGACATGGTTTTCTCCCTGTTACGCGACATGGTGGTGCCAATCTTCAAAACAGCGGAATCGCGGGATTATTCCCGCGGGGCCGGCTTGAACGCCCTCAATTTCAGGCAGCGCCGGGCTGCAATAACGGCCATACTGGCCGCCAGACTCTACCCCTTGATGACGGATCGGTGAATGTTGCGACGAATCTTCCTGGCGCTTGTTGTTGCCGCCGTCATCGGCGGCGCGATTTTCTGGTGGCTGACAATTCCTGCGACGGTCGCTGCGAATTCGCTGCCGGCTTACACGCCTGACCCGGCCAACGGCCTCACAACGTTCAATGCCGGCGGATGTTCCTCATGCCATGCCGTGCCGGGCCAGCCCGACCGGCTGAAACTCGGCGGCGGCCTCGCCATCCCGTCGCCGTTCGGCACCTTCCACTCGCCCAACATCTCGCCGGATCCAACCGACGGCATCGGGCGATGGACCGAAGCCGAATTCGTCAGCGCGGTGCTGAAGGGCACCGCGCCGTCGGGCGCACATTATTTTCCGGCGTTTCCCTATGCCTCCTACGCCAATGCCCGGATCGAAGACATCAGAGACCTGTTCGCCTATCTGAAGACGCTGGCGCCGGTGGCCGGCAAGGTGCGCGATCACGACGTGCCGTTTCCGTTCAATGTCAGGCGCAACGTCGGAATCTGGAAATTCCTGTTCGCGGACGACAGGCCTTTTCAGCCGGATCCCGCGCGCTCGGCGCAGTGGAATCGCGGCGCTTACCTTGTCAACGGATTCGGTCATTGCGCCGAATGCCACAGCCCGCGCAATTTTCTCGGCGGCATCGTCGCGGCGCAGCGTTTCGCCGGCGGACCGAATCCGGAAGGCGAGGGCTGGGTGCCGAACATCACGCAAAAGCGGCTTGCCGACTGGAGCGCCAAGGATATCGCTTTTTTCCTCGAGACCGGGCAGACGCCTGAAGGCGACAGCGCCGGCGGATCGATGGTGCGCGTGATCCGCAACACCTCGCAATTGTCGGCGGAGGATCGCGCGGCGATGGCGGAATACATCAAGTCGCTGCCGCCGCTGGAGGGCCCGCCGCGGCCGAAGAAGGCGGCGAAGTCCTGACTTCTCCCCTCCCTCCCACGCGCTTCGCGCGCGGGAGGAGGGGAGAAGAAAAGAAGCCTCGCGTTAGCTGCTACAGGTGTCCTTACGAGGCGCCGTCCGTCACCTTCTCCGCGCCAAAATCCTTCCGCAAGGTCGGCTTGTGGATCTTCCCGGTGGCATTGCGCGGCAGTGCGGCGATGAATTTTATCAGCCGCGGTCGCTTGAAGCGCGCCAGATTGGCCTCGCAATGTGCGTGGATCTCCGCCTCGGTAATGCTGTGGCCCGGCTTGACCGCGACGATCGCCATCCCGGTCTCGCCCCATTGCTCGCTGGGAATACCGATCACGGCGGCCTCGGCGATCGCGGCGAGCTGGTGCAGCACGTTCTCGACCTCGGCCGGATAGACGTTCTCGCCGCCGGAAATGTACATGTCCTTCCAGCGGTCGACGATGTAGTAGAATCCTTCATCGTCGATTCTGGCGGCGTCGCCGGTGTGCAGCCAGCCGTCGGTGAACGACGATTTGTTCGCGTCTGGCCGGTTCCAGTAGCCCGGCGTGATGTTCGGCCCCTTCACCCATAATTCGCCGAGTTCGCCGACGCCGGCATCTGCCCCGTCGGGCCGGACAATCCGCACTTCGGTGTGCAGCACCGGCTTGCCGGACGAGCCGGCCTTGCGCGCGGCGTCTTCCTTGTCGAGCGTCAGCACCGCGGGGCTGGTCTCGGTCATGCCGTAACCTTGCTGCAGCGCGACGCCGCGTGCTTCCCACACTTTCCGAAGCGGTACCGGCATCGGCGCGCCGCCGACGCCG
>JAUXWH010000047.1 GCA_030681365.1 Bradyrhizobium sp.
GATGGTGTGGAACCGCATGCAAGTGGACGGCGAGAGGGATTGCGGCGGCATCGGGGCGGTCGCGGCCGGCGCCAGTATTGCACGGGTTGCGCGCCGGATCGAAGTATCGCAAGGATTGCGCTGGTGGCGGATGTCGCAGACGCCCGGGACCCGCGGCACCGGCCATCGCGATCAATCGCCGTCCGGCGCGGGAATCACACACGAAACCAAAGAGATGTTTCGATCATCATGCAACGCCGATGCAAAACACGATCGAAACCCATGGGATTCGCGCTCCCGATCGCAGGGAACCTGAAGTCCAGCGGGCGCGAAGCATCAATCCCTAACCATGCGCCTCCAACCAACCTCGCGGTTACACCCTCACCATCCTCTTGCCGCGGTTCTCCCCCGCCAGCAATCCGATCAGTGCCTTCGGCGTATTCTCCAGGCCATCAATGACGTCCTCCTGGACCTTCAGCTTGCCGGCGGCGACCCAGGACTGCAGGTCCTTCAGCGCCTGATCGCGCTGATCCATGTAATCCATCACGATGAAGCCCTGCATGATGAGCCGCTTTACCACGATCAGGCCGGGCACGCCGCGCGGACCGTGCGCCGAGGGCACGCCGTCATATTGCGAGATCGCGCCGCAGCAGGCGATGCGGCCGCGATTGTTCATCAGCGCCAGGCAGGCCTCCAGGATGTCGCCGCCGACATTGTCGAAATAGACGTCGATGCCCTTCGGTGCCGCGGCCCGCAACGCCTTGAACACCGCGCCGTCCTTGTAATCGACCGCGGCATCGAAGCCGAGTTCGTTGACCAGCCAGTCGCACTTGTCCTTGCCGCCGGCGATGCCGACGACACGGCAGCCCTTGATTTTAGCAATCTGGCCGACGATCGAGCCGACCGAGCCGGCCGCGGCCGAGACCACAACGGTCTCGCCGGCTTTCGGCTTGCCGACGTCGAGCAGTCCGAAATAGGCGGTGAGGCCGGCGATGCCGTAGATGCTGAGCAGATGGGTCATCGGCTCCAGCTTCGGCATCTTGCTCAGGTGCTTTGCCGGCACCGCCGCGAAATCCTGCCAGCCGGTGTCGCCGAACACGATATCGCCGGCTGCAAATCCCGGCGCCTTCGACGACACCACTTCGGCGATGCCGCCGCCGGCCATCACGGTATTGGTCTCGACCGCCGCGCGATAGGTAGCGCCGTGCATCCATGCCCGGTTGGCGGCGTCGAGCGAGATATAACGCACCTTCAGCAGCACCTCGCCATCCCCAGGCTCGGGAATGCCGGCTTCGGACAGTTTGAAATGCTCGGGCCCGAGCTTTCCGGTGGGCTTTTCAACCAGAAGGATCTGGCGATTGACGGTCTCGTTCACGGCGTTGTCTCCCTGACGTGCGGTTGCGCACACTATGCGTTGGGTTCGAGGTTAGTGCAAACCAACCCTCATTGCGAGGAGCCCTTGCGACGAAGCAATCCAGCCTTGGCGAAAAAGGCGAGGAGGCTGGATTGCTTCGCTGCGCTCGCAATGACGAGAGCTGACGCCCTCGTCAGAAAAAGCTCAGGTCCTCCGCACGACCGCCGCGGGCGACCGTCGCGTATTCGATGGCGAGGAACAGTCCGCCGGCCACGTAGACCTTTCGCTGTTGCGCGGCGGCGAGTCGCCGGCTCATCGTCACGGCGTCCGCCACCGTCGCGGCGATGTGTATATCGGCCTGCGGATTGGCCTTGCGCACCGCGCCAGCGATCGCCGTCGCCTCCGCGCCCTTGTGGTGCGCGCGGGTGCAGATGATGGTGTCGAACGACGGCGCCAGC
The DNA here is from genome assembly GCA_030681365.1 of Bradyrhizobium sp. GTDB lineage: Bacteria > Pseudomonadota > Alphaproteobacteria > Rhizobiales > Xanthobacteraceae > Bradyrhizobium. The sequence goes on from JAUXWH010000047.1 coordinate 1,792, forward strand.
GCGCCGACGATCTCGTCGACGTTCTTGTCGCTGGAAATGCCGACGACGAGAATCCAGCCCTCCGCGCCATGGATTGCCTTCAGGCTGGCCAGGGATTGTCGGACGCCGTCGGGAGTATGACCGACGTCGACGACGGTGAGCGGGTCGGACTTGATGGTTTCGAGGCGGCCGGGCCAACTGATATCGCGGAGGCCCGATCGTACGGCGGCCTCACACCCCGGGGCATCGGCGCCGGGCCGAACCCGCCGCAGCCAGAGCAGGAACAGGGCAACCGCGATGGCGGCATTGTTGAATTGAAACGTGCCATGCAAGCCCATGTCCAGCGCCGGAAAATCGTAGGCGCCGAACCGGAAATCGAACTGCTGCCGTGTTGCGGTGGCGGTTTCGCCGCCGATCGCGATGTCGTCGCGGACAAAGCGCGAGGTCACCTCGCGATGGCGGTTATACTCGATCAGATGAGATTTCAACGCTCGGCAATTCTCGCCATAGACGACAGTGCCGCCGGCAGCGCAGGCGTCGCTCTTGTCGGAGGCGATCAGGTCAAGGGAATGGCCGAGCAGTGCGACATGCTCGTAATCGACCGAGGTGACGCAGGTCGTCAGCGCGCCGACCAGGCGCGTCACGTCATAGCGCCCGCCGATGCCGGCCTCGAACACCGCAAAATCGCATGCGGTCTCCTGGAAATGCAGACAGGCCAGCGCGAACAAGGCTTCGAAGGCGCCGAATTGTTCGCCGCGCCTCGCCGCGATTTTGGCGATTGCGGCTTCGATCCGCCGGGACAGCTCCGCCAGATCGGCATCGCCGATCTCGGCGCCGTCGATCTGAACCCGTTCGTTGAAACGGTAGAGATGCGGCGAGGTGAACAGCCCGGTTCGAAGGCCGTAGGCGCGGCCGATCCCGGCGCAGAAGGCCGCGGTGGACCCCTTGCCGTTCGAGCCGGTGACGACCACCGATATGCGCGTCAGCCGCGCCCGATCGATGGCGAGATCGTCGAGCAGCTCGGCCATCCGGCTGAGGCAAATGCCGTTGCCGAATTTCGGAAGGTCGAACACTAGAGCAGCCCCGTCGCGGAAAACGTATGATGCCAGATCTTCAGGATCAGGTCGCCGCGGCCGGATTGCTCCAGCAGGCGGATCGACGGGTTGGAATTGACCTCGATCACCTGCATCGCGTTGGGGTCGCCGCCGATATCGGTAAACAGATCGATGGCGGCGACGCGCAGCCCGAGGGCCCGCGCCGCCTGCCGCGCCAGCGCGTGCGCGGCCTCGGACGGTGGCGCTTCGAGCACCATCGTTCCGCCGGCGCTCAGGTTCATCCGCCCGGGAATCTCCCAGCGCTCGCCCGCAGGTAGCACGCCGTCGAATGCGGCATCGGGATCGATGGTAACCGGCGACAGGCCGCGGGATCGCAAGCCGTCATTATGCGCGGTCAGGAGATTGCGAATGGTGCTGGCGCCATCGCCGATAACCGAGGGCGGATGCTTGCGCGCGGTAAAGAGGACCTCGTCGTCGAGCAGAAAGACCCGATACTCGTTGCCTGCAACGATCGGCTGCATCAGGATCGCGTCGTAATAGGTCGCGACGTCACCGAGGTATTTTATCAGCGCGGCCTCGTCATGCAGGGCCTGTGCGAAATCGCCACGCGATCCCGTCAGCGGTTTGACGAAGGCCGAGGCGCCCAGTTTTGCAAAATGCGCCAGCGCATCCTCGCGCTCGTGCTCGGCGGGGCGATGGGCGCGATGCCGGTCGTGCAGAAAGAAGTATTCGCCACTGAGCGCCGCGACACCCGCCTGCGCCAGAATCCGGCCAGCGAAATATTTATCGGACGCCAGCGTCGAGGCGGTGGCGTCGTTCTGCGGGTACCATGAACATCGTCCGGCGCCAAAATAACGGCTTTGGGTGGCCGAGCTGACGCTGAAGACAAGCCCCGTTCCGGCATCGATATCGCTGAAGGACAGGCCAAATTCGGCGCAGGTGTAGGCCGCATAGATCGACTGGTCCGGATAGGCGCCTGGCTTGCCCGATCGGAATTCCTCTAACTTTCGCATGCAATATCCGGCGATCTGGCATTCCATTTTTGCTGCTTTTATCTTTAACCAGATTTCCGGCCGCGCGGGGGCAATTTACTGCCGCGACAGCGTCTATTTCAGCAAGTTAATTGCGTTCACGGCGCTCGCGCGAAGCAAATTTTCTGAACCAGTTTTACGGATGAATCGACTGCCATTGTGAGCGCGCAATTGCGCTTCAAGGCTGGTTGACTATCCCTCGTTTTGGCGTAGGTGAAACGCCAGATTATCCATCATTGCAGGGGTCTCTTAGCCTCTTTTGGGGCCGGACAACCCGTTCGTTCTACCCGGAGCGTCAAGGAAAAACGAAATCACATGAGCGCATTCCATCGAGAGAAAGTTCTTTCCGTCCGGCACTGGACCGATACGCTTTTCAGCTTCACCGCCACCCGCAATTCCGGCTTTCGATTCCAGAATGGCCAGTTCGCCATGATCGGGCTTGAGGTCGATGGCCGTCCGCTGCTGCGCGCCTATTCGATGGCGAGCGCCAATCACGAGGAGGCGCTGGAATTCTTCTCGATCAAGGTCGCCGACGGGCCGCTGACCTCGAAGCTGCAGAAGATCAGGGAAGGCGATACCATCCTGGTCGGGCGCAAGGCGACCGGCACGCTGGTTTCGGACAATCTGATCCCGGGCAAGCGCCTGCTGCTGCTGTCGACCGGAACGGGGCTGGCGCCGTTCGCGAGCCTGATCAAGGATCCCGACGTCTATGACCGGTTCGAGAGCATCGTGCTGGTGCATGGTTGCCGGCAGGTGTCCGAGCTCGCCTATGGCGAAGAGCTGGTGGCAAGACTGCGCGACGACGAATTGTTCGGACCGCTGCTGAGCGAGAAGCTCTCGTATTATCCGACCGTGACCCGTGAGCCGTTCCGCAACCGCGGCCGCATCACCGACCTGATCACTTCGGAGCAGCTGTTCAACGACATCCATCAGCCGCCGCTCGACATCGAGACCGACCGCATCATGATGTGCGGCAGCCCCGGCATGCTGGAAGAACTGAAGGTGATGTTCGAGACCCGCGGCTTTCTCGAAGGCAGCCACAGCGAGCCCGGCCATTTCGTCATCGAGAAGGCGTTCGTGGAGCGTTAGGGGTCCACGACCGCCGCTGTCAATTTTTCGACAGCATTGGCTACGGCCCGAAAAGCAAACCACCCTCGGTGGCTACAGATACCGCCGTCATGGCGCGCCATCGGCCGCGCTATCGCGTGACCGTTGGTTTCTCGCCTTGACGCGCTCCCTCTGCTGCATTGCACTGCAACAACATTCAGGCGCCGCCGCCCGTAGTGCCTGACGCATTGATTTGCCGCCCGCTATTTCGGTAGCCTGCCGTGAAACGGTCCGTCGTCATATTCGTAACCTGTAACGCCTGCTATCGTGTACAGCCTTGTTCTGAAGCTCGATCAGGCTCAAGGCCGACAGAAATAATGCGGCGCATTCCGCCGGAGGGGTCCCATGGAAACGCTGATGCTTCCGTTCTCGCCGCGCTACATCGTTCTGACGCTTTGCGCCGTCGTCACGGCTTTGCTGGTCGCTATCGGGCTTATCGATGCCAGGCTCAGGATCTGGGAACTGGCTGCGATCCTGATCTTCGGCGGCCTCACCGCGCTCGGCATTCGCGACCTCGTGCAGGAGAACCACGCGGTTCTGCGCAATTATCCGATCTCGGCGCATATCCGCTTCCTGCTCGAGGAGATCCGGCCGGAGATGCGCCAGTACTTCTTCGAGAGCGAGAAGGACGGCATGCCGTTCAGCCGCGACACCCGCGCGGTGGTCTATCAGCGCGCCAAGATGCAGCTCGACAAGCGGCCGTTCGGAACGCAAGAGGACGTCTACAAGGAGGGTTACGAATGGATGCACCATTCGATGGCGCCCAAGACGCATGCCAGCGAAAAATTCCGCACCACCATTGGCGGCCCGGATTGCTCCAAGCCGTACTCGGCCTCGGTGTTCAACATCTCGGCGATGAGCTTCGGCGCGCTCAGCCCGAACGCGGTGCGCGCGCTGAATGCCGGCGCCAAGAAAGGCGAGTTCGCGCATGATACCGGCGAGGGCGGCGTCAGTCCCTACCACCGCGAGAACGGCGGCGACTTGATCTGGGAGATCGGCTCCGGATATTTCGGCTGCCGCAACCGCGACGGCACGTTCAATCCGGAATTATTCGCGCAAGTCGCCGCCGACGACCAGATCAAGATGGTCGAGCTCAAGGTCAGCCAGGGCGCCAAGCCCGGCCATGGCGGCGTGCTGCCGGCGGCCAAAGTTTCCGAGGAAATCTCCAGGATCAGGGGCGTCGCGATGGGCGAGGACTGTATCTCGCCAGCGTATCACAAGGCATTCTCAACGCCGCTGGAAATGATGGCGTTCATCGGCGAGATGCGCCGGCTGTCCGGCGGCAAGCCGGCCGGATTCAAGCTCTGCATCGGCCATCCCTGGGAGTTCCTGGCGATCTGCAAGGCGATGCTGCAGACGGGGATCTATCCTGACTTCATCGTGGTCGACGGCAACGAGGGCGGCACCGGCGCAGCACCCCTCGAATTCATGGACCATCTCGGCATGCCGATGCGCGAGGGCGTCAATTTCGTCCACAATGCGCTGATCGGCATCAACGCGCGCGACCGCATCCGGATCGGCGCCGCCGGCAAGATCGCGACCGCGTTCGACATGGCGCGCGCGATGGCGATCGGCGCCGACTGGTGCAATTCGGCGCGCGGCTTCATGTTTGCGCTGGGCTGCATCCAGTCGCTGAGCTGCCACACCGACCGCTGTCCGACCGGCGTATCGACGCAGGATCCCTCGCGCAATCGCGCGCTGGTGGTGCCGCACAAGATCGAGCGCGTCTATAATTATCATCACGCGACCTTGCATGCGCTGGCGGAATTGCTCGCCGCCGCGGGTCTCGATCACCCGCAGCAGCTCCGGCCGATCCACTTCTCGCAGCGGGCTTCGACCACCGAGGTGCTGACATTCGCCAAACTCTATCCGGCGCTTCGCCCGGGCGAACTGATCGACGGTACCAGCGATCCGCGCTTTCGCGAGGCCTGGGCGATGGCGCAGGCGGAGTCGTTCGTCGCGGCGTCATGATTGTCATTGCGGGACGCGCGGAAAGCGACTCATCGAGTTCGCAGGCCGCCGCTAATATTGCATCACCGATCGCGCCCCGATCACCACCGAATTCCTGGTCGGTCCGGCCGGCGATCTCACGTCGGGCGCGTTGCCGCCGGGATGGAAAATGAGATGGGCGGTGGGATAGATGGTCCAGCCGGGAACGATGGCGGCGCCATAGGTGAATTCGAAAGACAGCTCATAATCGCGCAACGGCACCTGCAGGCCGGTGAACAAGCGAATATCGCGATCGAGTCCGCGTGCCCGGTCGGACATGTGCGCGTAGAGAAACGAAGCGCCGAAGGCGTCTGCCGGCCGCGCCGGGATCAGCCCGGCGAAGATGATGCCGCCGTCGAAATAGAAGTCGTTGAGACTTCGGTCGGGTGGGCAGTAGGCGGCGCGGCTAAACAGCAGTATCCCGGAATTGGCATCGCCGCCGGCCGGGCGGTACAATTGCTGGTCGATCACCGCGTAGACGCCGTCATTGCCGCGCAGCCGCCGGGCGATGCCGGTGCTTAGCGGGCTGGCCAGTGACGAACCGTTGCTGTCGAAACGCAGGTCATCGAACGAGCCGAAGTGATGCCATGCGCCCAAGCGAACCCCGCCGGCCAGTTCGGTCGCCTTGGGCGCCTGATTGTAGCGGTATTGAAGCTCGCCGATGAGAAAGGGTGGATCGTTGACGCGAAAATCAAGGCCATGGCGATTGCGTAGTTCGGGGTCGTTCAATCCGGGGCCGGCCGGATCGCCGTTCAAGAGCGAGAGCAGGAAGGTGGTTTGCGGCGTCGGATCGATTTTCAACCGAATGCCCGGTGCCGCCAGCGGGTAGGCCGCGCCACCGCCTGGAATGTTGACCGCCGGATTTGTCGGCCAGTCGCTGCTCATGAAGAAACTGAAGTATTGGCTGTACAGGAATTCGGTGTCGACCACGAGTTGGCCGGCGCGCAGGCTCGCCATGCCGCCGGCCGTCTGTTGCAGCCATAGTTCGGAAAGTCGCGTGGTCGGCAGCGCTTCGATGTTGCTGACGGTGTTAAGATTGCCGACCAGGTTGCGGCCAGGTCCGCTGTCGCCGTGAAGCTGGAGGATGTTGCTGAACATCGTCAGGCCGTCCAGGCCTGCGAGCTTGCCGAAGTCTATCCCGATCACCGTCTCCAGTTTTCCGTCGAATACCGTGCCGCGCTTGATGCCGCCCTTGACATTCGAGAGCGCCTCGGCGGTGTGCACAAATCCGTAAGTGATCCCGTGATCGGCAAGCCAGGCCCGGTTGCCGAATGGATCGCCCTTGCTTGGCAGACTGCCGGCGATGGACGATGCCGGCGCGACCCCCTTCGGAGGATCGGATTGAGCGAACGCGCCGGTCGCCGCCAGATCTGCGATGATCACGGCCAGAATCGTCCACCCTGCGCCGCGCGCCATCAGCCCCACAGGACAGATTCCATATTTTGCGGGCCGCAGTGGCCGGTGTTTCCGGCGCAATTCATTCCCGAGGCTTCTTCCAGGTTACGCCATCGAAACAGGGTTCCAACGGGTGCCAGTAGCATCGTTGCGTGACAGGGAGGCAACGCAACGGAGCGAACCGGTCCTTAAAAAGTTGACCCGCCCGGGGGGACAACCGGGCGGGTCGGGTGCGACACGGGGTGGATGAGGCGCCCGTGCCGGACGCAGTATCCACGGTCAGAGCGGCGGAATGCGCCGCTCCAATTCGGTCGATCAGAAGTTGCAGACGCGCATGCGGCCCATGTAGTGGCCGTGGACGTCGAACTGGCGGACCCAGCCGCAGCGGCGATAGCCGTCGTAGTAATAGCCGGGGCTCGACGCAGCGATCGCGGTGCCGACCACGGCGGCGCCGAAAATGGCGGGTCCAATCCATTTCGGACCGGCCTGAGCCTCGGTGGTGGAAGAAGCGATGCCGCCGGTAACGGCCAGCGTGGCAAGAGCAAGGGCAGCAATTTTGGTCTTGATCGACATGGGATACTCCATCCGGTTGAGGGCGGCGCCGTTGTGGTCCGCATGCCCAGTTGGACGGAGGGTCCCCGAATCCGGTTCGAGTTACCCCGCATTAAATCCGGGTAATGCTTATTCTGTAGGAGTTACAGTTAATTAGAAGGAAAATTGCTCTGCGGGGCGTTCGACAGCGTCGCCGGGTCGAACTTGTCGACATCGGCGAGCAACTCGCAGAACGCCTGCGCGCCGTGATCGAGCAGGCGTTCGCCCTTCTCCGCCGAGGCCATGGTGGCATCGCCGGCAGCGCCACTGGGATGCAGGTCCTGGGCCTGCCATGCGAATGGCACCGGCCGGTGCGCCGAGAGCCAGCGGTATCGCTTTTCCATGGCGATGCTATGGGGCCGGAAATCGGCGATGGCGTCCTGGCGCACATGCTGCGGATAGCGCGCCAGCATGATCGAGGTCTCGACCGCGCCGCCATGGATGCCGTGGCGCAACTCTTCCGCCGAGAACAACCCCTCGGGCGTGCCGAAACGCGACCAGCTCGTGGTCACCGCGAGAAGCCCGTGATGCGCGCGCAGATCCTGCGCCACAAGGCTCATCGCGGCGCTGTTGCCGCCGTGGCTCGTGACCATCACCAGTTTCCGGACCCCGGCGTGCGCGACGCTTTCGCCGAGCGCCATCCAGGCCCTGAGCGCCACCTCGGTCGGCAGCGTCCGCGTGCCGGGATAGTGAATGTGTTCGGTGGAAATCCCGACCGGCTGCACCGGCAGGAATGTCGCGGGGATGTCTTGCGGCAGCAGTTCGCGCACCCGGGCCAGATAGGCCTCCCCGATCATGACGTCGGTCTCGACAGGCAAATGCGGGCCGTGCTGCTCGGTCGCCGCCAGCGGCAGCACCGCGATCCACCGCGCCGCATCGGTGCTGGAAACCGCAGGCCAGTGGATTTCGGCCCAGTCGCGTGGCGGAAGCGGAGAAGTCATCGAGTGAGGCGTTTCTTTAGGCCGATTTGCAAGGTAGTTTATACGGGAGGTTCGTAGTCCCGGGACGTCATCACGTCCATTTCCTTCCATCATGGCCAGAACGATCGACGGAGTCCAACCATGAAGCCGGCCTTTTTGCCGCGAGCGTTAACCGTAGTCCTGCTGGCCCTCCATGCGGCGATTGCGCCGGCGGCGGCAGAGACGCTGGACAAGATCTCGTTCGGAACCAACTGGGTGGCGCAGGCGGAGCAGGGCGGCTTCTTCCAGGCCGCGGCCGACGGCACCTACAAGAAATATGGGCTCGACGTCACCATCGTGCCCGGCGGGCCCAACGACAACAACCGGATGCTGCTGATCTCCGGCAAGATCGACTTCTTCATGACCGCAAACACGCTGATGTCCTTCGATGCGGTTGCCAACAATGTGCCTGTGGTCGCGGTCGCCGCCATCTTCCAGAAGGACCCCCAGGTCTTCCTCACTCATCCGGATACCAAGGCGACAAAACTCGAAGACCTCAAGCCGCTGACGCTGTTCGTCTCCAAGGAGGGGATCACGAGCTATTTTCAGTGGCTGAAATCCGAATATGGTTTCAGCGAAAGCAAGGTCAGGCCCTACACTTTCAACTCGCAGCCGTTTATCGCCAACCGAATGAGCGCGATGCAGGGCTATGTCACTTCCGAACCCTACGCCGTCGAAAAGGCCGCCAAGTTCAAGCCGGGCGTTATCCTGCTGGCGGATTACGGCTACAGCGCCTATTCGACCCTGATCGAGACGCGCCGCGACCTCGTCGACAAGAAGCCGGATCTGGTGCAGCGCTTCGTCGATGCCTCCATTGTCGGCTGGTACACCTATCTGTATGGCGACAACGCGGCCGGCAACGCCATGATCAAGAAGCTCAACCCGGAAATGACCGACGAATTGATCGCCTATTCCGTCGCCAAGATGAAGGAATACGGCATCGTCGATTCCGGCGACGCGGTCAAGGATGGCATCGGCGCCATGAGCGATGCGCGGGTCGGCAGCTTCTTCGACAAGATGGCCCGGGCCGGCGTGGTGCGCCGCGACATCGATTTCCGCAAGGCCTATACGCTCCGCTTCATCAACAAGGGCGTCGGCCTCGATCTGCGGCCCAAGAATCAGTAATGGCGATCGCGGGTCGATTGAGTCGCGGGCTGCCCATGCTCGAGACGCTCGCGGCGCTCGCTCCTCGGCATGAGGTTGTTGTGTTTCAACAAGTTAAACCTCATCCTCTGAGCAGGCCACCAACGGGTCGCGCGAATGCGCGCCCGATGACAGGCTCCGTGGCCGTCTCGACGGATGGGCTGCAAATGCCGATTTGTGATTCCAGGAACTTGAGAACCAGCGCGTGATGGCCGAGCCCGCAGCCCTGTCCGATCCTGGCGTACCTCGTGCTGGCCTCGCGGTAACCCTGCGCGGCGTCACCAAGGTCTATGACAATGGCATCGCGGCGCTCGGGCCGCTGGACCTCGACGTGCGCAAGGGCGAGTTCGTGTCGCTGCTGGGGCCGTCGGGCTGCGGCAAGTCGACCGCCTTGCGGCTGATCGCCGGCCTCAGCGCGCCGACTTCGGGCAGCGTCGGCGTGGCGGGACCTGTCAGCGCAAATGGCGCGCGGCATTCGATCGGTTTCGTGTTTCAGGAACCGACGCTGATGCCGTGGGCCACCGTACGGGAGAACGTGCGGTTGCCGCTGAAATTGTCTCGCGTCCCGGCCGCGCAAGCGGCGGAACGTGTCCGCGCGGCGCTGACCCAGGTGGGGCTTGCCGATTTCGCCGACGCATTCCCTCGCGAATTGTCCGGCGGCATGAAGATGCGGGTGTCGCTGGCGCGCGCGCTGGTCACCGATCCCGACATCCTGTTGATGGACGAGCCGTTCGCCGCGCTCGACGAGATCACCCGTTTCAGGCTCAATAACGATCTGCTGGCGTTGTGGCGCGACCTGCGCAAGACGGTCATCTTCGTCACGCATTCGGTGTTCGAGTCGGTGTATCTGTCGCAGCGGGTGATCGTGATGACGGCGCGCCCCGGCCGGATCGGCGCCGAGTTTCGCATCGACGCGCCGGAGCCGCGGGCCGAGGAGTTTCGCACCTCCGCCGACTATGCCGGCTATTGCCGCAGGGTTTCCGGCGCGCTGGAGCCATCCTGTCAGGGGCAGGCGGTCTGATGGGCGCCCTGCCGTCATCGCCATTGGCCACGGGGCAGGCCAATGTGGGCAGCCGCCCGCTTGTTCTCCTCCGCATCCTGCTTCCCGTCATTGTGCTGGCCGCCGGCATTGCGGCCTGGGAGCTGGTGGTGCGGCTCAACGATATCGAGCCCTATGTGCTGCCGGCGCCGTCGGTCGTGTTCCAGACCCTGGTCGGGGACTGGCCGGTGCTGTCGCAATCGCTGCTGACGACGCTATTGACCACGCTCGAAGGTTTTGTGGCCGCAGCCTTCGGCGGCATTGTGCTGGCGCTGTTGTTCAACCAGTCGAAATGGCTGGAGTATTCGCTGTTTCCCTATGCCGTGATCCTGCAGGTGACGCCGGTCATCGCGATCGCGCCGCTGCTCCTGATCTATCTGCCGCAGCAGACCGCAGTGGTGGCCTGCGCCTGGATCGTGGCGTTTTTCCCGGTGCTGTCCAACACCACGCTCGGGCTGAATTCGGTGGATCGCAATCTGGCCGGGCTGTTTCAACTGTACGGCGCTTCGCGGATGCAGACGCTGCGTTACCTCAAACTGCCCGCCGCGCTGCCGCATATCCTCGGCGGATTGCGCATTGCGGGCGGGTTGTCGCTGATCGGCGCCGTGGTCGCCGAGATCGCGGCCGGTTCCGCCGGCGCGGGGTCCGGCCTCGCTTACCGGATCGCCGAATCCGGCTATCGTCTCAACATTCCCCGGATGTTTGCGGCTCTGCTGTTGCTCTCCGCCGCGGGGATTGTCATTTATGCAGCTCTGGCGCTAACCTCGCATCTGGTGCTGCGGCGCTGGCACGAGAGTGCGCTTGGAAAGGACAACTGATGGCTGCCGGTAATATCTCCTCGGAAAAGATCGATCTGCTGATCTATGGGCCGGGCAGGCCCATCCTCCAGAACGGTTTTTCCGACCAGTTCGTCCTGCATGCGGCCGAAACCAAGCACGACCTCGAGCGACTGGCGGCCGTGGCGGAGAAAATCCGCGGCATCGCCGTGACCTACCACACCGTTCATGCCGACAAGTCCGCGCTGGCGCTGTTTCCGAAGCTCGAGATCGTCGCGAGTTTCGGCGTCGGCTACGACCACGTCGATTCCGCTTACGCCCGCGAACACGATATCGTCGTCACCAACACGCCTGACGTGCTGACCGAGGAGGTCGCCGACGTCGCGATGGGGCTTCTGATCGCGACCCTGCGTGAATTCGTCAAGGCCGACCGCTATCTGCGGTCCGGGCTCTGGACCACGCAGAATTATCCCTTGAGCGTCGGTTCGCTGCGCGACCGCAAGGTAGGCATCGTCGGCATGGGCCGGATCGGCCAGGCGATCGGCCGCCGGCTCGACGCCTCGCGGGTGCCTGTGGTGTATCATTCGCGCAAGCCCGCCGCCGACGTGTCGTACAAGCACTATCCCGACCTGATCGAGATGGCGAAGGCGGTTGACACGCTTGTCGTGATCGTGCCCGGAGGGGCCGCGACCGCCAACCTCGTCAACGCCGAGGTATTGAAGGCGCTGGGGCCGCGCGGCGTCGTCATCAACGTCGCGCGCGGTTCTGTTGTCGATGAGCAGGCTCTGATCGCGGCGCTGAAGTCGGGCACCATTCTGGCCGCCGGGCTCGACGTGTTCGCCAGGGAACCGGCGGTGCCGGAGGAATTGCGCGCCATGC
>JAUXWH010000051.1 GCA_030681365.1 Bradyrhizobium sp.
CACATTGTTGAACGCCATCGGCACCGCCACCGCCAGCAACAGCCCGAAGGGACGCCCGACGATCGCGCGCATCATGGCGAGATAAGGCACGAGGCTCACCAGCGCCCAGCCGATGAACGCAACGGCGTAGGGAAAATGCGCCAGCAGGGAGGCGACGAACAGGAAGGGCGGCGGGTAGTGCCAGGCAAAATGGCCGGTAAAGCTCCGGCCGAGCAGCGCAACCTCGACCTGCTTCTGAATATCCCAATCCCAGGCCTGCGCAGGCTGACCGTCGAGCGCCAGCCGGCCCGCGGCCCAGACGTTGACGAAATCGGTCGGAATGCCAAGTCCGGCGGAATCGTAGATCCACCAATGGGCAAGATACGCCGTCGGGAAAAACGAGATGTTGATGACGGCCAGCACAAAGCACACGTTCAGCAGCGCCGGGGGAATAGCGCTGTGCTCGCTCGGAGCAGTCGGGGCGAATGCGGACGTGGCCATGCGAGATCCCTTGCACACGCCGCAGCCTCGCGGGAAGCGCGCGCCCTCCACCAATAGGCAGACAGAACTTAAGAAATCTTAAGGTTTTGAGCGGTGGCGATGCAAATCACCCTGTCGTCCCGGCCTCCTCCGAGCCGGGACCCATAGCCACCGGCCAAAGTAACTGCACCCGGATATCTCAACACCATGCTCCAACCGAACTGCGCGGAGTATGGGTCCCCGCGTTCGCGGGGACGACTCGTTGAAAGACCAGCGCACCCACCTCACTCCCAGCTCAGCGCGCCGCCGTTCTGATATTCGATCACCCGGGTCTCGAAAAAATTCTTCTCCTTCTTGAGATCCATGGCTTCCGACATCCAAGGAAACGGATTTTCCGTCTCGTCGAACACCCGCGACAGGCCCAGCTGCGCGCAGCGGCGGTTGGCGATGAACTGCATGTAGGATTCGCAAAGTGCGGCATTGAGGCCGAGGAATCCGCGCGGCATGGTGTCCCGTCCGTAGGCCGCCTCCAGCTCGGCGGCGGCGCGGATCATGGCGCGAATTTCTTCCTGGAACGCGCCGGTCCAGAGCTCCGGGTTTTCGATCCTGATCTGGTTGATGACGTCGATGCCGAAATTCAGGTGAATGGATTCGTCGCGCAGGATGTATTGATACTGTTCGGCGATACCCACCATCTTGTTGCGGCGGCCGAGCGACAGGATTTGCGCAAATCCCGTGTAGAACCACATGCCCTCGAAGATGACGTAGAAGGCGACGAGGTCGCGCAGAAAGGCCTGGTCGGCCTCCGGCGTTCCGGTCCTGAAATCGGGATCGTCGAGATGCTGGGTGTGCTTCAGCGCCCAGGCTGCCTTGTCGGTGATCGAGGGCACCTCGCGGTACATGTTGAACAGTTCGCCCTCGTCGAGACCGAGGCTTTCGACGATGTACTGAAAGGTGTGGGTATGCACCGCCTCTTCAAAACTCTGCCGCAGCAGATATTGCCGGCATTCGGGATTGGTGAGGTGGCGGTAGATCGCCAGCACGATGTTGTTGGCGACCAGGCTTTCGGACGCCGCGAAAAATCCGAGATTGCGCTTGATGGCGCGGCGCTCGTCCTCGGTGAGCCCGTCGCGTGATTTCCACAGCGCGATGTCGGCCTGCATCGACACTTCGGTCGGCGTCCAGTGGTTATTGCAGCCGGCGAGATATTTCTCCCAGGCCCATTTGTATTTCAGCGGCAGCAGCTGGTTGACGTCGGCGCGGCAGTTGATCATGCGCTTGTCGTCGACCGAGACCCGGCCCCCGTGGCGATCGATGCTGCCGAGGCCGGTTTGATCGGCGGCGGCGTTCAGGACAATGGATGGCGGCGCACGGCGCGCGGCCGCGGATGGTTCGGACCAGTCAAGCATGGCAATGTTTCCTTGGTTCCCGCGGTTTACTGGCAGGCTTCGCATTCGGGATTGTCGATCGAGCACGCCACCGCATGGGTCAGGTCAGGTGCGGTCGCCATCAGCGGCAGCTTGATCGGCGCGCCGGCCGGCATCATGGCCGCCGATGCGACGCTGTTGAGCTTGCCGTCGGTGCCCTTCAGCGTCGACTTCTCGACATGGGTGGCGCTGCGCGAGCGCAGATAATAGGTCGTCTTCAGGCCGCGCGACCAGGCCAGCCGATACAGCGCGTCGAGTTTCCGCCCCGAGGGATTGGCGATGTAGAGGTTGAGCGACTGCGACTGGTCGATCCATTTCTGGCGCCGCGAAGCGGCTTCGATCAGCCAGGCGCTGTCGATTTCGAACGCGGTGGCGTACAGCGCCTTGAGATCACTAGGAATGCGGTCGATCGATCCGATGCTGCCGTCGAAATATTTCAAATCGTTGACCATCACCTCGTCCCACAGCCCGCGCGCCTTGAGGTCGCGGACCAGGAATTCGTTCACGACCGTGAAGTCGCCCGACATGTTGGATTTGACATAGAGGTTCTGGTAGGCGGGCTCGATCGATTGCGCCACGCCGCAAATATTTGAAATCGTCGCGGTCGGGGCAATCGCCATCACGTTCGAATTGCGCATGCCGACCGATCGAACGCGCGCTCGCAACGGACCCCAATCCAGGGTCGTGGCCCTGTCCATCTCGAGTCCGCCGCGCGCTTGCGCCAGCAGCTCGATCGAATCGATCGGCAGGATGCCCTGGCTCCAGAGCGAGCCGTCGAACGACGGATAGCGCCCCCGCTCCGCTGCCAGATCGACCGAGGCCGAGATCGCATGGAACGCGATCGCTTCCATGCTGGTATCGGCGAAGCCGACGGCAGCGTCGGAGGCAATAGGAATCCGCATCGCCTGCAGCGCGTCCTGGAACCCCATCAGGCCGAGCCCGACCGGACGGTGCCGCAGATTGGAACGCCGCGCCTCCGGGATGGTGTAGAAATTGATGTCGATGACGTTGTCGAGCATCCGCATCGCCGTGGTCACGCTGCGCTTGAGCCTGATGTCGTCGAGCCGGCCGTCCTGGATATGGTTGAGCAGGTTGACCGAGCCGAGATTGCAGACCGCGACCTCGTCGTCCGACGTATTGAGGGTGATCTCCGTGCAGAGGTTCGACGAGTGGATGACGCCGCTATGCGCCTGCGGCGAGCGCAGATTGCAGGGATCCTTGAAGGTGATCCAGGGATGGCCGGTCTCGAACAGCATGGTCAGCATCCGGCGCCACAGATCGGCGGCGCGGACCTGCTTGAAGACGCGAATCTCGCCCCGCCTGGCTTTCGCCTCATAGGCCGCATAGCACTCGGCGAACGGCTTGCCGTAGAGATCGTGCAGGTCGGGCGCCTCGTCCGGCGAGAACAGCGTCCATTCGCCGTCCGCCTCGACGCGCTGCATGAACAGATCGGGCACCCAGTTGGCGGTGTTCATGTCGTGGGTGCGGCGGCGGTCGTCGCCGGTGTTCTTGCGCAGGTCGAGAAATTCCTCGATGTCGATATGCCAGGTCTCGAGGTAGGCGCAGACCGCGCCCTTGCGTTTTCCGCCCTGGTTGACGGCGATCGCGGTGTCGTTGGCGACCTTCAGGAACGGCACCACGCCCTGGCTCTCGCCATTGGTGCCCTTGATGTGCGCGCCGAGGCCGCGGACCCGGGTCCAGTCGTTGCCGAGGCCGCCGGAGTATTTTGCCAGCAGCGCGTTGTCCTTGACCGACTTGAAGATGCCGTCGAGATCGTCGGCCACGGTGGTGAGGAAGCACGACGACAGCTGCGGCCGCAGCGTTCCCGAATTGAACAGCGTCGGGGTCGAGGCCATGAAATCGAACGATGACAAGAGGTCGTAGAATTCGATGGCGCGGGCTTCGCGGTCGATCTCGCGGGAAGCCAGCCCCATGGCGACGCGCATGAAGAACGCCTGCGGCAGTTCGATTCGGTTGCCATCGGCATGCAGGAAATAGCGGTCATACAGCGTCTGCAGACCGAGGAACTGGAACGCGAGATCGCGTTCCGGCTTCAGCGCCGCGGCCAGCCGCTTGATATCGTAACGCGCCAGATCCGGATCGAGCAGTTCGGCCTTGATGCCGGTCTTGATATAGGCCGGGAAATAATCGGCATAGCGCGTCGCCATGTCCGCCTGCGACGCGTTGACCGGCACGCCCTCCACGAACGACAGCACTTCGGTACGGAGCTTGTCGAGCAGCAGCCGCGCGCTGGCATAGGCGTAGTTCGGCTCCTGCTCCACCAGCGTGCGCGCCGCCATCACGGATGCCTGCGCCAGTTCGTCCTGGCTGATGCCGTCATAGATGTTGCGGTGGATCTCACCGAGAACGGGCGCCGCCTTGACGCCGTCAAGGCCGGCGCAGGCCTCCTCGACGATCAGCCGCAGCCGCGCGCGATCGAGCGGAACTTTGCTGCCGTTCGCCAGCGTCACATGAATCGCCGTCCCGCTCGCCGCCGCCGATGGCCTGGCGGGCTCCAGTTCGGCGCGCTGCCGGGTGCGCTCGTCGCGGTACAGCACATAGGCGCGCGCAACCTTGTGGTGCTCGCTGCGCATCAGCGCCAGCTCGACCTGGTCCTGAACGTCCTCGATGTGAAAGGTGCGGCCTTCGCTGATCCTGCGGGTCAGCGCGCCGACCACTTCGGCCGTTAATTGCCCGACCACCTCATGCACGCGCCGCGAAGCCGCCGCGGTATGTCCCTCGACCGCGAGGAAGGCCTTGGTCATCGCCGTCGAAATCTTGCCGGCATCGAATTTCGAGACCGCGCCGTTGCGGCGGATCACCTGCATCGGAAGCTGGGCTTCGGATGCGCCGGATGATTCAGTACGCGACTGGATGAAGGGCGCTGGTTGAGCGGCTTCGCGATTGGCAGTGAGAGACATTCGGCAGACCCCGTGGTTGTTGAAGGCTGGGGTCTTGGAGGGACGCAGCATCGACGCCGACGGTAAAACGCCGGCACAACAATGCTAGCGACCGCCGGGACACCCCGCCCGTGGACGTTTTTCGGTGTCGCGGCAGGTCTCCTGGCTCGCAGGTCGTCGTCGCGCCCTTGTCTTCCCAATGCGCATGACGCGGCATCAGTGACGTAGGATCGGGCGAAACTCGCTGCTTACAGTTGCGGGGGCAGCGCCGGAATTTCGCGCGCGAGGCGCGATCCACCGGCTTCCCTCTTAGCCACCAAATCTTGCAATCAGGCGGACCGTGACGGCTACATGTGGTGCTATTCGCGAAACTCTGTCAATCCGTCGTGTGAGCTTGCACCCCAAAAATTTTGCGGTCGCTCGGGCTGCGTCAGTCCCCCGTCTGTCGTTCGCCGAACGAACCATCTCGTGACGCCAAGATCGACGCCAACCATAATCATTCCGGACGGGATGCAATTTGTGGGCTGCGACGCAATAAAAAACGCGGCGTCGCCGCCGCGTTTTTTCGAGGTATAGCGACGCCGCTTACGCCTGCGGCTGCGGCTCCAGTCCGGCGTCCGGATCGGGGCGCGGGCGCGGCTTGCCGGCCGGCGGCACCGCCGAGGCGCGTGGCGTGGTCGGCTCCAGCACCGACTCGCGGTTCGGCTTCTTGCCCTTGAGCAGGTCCTGAATCTCGTCGCCGCTCAGGGTTTCGAATTCGAGCAGGCCCTTGGCCAGGGCTTCGAGGTCGGCGCGCTTCTCGGTGAGAATGCGGGTCGCTTCGTTATAACCCTCTTCGACGAGACGCCGGATCTCGGTGTCGATCTTCTGAACCGTGGCCTCGGAAGCGTTCTGAGTCCGCGAAACAGACATGCCGAGGAAAACCTCGTCCTGGTTTTCGCCGTAGGATACGGTGCCGAGTTCTTCCGAGAGGCCCCAGCGCGTCACCATCATCCGCGCCAGCCGGGTGGCCTGTTCGATGTCGGAAGAGGCTCCCGAGGTCACCTTGTTGCGGCCGAACACCAGCTCTTCCGCCACGCGTCCGCCCATCATGATGGCCAGCCGCGAGGTCATCTGCTCGAGCGACATCGAGAGCTTGTCGCGCTCGGGCAGTTGCATCACCATGCCGAGCGCACGGCCGCGCGGAATGATGGTGGCCTTGTGGATCGGATCGGTCGCGATCACGTTGAGCCCGACGATGGCGTGGCCGCCCTCGTGATAGGCGGTCAGCATCTTCTCTTCTTCGGTCATCACCAGCGACTTGCGCTCGGCGCCCATCATGACCTTGTCCTTGGCCTCTTCGAACTCGGCCTGGGTCACCATG
>JAUXWH010000053.1 GCA_030681365.1 Bradyrhizobium sp.
CGGCGAATCCTTCGCCATATGCCACTGGGAATCTCGGTCCTGGGAAGGCGACGAAGGGTAACGACCCGCGAGCCAGGAGACCTGCCGTCAGCCGTGGTCACACGCGAAGATGTCGGTCGGGGAGTACAGACATTAGCTTCACCAGAGGTGCGCGAGCACCATGGTGGGACTTGGTTCGCTGTGACGTGCCACTGACGTCATACCGAGGTTGAACCATGTCTGCCATCTTCGCCACAGCCGCACAGCGGCGTCGCACCTGTCTGCTTGCCTCCACTTTTCTCGCTCCTGTCCTGTGTTTCGGCGTTTCTGCTGCGCGCGCGCAGCAAATCGCCCAGGCGCTGCCGCCAATCGAAATCAACTCACCCGACGAAAACCGCACCCGTGCAAAACCTGCCACTGATCAGGGACCGGGTTCGCGCCGCGTGGCGCCGGCGCCAACCACCCGGCCGAACGCGGCGCCATCAGGCGGCGCGGCCGCAACCAATACGACCGCGGTCCGGCAGTTCAGCGGCATCGTCGGCGCCTCGGCGTCGGTGATCACGTCGGAGGATATCGCCCGCTCTCCGGCGCAAACCGTGCAGGAAATCATCGCGCAGACCCCCGGCGTGCAACTGACCAGCCTGTATGGCGGCGTCAACGGCGTGAAGACCAGCGTCGACCTCAGGGGATTCGGCGCCTTTGCGACCTCCAACAGCCTGGTGCTGATCAACGGCCGCAGGCTCAACGACATCGATATGGCCGGGGTCGACTTCTCGACCATTCCGCGCGATTCGATCGAGCGCATCGAGATCACCCGCGGCAACAGCGGCGCGGTGCTGTACGGCGACAATGCGGTCGGCGGCGTCATCAACATCGTCCTGAAGAACGGCGGCGGCGGTCCGCCGGTCGCGATCCGCGCCGAGGCCGGCGTCGGCTCGTTCAATGCGCGCATGGCCTCGGCCTCGGCCGCGACCAATTTCGGCCCGTGGTCGGCCTCGTTCTACGGCAACGCCATCAAGTCGGACGGCTACCGCGTCAACAACGCGCTCGACCAGCGCAACGGCGCCGGCAATCTCAATTACACCACGCCCGGCCTCACCGCGTTCCTGACCCTGTCCGGCGACGATCAGAAGCTGGGCTTTCCGGGCGGCCGCTTCGTCGATCCATCCATCGGGCTCGACGAACTCGCCACCAACCGGCGAGGCACCGGCACGCCGTTCGACTACGGCAACCAGCAGGGCGCCAGCGCCACCGCCGGCTTCACCAGGACCTTGATCAACGGCGTCGATCTGATCGTCGACGGCGGCGTGCGCGACAAGAAGCAGCAACTGGGATTCTTCGGCACCAATCCGGGCTCCAGTTTCGCTTCCACCTATGTCGATGCGGATTTGCTGACCTGGTCGATAACTCCCAGATTGAGTGTCAAAAGCCTGATCCTGGGAATGCCCTCGTCGATTCTGACCGGCATCGATTATTACGATGCGACCTTCCACCAGGATCGCGGCGCATTCAAAGGCCTCGCACCGTTCCACAGGTACGACCTCTCGCAGCAGACGGTCGCCGGCTACTGGCAGCACACCGTCGGCCTGCTGCCGACGACGGATTTCTCCTACGGCGCCCGCCTTCAGAATACCCGCCTCGGCGCGCGCGACCGTTTCGATCCCAACGCGCCGTTCGCCTTCGGCATTGCGAACCTCCCACTCGATTCCAGCGAGACCCAATACGCGCTGCATATCGGCGCCGAGCATCGCTTCAATAACGTGTTCTCGGTATTCGGCCGCGCCGCCCGCGCGTTCCGCACCCCGAATGTCGACGAGCGTGTGTCCTCGGGCCCCTCCTTCGATGAATTCTTCAATCCCATCCCCGGCAACTTCAGCCTGAAGACCCAGACCTCGCACGACATCGAGGGCGGCTTTCGCATCAAGTCGGGCGGGTTCCAGATGCAATCCAGCATCTACGGCATGGATCTAGAAAACGAGATCCATTTCATTCCCGCGCTGTTCTTCAACGTCAACCTCGGTCCGACCCGACGTTACGGCGCGGAGACCAGCGCCTCGCTGCGCCTCAGCGACAGCGTGACGCTGCGTGGCGGCGCGGCCTATACAAGCGCGGTGTTTCGCGAGGGCGCCTTCGCCGGCATGGACGTTCCGCTGGTGTCGCGCTACACCGCCACCGGTGGCGTCAGCTGGAACATCTGGCAAAAGTATCTCGTCGCCGACGCCACGGTGCGGGCCTGGAACGAGCGCTTCATGGACAACGACCAGGCCAATACCCAGCGCCGGATTCCGGCCAGCGCCACGGTCGATTTCAAGCTGAGCGGCGAGTACCAGCACTTCTTCTGGTCGCTCTCCGTGAACAACCTGCTCAACGCGCTGTATTACGACTATGCGGTTGCCAGCAGCTTTACCCCCGGCCGCTTCAGCGCCTATCCGCTGCCGGGCCGGACCTGGATGGTGAAGGCCGGCGCGACGTTCTGAGCCGTCCCTCCTTCTCCCCGCTTGCGGGGAGAAGGTCGGGATGAGGGGGGAGCCTCCGCGAAGCTGGGTGCCAATTGAGACCTGTACCCCCTCACCCGGATCGCATCTGCGATGCGATCCGACCTCTCCCCGCAAGCGGGGCGAGGTAAGAGCACCGGCTTGTCCTGACCGAACCAGACGATATCCTCCCGGCCCGAATGCCGGGAGGATATCGAACGATGAAGGCTGCGACGATCGATCTGCTGCACCGGGCGATCGCCGATCCCGCCACCCAATGGAGCCTCGGCACCTTCGGCGCCATCGCCGAGTTCTCGCGCGATCCCGCTGAGGCGGTGGCGCTGGGGCAATCCGAAGACGCCGTTTCGGCGGTCACGGCGCGCGGCGGCATCGCCATCCGACGCCATCCGCGCCACCGTGCGCTGGCGTCCGAAAGCATCACCAGATCAGGCTGGAACCAGCGCATCGCGCTGTGCCTGTCCGAGACCGACGGCGCGATGGGGCGGCGGACCGGATTGACCGAACTCGGCGCGGACACCGACGCGCTGCGTGCGGGCGATCGCGATGCGACCCTGTTCGATCTTGGCCTCGGCGCGCCGCACGCGGATTTCTGTGTGCGCATCGCTCATCGCGACACGGCCGCGCAATTGCGCCAATACGCCGGCCGGCCGGTGTTCGAGCCCGGCAATCCCGCGATGGGGCTGATCCTGGCAGCCAATCCGCATCGCGTCTTCATCAGCCGGCTCGGCCGGATCGAGGTCTATCAACCAATCCCGCCGGCCTCCGGGAAGAGCCCCGAAGGGCCGCACACCCATGTCCTGCCCAGACTGCTGAAGAACGGCCGCACGCATCCTGCGACCGAGCCGATCCCCGAGGGCTGGGTTCCCTGCGCGCACCTTTATCCGCCACATCCGGCGCGTGACGGATCGGGCGAGGCCCGCGCGTTCGACGCGGCGCGCCATGCTTCCTTTCAATCTGTCATCGAGCGGTTCGGAAGCCCTGAAAACCTCGCCATCAAGCGGCGCGTCAGGGCTGCCATCCTGGCGGAACAGCCGCCGGCGGCGGTGGCTGAGGATCGCCACGGCCGCGCCACTATCCGGATCGCGTTGCGGCAGCTGAAGGCCGCCGGACATGTCTCACCGGTATTGCAGTCATGGCTCCGGGAGTTCGATCCGGTAGGCCTCGAAAGCGATGCCGACGAGGCCGACCTTCACCACAATTGACGATTTGACCCGAAAAGCCGCGCTTTTGCCGCGATATCCGGCCTAAAATTGCCCGCTGGCGATATGATGCATGGTAAGAAGGGCTTGAAGGACGCCGCACCATGATGCGCGCCATGAATTTCGAGGCACAAGAATGGATGACGAACCGAAAACCCCGGCTGAATTGAAGGAGATCCGGCTGAACCGTCGGGCCGCCCAGGATGCCGAAGGCATCAAGGCGATGGCCGATATCGCGGCTGCCGACATCGCGATCCGAAAGCGGACGGCCACCCTGCGCGAGGAACGATTGGCGCGGGAAGCCGCCGACCGCGAAAAGCCGCCGGAGCCCAAGGCGAAGGCCAAACCCAAGAAAAAGAAGACGACCTGAATGTCAAAAGAAGATCGCGACCGCGCCGATGCGCGTTTCAACAAGACCGCGCGGGCGGCGAACGACGCCAAGGTCGTGAAATCCGATCGCGACGTGACGACCAAGGCCGTGCTCGACAACATGGCCAGACTGAAAGCCTTGCGGCTCGCGCGCGAAGCCACCGCACCGCCCGCGGCGGTGAAGAAGCCGCGCGGCAAGTCGTCGACGTCGTCAGCGAAGAAGACCGAGGAAAAGGGCCAGGTCCTGGCGGATTGGCTGGCGGGGCGGCAGAGCGGCGGCCACCGGACCTAGAGGGTATTGCAAGAACGTCGTTGCGAGCCAGCGGCGCCTCATTACAAAAGGTGTCATCGCCCGGCCATAGCCGTCCGAAGGACGGCGTCGCTTCCGCTCGCCTTTGGACCGGGCGACCCAGTGCGCCGCGGCCTCTCGGTTTATCTCAAGCGTCTCTGGAATACTGGGTCCCCCGCTTTCGCGGAGGACGACAACCTGGGCGTTACACCGGCGCCGGCCACTCGATCATCGAGCGGGTCTTGGTCGCGGCGTCATACACCTGCACCTGAAGCATCTGGTACTGATTCTTCAACGCCATGCCCGCCTCTTCGGCGGCTTCGACGGTGGCGTGGTGCGACTTGAAGTGACCGTCCACCACCAGCGAGTAACCCTCGGTCGGCGCTTTGTCGGCGCGAATGATTTTGCGCGGCTGCTGTTCTTCGGCTTCGATCTTCGGCTTTTTCATCTGGACTCCAGATCATGATCCGACAGGATCATGATTTCATATTTCGTGGCTCGAGCAGGATCTCCGGGCAAACGCTCCGGACATGCTCGGGTTGCGCCTCCCTTTACACCGAACGTCGGAAAAAGGCAGGAAAGATTGTCCAACTGCGGCTAATATACCCATCAAACGCGGTTAGATTGAGGTCGATCCGCAGGACCACCGGGTGATCCGGCCCAGGGCCGATTCACCCGATCAAGAGGGATCACAATGGGCGGAACCGGCAAGAAGAGCGAGCCTCCAAACAAGGACGACGGCAAACCGAAACCGCCGCCGCCGCGACCGGCCGAGGACGACGACTACGAGGATGGCGACATCGCCACGCCGAAGCGCGACCGCCATGGCAATGACGACGAGCCGCTGTAGAACCGCGCGCTAGCCGAACTCCTCGCTCGCGATCCGCCGGATGCTGGCGATGTCGAGCAGATGTTCGCCCCAGCCGCCTCGCGCCAGAGCGACGCCACGTCCCGGCGCGGCCAGCAGCACCAGGGCAATCATCGCAATCGGCACCGCGCTGATCCGATCCAGCCGAACCGGCGTCAGTTCCTCGGCGCTGCCGGCGTAGGGTCCGCCGCCGGTCGCCAGACGCCAGCACTCCCTGATCAGATCGCGCCGCCTGCCGCCGCGCGCCGCGCACCCCAGCAGCGCCTGCATCGCAAGATGTGTCCGCACCCCCGCTCGGCTTTCCGGCGGCGCAGCGGGCGCCTCGCCGAGCGACACCCGAAGCAGCAGCCCGACCAGATCGAGCCCGGCGAGATACGCGCTCATCGGTTCGACCAGCCGCGGATTGCAGTCGATCAGCAGCGGCGCGGTACCATCCCCGGGCACGATGCAATCGACCGACAGCGCCCCGTGCCAGCCGAGTTCTCGTCCGATGCGCGCGACTTGGGCGCGCAGCTGCGGCCTTGCCACGCTCTGCTTGATCGCCTCGCCGCCGCCGGCACCGGCGGCGATCTGCCGATAGGCATGAAAGCCGAGCATTTCGCCGCGGCAGAATACGGCCTGCGCCTTCTCGATCGCGCCCGGGACGAATTCCTGCACCAGCACGTCATCGGCGAAGGCGCCGTCGACGTGCAGCTCCTGCAGCGCGAATTCGAGGTCGCGTTGATCGCGCACAAGCCAGATGCCGCGGCTGGCGGTGCCCACGGATTTCTTGACCACCGCGGGAAACCGGATCGCACCGCGAAGTTCGCCTTCGGATTTGACGATCTTTGTCGGTGGCTGCGGCAAATCCAGTTGGTCGAGCAGCCGGCTGAACCCGGCCTTGCTGTGCGCGGCGCGGTAAGTTTCAAAATTCGGCAGCGCCAGCCCGACACGGGCGTCAAGCCGCTCCCGCACCCGCGCGAACAGAAGGCCCTGCTCGTGGGTCGGCAACAGCACGTCATATCGGCCCGTGGCCAGCAGCCGCTCGACGAGGGCAAGGAAGCCGGCGGGATCGTCCTGCAGCCCCGGGCAGCGATGAAATTTCCGCACGAAACGCGAGAACCGTACCAGACAGAACGGCGCGGGATCGCAGACCTCGACGTGGTGGCCCGACAACCCGAGAATCGTGATCGCTTCCCGCGCGGACGTGCTGTTGCCCTCGGGAACCAGCACCCGGAGCGGTCTTGAGACATGCGCGGAATCGGCCATGCCGGATCATTCCCGTTGGCAGCATCTTTGTCTCGTCGAAATTCGCGCTCCAGGCGCGGTCCGTCAGGGGCTGCCATGCAGCGGCATTCATGGACAAATAACCGCCAGCCGGTATTTTGGCGCGCCTTGCCGGGCCGCACCTCAACGGGGTTTTTTGAGCTCAGAAATGGTCGACGTTCTCGCCGCGCCGCAACACGCCAAGACGGATACCTCGCTGCGCACGCTGGCGGCGATTTCGCTTGCCCATTGGGTCAGCCATTTCCATCTGTTCGTGCTGCCGATGCTGTTCCCGTTCCTGAAGGAACAACTCGGCGTCGGCTATATCGAGCTCGGCCTTGCGATCACCGTGCTCGGCATCGTCTCCGGCCTGACGCAAGCGCCGATCGGCTATCTCGCCGACCATATCGGCGCCCGCAAGGTGCTGCTGATGGGGCTGACGCTCGGCGGCTTCGCGCTGGTCATGCTCGGCCTCAATTTGAGCTATCCCTGGCTGCTGGTCTGTGCCGGACTGCTGGGGCTCGCCAACAGCGTCTATCATCCTGCCAACTACGCGATCCTGTCGGCGCATATGGACGAGGCGCGGATGGGCCGCGCGTTTTCGATCCACACTTTTTCCGGCTTCCTCGGCGGCGCGGTGGCGCCTGCCATCATGGCGGCACTGGTGGCGACGGTCGGGGGGCTCGGCGCCCTGATCGCGGCCGGTGCCGTGGGGCTGCTGGTGGCGCTGGTGCTGGTCGCGGTCGGCATTCCCGACGCCAGCGCCGCCGACCGCAAGGTCGACGGCGTGCAGGCGCCGAAGCAGAGCGTCGTCACGCCGGCCCTCATCGTGCTGACGGTGTTCTTCATGCTGCTCGGCCTGTCCAACGCCGGCATCGGCAATTTCGGCGTCGTCGCGCTGATGACCGGCTACGGCGCGTCCTTCTCGTCGGCCAATCTGGCGCTGACCGCCTTTCTCGCCGCCGGCGCCATCGGCGTGCTGGCCGGCGGCTCTCTCGCCGACCGCACCAAGCGCCACGGACGGCTCGCCGCGGCCTGCTTCGCCATCAATGCGGTCATCGTGCTGATCATTGCGACAACAGCGCTGCCGCCGCTGCTGCTGACGGCGATGATGGCGATGGCCGGATTTCTCGGCGGCGTGATCGCGCCGTCGCGCGACATGCTGGTGCGCAACGCTGCACCGCCGGGCGCGGCCGGCCGCGCCTTCGGCATCGTCTCCACCGGCTTCAACCTCTCCGGCATCTTCGGCCCGCTGCTGTACGGCTGGATCATGGACCAGAGCATGCCGCACTGGGTGTTCGGCGCCTCCGTCGTGTTCATGAGCCTGACCGTGCTGCTGGCGCTGGTCACCGACCGCAAGCCCGGGGTCCGCTCCGCCTGATGCATTACCCTTCGGCACCTGCGGGCAGCGCCTCTACCAAAATCTCGAAAACAACCCCATGCAAAGTAGAATGCCGGGGCTCGGGGAAGACGTTCCAGGTACGATAATACTTCTTCTTATCGGGAAAGGTGAAATGAGCGAGGCGCGAACACGCGGCTCGCTACGCCGCATTTCTCCCCTGCGCCGTTCCGGCGCCGAGCAGACCCGCCTCCACCAGCGCGTCGCGAATCCTTGCGATCTCCGCGTCCGATATCTTGACCAGCGGCGGGCGCACTACCGCGCGGGGCAGCTTGCCCAGCAGCACCAGCGCTTCCTTCATGCGGTTGTGCATGTCGATGAAGGGATCGGCGTAGAACACCCGCGCCGTCGGATAGATCCGGTCGTTGAGCCGGCGGGCTTCGGCGAGATCGTTGGCCTTGACGGCGCGATAGAGTTTCGCCTGCAGATCGGCGATGACGCTGCCCGAGCCGGACAGCAGGCCGTTGCAGCCCAGCACCAGCGAACTCAGGAGCCACGCGCTGTTGGTGGTGAGCACGTTGATGGGACGCACGCGGCCCTGCAGCGCGCGAATCTGGCTCTCGTGCTGCGGCACCTGTGGCGTCCAGTCCTTGATGGCGCGGATGGTCGGCACTTCGTCGAACAGCCGCTCCAGCGTCGCCGCGGGATAGCCCTGCCCCGTGGCCAGCGGATACTGAAAGACGATCAGCGGCAGATCGGTGGCATCCGCAATGGTCTTGAAGTGTGCCAGCGCCATCGCGGCCGACTGGCCAAGCGTGAAAGGCGCCGGCGGAAACACCAGCAGCGCCGACGCCCCGCCGGCCTGAGCTTCGCGGGCGATCCGCGCTGCCTCAAGGCTGCCGTCCGCCCAGACACCGTGAATGATCGGCAGGATGTCGCCGACCTCCTCGCCTGCGATCGCCATGACACGGCGCTGCTCGTCCTCGGTGCACGAGGCGACCTCGGTCGAGTGGGCGTTGATCGTGATCGCCGACAGTCCCTGCACTGAGCCCACGTCGCGCAAGTGAGCCCGGAAGCTCGGCTCGTCGATCGAAAGGTCATCGTGGAACGGCAGCAGCACCGCCGGAATGACGCCGTGAGGCACGAAATCGGGATGGCGGCTCATGTCTCGTCTCCTTCAGCGTTGTTCTCGTTCTTACCTCTCCCGCTAGCGGGGGAGCGTAGGCCGCCCTTGGCGGCCGTCCTTGAAAAGAACGCCGAAGCGAAGCTTCGGCTACCGCGCTCGCAAGAGCGCGGCGGGTGGGGGAAATTCTCTCGACTAGCGCCGGTGCATGCTCAGGCACCCCCACCCCGGCCCTCCCCCGCAAGCGGGAGAGGGAGCAGATTCTCACGCGAATTTCGGCTGCGGCGCCTGGGCCAGCAGCCGCGCGCGCTCGGAGTTCGGCCACAGCAGCAGCAGGCCGAGCAATCCGGAAACGATCATAATGACCGCGTTGATGGTGAAGCCGGTCATGTAGCCTTCGAGCGGGGTCGCCGCGTGCTTGATCACGGTGCCCATCACCCACGGCGCCAGGATTCCGGCGAACGTATAGATGGCGCTGTAGATTCCGATCACCGCGCCGCGCTGTTGCACCGGCGTGAATTCTCCCAGCATCGGCGGACAAACCACAAAGATCGCGCCGCACAGTCCGGGTCCGAGCACCAGCAGCACGACCCGCAGGCCGGCGCCGTCGACATGCGGCATCGCCAGCAAGATCAGGCCGCCGACGATCAGCGGCACCGAACCGAGCACGCCCCGGGCGCCGCGGGTGGTGAAGCCCCGCGTCAGCATCACCTGCGATATCCACCCGGCCAGCAGCACGATGACAGCGCCGAACACCCAGGGCAGCACCGTGATCCAGCCCGCATCCTTCTGCGTAAAGCCGAGCCCCTCGATGATGAAGGAGGTGAACCAGGTCAGGCCGAGCGAGAGCGCCCAGTAGGCGCCGAACGCCGCGGCACAGCAGCCGATGAAGGTGCGCGACGTCAGCAACTGGAAATAGGGCACGCGGGGATCCGCCGCGGCCATCGCCACCGTCTGCACCAGCGGACCTTCCCTGCCCATCACCAGCCACGCCGCCACCCACATCAGGCCGACCACGCCGAGCGCGCCGAACGCATAATGCCAGCTGTGATTGACGATGATCCAGTTCAGCGCCGGCACCGCGAGAATCACGCCGAACGCCGAGCCTTGCGCCAGGATCGCGGTAGGCAGCGTGCGTTTCTCGTCGGGAAACCATTTGTACAGCGCATGCACCGCCACCGCGAAGGCCGGTCCCTCACCGGCGCCGAGGATGATTCGGCAGATCACCAGCGTGGTGAAGCTGACGGTGCCGACCATCGGGAACTGGGCCAGCGCCCAGATCACCGCCATCGCCAGCAGCACCCAGCGGGTATCGATGCGGTTGACGATGAAGCCGACCGCGAGGGCCGAGATCGAGAACAGGAAGAAGAACGAAGATCCCAGGAATCCGAATTGTTCCGGGTCGAGCTGCAACTCCGCCTTGATCGGCACGCCGGCGAGGTTGACGACGATCTTGTCGGCGAAATTGACCAGCATGAACAGGAACAGGAGGAACGTGATCTTCCAGGCGCCCTTGAGCGTCGGCTGCGTGGTCATGGGCGTTCCCCGAATTCAGCTGGCCTGTTGATCGGCCTCGCCGGATGCTACAGGCGCGGCAAGCGGCAACGCAACCCGGTATTTCTGGACGGGTTTGCCCACCGCGCCCGGCAATCCCTTCACGATCACGTCGCCGCCACGATTGAGACGGTGATCTTGCGCTGCGGTCTTGATATACTCGGCAGTGGCCCGAAAAGGCATTCAAAGAGGCATCGCATCCGCTTGGCATCGCAACCGGGCAATCCCATCGTGCTGAGCGTCAGGAACCTGACCAAGACCTATCGCTCTGCCGGCGAGCAGGTCGCGGTGCTGCGCGGGGTGAACCTCGATATCGCCGCCGGCGAGCGGGTTGCCCTGACCGGCGAATCCGGCAGCGGCAAGAGCACGCTGCTGCATCTGATCGCGGGGCTGGATGCGGCCGATGGCGGCGAGATCAAGCTCGACGATGCATCGGTCGCCGGCCTCGGCGATGCCGCAAGGGCGGAGTTGCGGCGCGACCGGCTCGGTCTGGTGTTCCAGCAATTCAACCTGATCCCGAGCCTGAGCGTTCAGGACAATCTGGCGTTTCAGTCCCGCATTGCCGGCCGTCATGACGCCGCCTGGCACGCCGAACTGGTGGAACGGCTCGGGCTCGGCGCGCTCCTGAAGCGCTATCCCGAGCAATTGTCAGGGGGACAGCAGCAGCGGGTGGCGATCGGCCGCGCGCTGGCGACAAAGCCGCTGCTGCTGCTTGCGGACGAGCCGACCGGCAATCTCGACGAGGCGACCGCGGACGACGTGTTGGCGCTGACCCGCGATCTGGTGGCCCGCACCGGCTGCGGCTTCCTGATGGTGACGCACAGCGAGCGGCTCGCCGCCACGCTCGACCGCCGCATCCATCTGCATGCCGGGCGGATCGCATGAGGCGCGCGCTGTGGATTCTCGCGGTTCTGCTCAGCCACTGGCGGCGGCATCCGATGCAGCTGGCGACGCTGCTGATCGGACTTGTCTCGGCGACCGCGCTGTGGAGCGGCGTGCAGGCGCTGAACGCGCAGGCGCGCATCAGTTACGACCGCGCAGCCGCGACCTTCGGCGGCGCGCGAACCGCCATGCTGGTCGGCAGTGACGATGCGAGCTTCCCGCAGGCCCTGTTCGTCGAGCTGCGCCGCGCCGGCTGGAACGTGTCGCCGGTGCTCGAGGGCCGCATCCAGATCGGCGGGCGCTCGTTCCGGCTGCTGGGCATCGAGCCGGTCACACTGCCGGGCGAGGTCGGCAACGCGCCGACGGTCGGGCGATCAGGCCTGCAATCCTTCATCACCCCGCCGGGCGAAATGCTGGTGGCGCGCGAAGTGCTGGCCGATCTCAATCTGCCGGAAGGCGCGCGGCCGGTGGCGAGCAGCGGCACCCTGCTGCCGCCGCTGCGGGTGCAGCCGCAACTGGCATCCGGCGTGCTGGTGGTCGATATCGGCATCGCCCAGCAACTGCTCAACATGCCGGACCAGCTCTCGCGGCTTCTAATCGGCAAAACAAAAGGCCCGCGCGCAGCGCTGGAAACCGTCGCCGGCGACAAACTGCGCCTGGTCGAGCCGGATGCGGAAAGCGATCTCGAACGCCTCACCGACAGTTTTCACCTCAATCTGACGGCGTTCGGCCTGCTGTCCTTCGTCGTCGGGCTGTTCATCGTCAATTCGGCGATCGGACTGGCGTTCGAGCAGCGGCGGCCGATGCTGCGGACGCTGCGCGCCTGTGGGGCGTCGGCGCGGATGCTGAACGCGGTGCTGGTGATCGAGCTGGTGGCGCTGGCGCTGATCGCCGGCGCAGCGGGCCTGATTTGCGGTTACGTCATCGCGGCATCGCTGCTGCCCGATGTCGCCGCAAGCCTGCGCGGCCTCTATGGCGCGCAGATCCCCGGGCAGTTGACGCTGCGGAGCGAATGGTGGATCGCCGGCCTCGCCATCAGTGTGATCGGCGCGCTGGCCGCAGCGGCGGCAAGCCTCGTGAAGGCTGCCCGCCTTCCCGTGCTGGTCGCGGCGCAGCCGCAGGCCTGGCAACAGGCGCAGCAACGCTGGCTGATATTCCAGAGCGCGGTGGCGCTCGCGGTGTTCGCCGCCGCTGGTTTCGTGCTGTGGTACGGCGACTCGCTCCTCTCAGGCTTCGCCGTGCTCGCCGCCCTGCTGCTGGCGGCCGCCCTGCTGCTGCCGGCGATCCTGGAGCGCGTGCTGTCGCTCGGCCAGCGCAGCGCGCGCCGCCCGCTCGCGGTCTGGTTCTGGGCCGACAGCCGCCAGCAACTCTCCGGTCTCTCGCTGGCGCTGATGGCGCTATTACTGGCGCTCGCGGTCAATGTCGGCGTCGGCACCATGGTGGAAAGTTTCAGCCGCACCTTTGTCGGCTGGCTCGACGGACGGCTGGCGGCGGATGTCTATGTCAGCGCCAAGGACGACGCGCAGGCTACCGCGATCAAGGCCTGGCTGCGCGGGCGAGCGGAAGTCAAGGCCATCCTTCCCGGCGGCCGCGCCGACGCGCAATTCCGCGGCGAGCCGATCGAGGTTCTGGGCCTGCCCGATCATTCGACCTACAGCGAGCACTGGCCGCTGCTTGAATCCTCCGCCACCCCCTGGGTTCGGCTGCGTCCGGGCGATGCGGCCCTGGTCAGCGAGCAACTGTCCCGGCGTTTGAAACTCGGGATCGGCGACCGCATCGAGGTGCCGGCGCCCGGCGGCAACTGGCCGCTCGAGATCGTCGGCATTTATGCCGATTACGGCAACCCGAAGGGCCAGATCGCCGTCAACTACGCCGCGCTGACGCGGCGCTTTCCCGCGATTCCCGCCACAAGGTTTGGCCTGCGGGTCGCGCCATCAGAAATCCCGGCGCTGCTTGCGGCGCTGCGTGAAAAATTCGATCTCGGCGACCGCAGCCTCGCCGATCAGGCCACCATGAAGGCCGAATCGAAACGGATCTTCAATCGGACCTTTGCGGTGACCGCGGCGCTCAACACCTTCACCCTCGGCGTCGCCGGCATCGCGCTGCTCACCAGCCTTTTGACGCTGAGCAATTCCCGGCTGCCGCAACTGGCGCCGTTGTGGGCGATCGGAATCACCCGGCGGCGGCTGGCCGCGATCGAATTGATAAAAACCCTGTCGGTGGCGCTGATCACGGCGCTGCTGGCGCTGCCGCTCGGCCTTGTGGTGGCGTGGTGCCTGATCGCGGTGGTGAACGTGAAGGCGTTCGGCTGGCGGCTGCCGTTCCACGTGTTCCCGCTGCAACTGCTCGAACTGCTCGGCGTCGCGATGGCCGCATCGCTGCTGGCAGCCTTGCTTCCGGTGCTGAAGCTGGCGCGCATGCAGCCGGCCAGCCTGATCAAGATTTTCGCCGATGAACGCTAGCAGCAAACTATCGCGCCGCGCCTTCGCCGGCGGCCTTGCCCTGCTCGGGTTCGATCGCGCAGTCGCGTGCGCGCAGGGCTTTGCCGGGCTCGGCGAGAGCGCGGAAGGGTTCGCGGCCGTGGTGCCCGGCAGGGCGTTTACATTTCCCGCCGATCACGGCCCGCATCCGGAATTCCGCATCGAGTGGTGGTACGTGACGGCGAACCTGAAGGACTCCACCGGTTCCGCCTATGGCGCGCAGTGGACGCTATTTCGCCAGGCCACGCGGCCGGGCGCGCAGCAGCCAGGCTGGGCCAACCAGCAGGTCTGGATGGGCCATGCCGCGGTGACATCGGCGGATACGCATCGCTATGGCGAAGCGTTTGCGCGCGGCGGCGTCGGCCAGGCCGGCGTCGAGACAAAGCCGTTTCACGCCTGGATCGATGCCTGGGACATGCGCGGGCTCGACGGCCTAAGCGATGCCATGCTGGCGCCGCTCGACCTCAAGGCGGCGGGCGCCGATTTTTCCCACGCGCTGCGGCTCGACGCCGACCGGCCGCTGGTGTTGCAGGGCGACGCCGGCTACAGCCGCAAATCGGAACGCGGACAGGCCTCGTATTACTACAGCCAGCCGTTCTTCAAGGCGAACGGCCGCCTCACGATCGGCGACAAGCCGGTCGAGGTCACGGGCCTCGCCTGGATGGACCGCGAATGGAGCAGCCAGCCACTGGCCGCGGACCAGACCGGATGGGACTGGTTCTCGCTGCACCTGAACTCCGGCGACAAGCTGATGCTGTACCGGCTGCGCCAGCAGGACGGCCGCAGCGATCTCATGGGCAACTGGATCGCGCCCGACGGCCGTTCGGTCGAAATTGCGTCGGCCGACAACAGCATCACGCCGATGGCCATGACCGAGGCCGCGGGACGCAAGGTGCCGACCGCATGGCGCGTCGTGATTCCCGCCCGCGGCCTTGCGATCGAAACCACGCCGCTGAATGCAAAGAGCTGGATGGGCACCAGTTTTCCCTATTGGGAAGGCCCGATCAGTTTTGCGGGCAGCCACGCCGGATTAGGATATCTTGAAATGACGGGGTATTGAGGCAGACAACATCGTCATTCCGGGGCGATGCGAAGCATCGAACCCGGAATCTCGAGATTCCGGGTTCACGCTATCGCGTGCCCCGGAATGACGGCGTAAAATCCACAAAGGGCTTTCGATGTACCACTTCACCGCGCTCGTCACCTGCCTCGCCATCCTGTTCTATTTCTTCACCAGCATCCAGGTGTCGAAAGCGCGCACGGCGTTCGGCATCAAGGTGCCGGCGACCTCGGGCCATCCCGATTTCGAGCGGGTGTTTCGCGTGCAGGCGAACACGCTGGAATGGATGCCGATTTTCCTGCCGTCGCTCTGGCTGTTTGCGATCTATATCGGCGATCTCTACGCAGCGGTGCTCGGCCTGATCTGGATCGCGGGCCGCGTTCTCTATTTGACGGGCTATTCGCAAGCCGCCGCCAAACGCGGCCCGGGTTTTGCGGTTCAGGCGCTTGCCGGCATCATCCTCTGGGCCGGCGCGCTGGGCGCGATCGTGTGGCGGATCGTGCAGGGGTGAGGCAACCCGTCATTGCGAGGAGCACTTGCGACGAAGAAATCCAGCCTTGCCGATAGAAAGCTGGATTGCTTCGCTTCGCTCGCAATGACGGATGAGAGACGTCGAAGGTAACGCTCACTTCGTCAGCGGACACCCGCTATCCTTCGCCGACGGAAACGCCTTGTCGCCGGGCACCACCGCGAGCTGCTTGTAGTAGTCCCACGGCTTCTTCGACTCCGACGGCTTCTTGACCTCGAACAGGTAGAGGTCGTGCACCATGCGGCCGTTCGCCAGCACCTTGCCGCCTTGCGCGAACTGGTCGTCGACCGGAAGCTCCTTGAGTTTATTCGCGACGGC
Organism: Bradyrhizobium sp.; assembly: GCA_030681365.1. Lineage (GTDB taxonomy): Bacteria > Pseudomonadota > Alphaproteobacteria > Rhizobiales > Xanthobacteraceae > Bradyrhizobium. The sequence continues at coordinate 15,730 of JAUXWH010000053.1, forward strand.
TTCGGTGTCCTTGGTGCCGGCGGCCTTGACTGCCCTCAGATAGGCCAGCGTCGCCGAATAGGTGCCAGCCTGGATCATGTTCGGCATCCTTCCGGTGCGCTTGAAGAAGCGGTTCGCGAACTCGCGGCTCCTGTCGTCGCGATCCCAGTAATAGCCCTCGGTGAGCACCAGGCCTTGCGCGGCTTCGAGGCCGAGGCCGTGCACCTCGGCCAGCGTCAGCAGCAATCCCGCCAGCTTCTGGCCACTCTTGACGATGCCGAATTCGGCCGCCTGCTTGATCGAGTTGGTGGTGTCGAGGCCGGCATTGGCGAGCCCGATGATCTTGGCGTTCGAGCTTTGCGCCTGCAGCAGGAACGAGGAGAAGTCCGAGGAGTTCAGGGGGATGCGGACCGCGCCCAATACCTTGCCGCCCTTGGCCTTGACGAAGTCGCTGGTGTCCTTTTCCAGCGCGTAGCCGAAGGCGTAGTCGGCGGTCATGAAGAACCAGGTATCGCCGCCGGCGTCGACCAGCGAGCCGCCGGTGCCATAGGCCAGCGCATGGGTGTCGTAGGCCCAGTGAAAGCCCCAGGGCTGGCAGGCATCGCCGGTCAGGCGCGATGTCGCGGCGCCCACCACGATGTCGATCTTCTTCATCTGCTTTGACAGGTCGTGAACCGCGAGCGCGACCGACGACGTCGTCAGCTCGGTGATCATGTCGACGCCTTCGACTTCGTACCAGCGCCGCGCGATGGCGACGCCGAGGTCGGGCTTGTTCTGATGGTCGGCGGAGATGATCTCGATCTTGTGGCCGAGCACGCTGCCGCCGAAATCCTCGATCGCCATCTTCGCCGCCTCGAACGACCACTTGCCGCCGTAATCGGCATAGACGCCCGACTGGTCGTTCAGGATGCCGATCTTGACGCCCTGCGCCGACGCCGGAACCGCAAGCAGAAGGCCGCATGCCGCAACGGCAGAAGACAACAATTGCAACATCATTCCTATCTCTCCATTTTTCGTTCCGGGCGCGATGTTCAATAATTCTGGTGCCGATCTGTTTCGGGTGGGCCACAAGTATGGACACTCTTCTCTCCTCCTCCCACGCGCCCTTGCGCGTGGCGGGGTCCGAGGCGAGCGAAGCTCGCTCTCTGGGTCGGTGGGGATCTATCCGCGCATACGACTGGCAACCAGTTTGCTGAGACGCCCCCCATCCCCGACCCCTCCCCGCCGCTTCGCGGGAGGAGGAGAGAAGAAGAGCGCGCTGAGCACATCAGGAACGTTGCGCGCTTTCGGCTGCGCGCGGCACTTCGCTCTGTCTGCCATCGGCCAGATTGCGCACGATCATGTAGAAGATCGGCGTGAAGATCAGCCCGAACAGCGTCACCCCGATCATGCCGAAGAACACCGCGACGCCGACCGCCTGGCGCATCTCGGAACCCGAGCCGGAGGAAATCACCAGCGGCAACACCCCGAGAATGAACGCGAACGACGTCATCAGGATCGGGCGCAACCGCAGACGGCAGGCCTCGATCACGGCCTCCAGCCGCGGACGGCCTTCGCGCTCGATGTCGCGGGCGAACTCTACGATCAGGATGGCATTCTTGGCGGCGAGCCCCACCAGCACCACGAACCCGATCTGAGTGAGGATGTTGACGTCCTGCCCCATGACCCGCACGCCGATGGTAGCCGCCAGCAGGCACATCGGCACGATCAGGATGACGGCGAGCGGCAGGCTCCAGCTGCCATATTGCGCCGCCAGCACCAGGTACACGAACAGCACGCAGATCGGAAACACATAGAGGCCGGCACTGCCGCCGGTAACCTGCTGATAGGACAGGTCGGTCCATTCAAAGGAGAATCCGCTCGGCAGCGTCTGCTCTGCCAGCCGCTTCATGGTGTCGATCGCCGTCGCCGAACTGGTTCCCAGCAATGTCTCGCCCTGCAGTTCGGAGGCGGGATAGAGATTATACCTTGCGACCCGGTCGGGACCCGAGACGTCCTGGAAGTCGACCACGCTGCCGAGCGGCACCATGTCACCGGCGGCGTTGCGGGTGCGCAGGCGGGCGAGATCCGCCGTTTCCTTGCGGAACGGCAGATCGGCCTGCGCGGTGACGCGGTAGGTGCGGCCGAACAGGTTGAAGTCGTTGACATAGGCCGTGCCGAAATAGGTCTGGATCGTATCGGTGACGTTCTGAATCGGCACACCGAGCTTCTGCGCCTTGACGCGATCAATATCGACGAACACCTGCGGCGTGTTGGCCGAGAAGGGAGAAAACACCTGGGTGAGGCCGGGCGCCTTGCGTGCTTCGCCGACCAGTTCGTCGGTAACCGCCGCCAGCATTTCGGGGCCGCGGCCCTGGCGGTCCTGGATCCGCATGGTGAAGCCGCCGCCGGTGCCGATCCCCGGCACCGCGGGCGGCGGAATCACGATGATGAAGGCGCCCTGCAGCACGGACAGCCGCTTGCGCAATTCGTTGGCGATCGCGTCTGCGGTCAGGCCCTTCTTGTGGCGCGCCTCCGGCTCGTCGAACACCGGGAACAAGGCTGCGGCATTGCCCGCCTGGGTTCGGGTCGCTCCCGAGAACCCCGCGAAAGCCCCGACCTTGACGATGCCCGGCGTATCGAGCGCGATCCTTTCGATCTCGCGGACCACTTCGGTGGTCCGCGCCAGCGACGCCGCGCCCGGCAACTGCACGGAAACGATGACGTAGCCACGATCCTGCGCGGGAATGAAGCCTTGCGGCGTGGTGTAGAGCAACCACCCGGCGCCGCCGATCAGCACGGCATAGATCAGCAGCATGATGGCCGAATGCCGGATGACGAAACCGGCAAGCCTGCCGTAGCCGTGCGACAGCCGGTCGAACCCGCGGTTGAATACGCCGGTGAATTTTTCCCATCCGCGGCCGATCAAATTCCAGCCGGCCGGCGGGCGCTTGTCCGTATGCGGTACCAGCAGCATCGAGGCCAGCGCCGGCGACAGGGTCAGCGAACAGAAGCACGAGATCGCCGTGGCCACCGCGATGGTGACCGCAAATTGCTGAAAGAACTGTCCGGAGATCCCGCCCAGAAACGCGGTCGGCACGAACACCGCGCCCAGTACCAGCGCGATCGAGACCAGCGCGCCGCCGACCTCCTCCATCGTCTTGAGCGCCGCGTCGCGCCGGCTCATGCCGTGCTCGAGATGCCGCTCGACATTCTCGACCACCACGATGGCGTCGTCGACGACGATGCCGACCGCCAGCACGAGGCCGAACAAAGTGAGATTGTTGATGGAGAATCCGAGCGCCGCCATGACGGCGAAAGTGCCGACCAGCGACACCGGGATGGCAATGATCGGAATGATCGCGGCCCGCCAGCCCTGCAGGAACACCAGCACGACGATCACGACCAGCAGCATCGCCTCGTAGATGCTCTTGATCAGTTCGCTGACGGATTGCGCGATGAATTCGGTCGGATTGTAGCCGATGTTGTAGTCCATCCCCTTCGGAAAGCCGGCCTTCATCGTTTCCATGGCATCGGTGATGTTCTTTGCCGTGGCGAGCGCATTCGAGCCGGGACGCTGCGTCACCAGAAGGGCCACCGCCGACTTCCGCAGCAGGAAGCTGTTGGTGGAGTAGGACAAGGCGCCGAGTTCGATCCGCGCCACGTCGCGCAGCCGCACGGTGCGGCCGTCGCTGCCGGCCTTGACGACGACATCCTCGAACTGCCCGACATCCTTCAGACGCCCGGTAAAGGTCAGGTTCGGCTGGAAGGCGCGGTCTGATATCGGCGGTTCGGCGATCTGGCCGCCGGTGATCTGCAGGTTCTCCGCGCGGATCGCCGCCAGCACTTCGCCCGCGGTCATGCCCAGGGTCGCGATCTTGTCCGGATCGAGCCACAGCCGCATCGAATAATCGCGCGCGCCGAACATCTGGATATCGCCGATGCCATCGAGGCGCAGCAACTGGTCGCGCACCTGCAGCAGCGCGTAGTTGCTGATATAGAGCTGGTCGAAACTGTCGTCCGGCGACAGCATGAACACGACCATCAGGATGTCGGGGCTGTTCTTGCGGGTGACGACGCCGTTGCGCCGCACCTCCTCGGGCAGCCGCGGCTGCGCGATCGCGACGCGGTTCTGCACCAGCACCTGGGCCTTGTCGAGGTCGGTTCCCAGCTTGAAGGTGATCGTAATCGTGAGCTGCCCGTTCGAGGTCGCCTGGCTGTAGAGATACAGCATGTCCTCGACGCCGTTGATCTCCTGCTCGATCGGGGCGGCGACCGTATCGGAAACGGTTTGCGCCGAGGCGCCGGGATATTGCGTGGTGACCACGACGGTCGGCGGCACCACTTGCGGATACTCCGCGACCGGCAGCGTGGTGTAGGCGATGGCGCCGACGATCAAAAGGACGATGGACAGCACCATCGCGAGGATCGGCTGGTTGATGGAAAGCCGGCCGAGATTCATGTCTTGCCACCGGCGGGAGCGGCCTTGAGCCCGTTCTTGGCCATCTGCGGGGTCACCTTGGCGCCGACCCGGGCGCGCTGCAGGCCGTCGATGATGACGCGGTCTTCCGGCTTGAGGCCTTCGCGGACCACGCGCAGGCCCTCATCGAGCGGTCCGAGAACGACGGGTCTGGCCTCCACGGTGTCGTCGTCCTTGACCACGAACACGATCTTGCGCGACTGATCGGTGGCGATGGCGGAATCCGGCAGCAGCAGCGCTTCATAGGGCGCGCTGCCGATCAGCCGGACGCGACCGAACTGCCCCGGCAGCAGCGACAGGTCCTTGTTCGGGATCACTGCCCGCCCGCGCAGCGTGCCGGTGGACTCATCCAGCCGGTTGTCGAGGAAGTTCATCGTTCCTTCATGCGAGGGTTTGGTTTCGCCCGTCAGCGTCACCTGGACTGGATTGGGCGTGTCGCGCGAGCTCGGACGCTTGTCTTCATGCCAAAGCCGGTTGTTCTTCTGATAAGTCGCCTCATCCATGTCGAAATAGATGTAGATCGGATCGAGCGAGACGATCGAGGTCAGCAGCGTCGAGCCGCCTTCGGAGCCCTGCACGAGATTGCCGACGCTGACCAGATGCCTGGATACCCTGCCGGTGATCGGCGCCACCACATGGGTGAATTCGATGTTGAGCTTGGCCGCCTTCAGCGCGCCGTCGGCCTGCGTCTCGACGGCCCTTGCCGTCTGCAACGCCTGGCGGCGCTGGTCGACGACGGAATCCGAAACCGCCTGGGTCTGGTTCAGGGTCAGCGCGCGATCGAGCTCGCGTCTTGCCAGCTCCGCCTTGGCGCGCGCATCGGCCAGCTGGCCCTCGGCCTGCAACGCCACGGCCTCGAACGGGCGGGCATCGATGACATAGAGCAGATCGCCGGTCCGGACGATCGCGCCGTCACGAAACTCGACGCCGGTAACGAAACCGCCGACCCGGGCGCGAACCTGAACCTCCGCCACCGCCTCGAACCGGCCGGTGAACTCATCCCAGTCGGTGACCGTCCGCTTGACCGGCTGGGCGACGGTCACCGGCGGCGGCGCGCTGGCGGCCGGCTGTGGCGGCTTGTCCCCGCAGCCGGACAAGGTGACGGCGAGCAGAACCATCAACGGGCGGGGATTGCGCCAGGGGATACATTTGAGGTTACAGACGGCACGGAAACCGAAGTTCGCGCTTCGAGCAAAACCTTTCACAGTCGCGCCCAATTCCATCTCCTCTGCGCTGGTACCGCGATCGATCGAGAACGATCGCCACGACGCCATTGTCGCAACCGAGTTAAGAGACCGCCTCCCAGTCTGTTCAAGATCCGGCCGGGATCAAGCACAATCGTTATGCATCGCACACGGCCCATGGCTCCGATTTCGCGCTCGCGGAACCGATTTCCCCGTCGACCAGACTGGATTTCCAGTGTCGTCGGCTGGAACTCACGCAGGCGAGAAAGGTCCGATCAATAATCCGCGAGATTGTGAAGCAGTTCACATTTGCCGGTCACGGCCCCTGCTATCTGTCTGCAATCCCTTTGTCGGGAGGCAGCGATGCCATCAACCGAGCAAGCGTGCATCCCGGTTCCACTGTCCATCGATCGAGCCTCACGGCGTGACGGTCGTTCGCGATGTCACGTCGCTCGTGCTGTCCATAGCGGCGGCATCGGCCGATCGTTCTCCGCTCGCACGCCGCTATCCGCTTGCGGATTGCAGAAATATGACAATTGCATTGCCCAGTTCCATTGCGGTTGGCGCCGGGAAATCAACGAGGAACGGCGTTCGGCACACGCGTCAAGGTTAACAGCCCATGACCGCCGCACGTCCGCAACCCTACGTTGACTCTAAAGTTCGCGTAAAATAGTAGTGAAATCGACGGACTTGGTTGCCATCTAGTTAATTTTGCCTCCGCCTGTTTTTCGCTTGAACATTTATTGATCCGTCCGGGGGTGCGTTCGAGTAGTTGGGGCGTCGCGCGAAGATGACGTATTTCCTGATCAACCGTGATTTCTTCGTAGACGGGCTCGCGTCGTTTCCACAGCGGATCCCGACCGCCTCGCCAATTGCGCGCACTTCGAAATTCAGTTGTCCGGCCGCTTCGCGCCGCGCTTTGCGCGGACGTAAGGAGTAAGCATGCCCAATACGATCCCCGCATATACGATCGGCGGCATCACGCGGCCGGCGCTTATTCTGGATAACGCGGGAAACATTATTCTCACTCCGGAGGCGGCTGCCTTTGCCGCGGCTTACGGGACCAAGGCGCTTTATTATGGCTGCCCGGTCGATACGCCTTATCCGCCGGTTGCGCCGACGCTGTCGGCGCCGGTTGATATCAGCGCAGGCGTCAACAGCGTCCTGGAAAATGCCGCGGTCGGGACGCAGGTCGGGATAACCGCCCAGGCCACCAATCCCGGCGGTCTGCCGGTGACTTATTCGCTGACCGACAGTGCCGGTGGCCGCTTCCAGATCAATGCCACCACCGGCGTGGTCACGGTCGCCGCGGGTGCGCCGCTCGACTACGAAACCAGTCCCGGCCACGCCTACAACATCACCGTGCAGGCGACCGACGGCATCCTCAGTACGTCGAAAACGTTCACGATCGGCGTCGGCAATGTCAACGAAGCGCCAGCCGGCACCGACAACACCATCACCGCGAGCGAGGACACCAGCCGGGTTTTCACCGCCGCCGATTTCGGCTTCACCGATCCGTCAGATTCTTCCGCGCCGAACGCCCTGGCTGCCGTGCGGATCACAACCCTGCCCGCGGCAGGCACGCTGCTCAACAACGGCGTCGCGGTCAATGCCGGCGATTTTGTTTCCGCCGCCGCCATCGCGGCGGGTCATCTGGTGTTCGTCCCGGCCGCCAACGCCAGCGGCGCCGGCTATGCCAGCTTCACCTTCCAGGTCCGCGACAACGGCGGCACCGCCAATGGTGGCGTCGATACCGATCAGTCGCCCAACACCATCACGATCAACGTCAATGCGGTGAACGACGCACCGAGCGCGACAGGCCTGACGCAGTCGCTTGTCATCAATGAGGACGCGGCGGCGACCACGCTGTTCACGGTGCCGCCGGTGACGGCCGACATCGACAGTCCGACGGTCACGGCGCGGCTGACGCTGAATGCGTCGGCGGGCGTGCTGGTCGGCGCCGGAGCCGGCGTGCTGTCGGCCGGCGTGCTGACCTACACAATTACCGGCACCCCGGCGGCGGTGAACACGGCGCTGGCCGCGGTTCAGTTCGATTCCGCTGACAATTTCAACGGCACCACCAGCGTCGGCGTCACCATCGACGATGGCGCCAACGGCCCGCAGGGCACCAATCCGGCCGGCACCGTCAACATCACGGTCAATGCGGTCAACGACGCGCCGAACGCGACCAACCTGACGCAAGCGCTCGTCATCGACGAGGACGCCGCGGCAACGTCGCTGTTCACGGCGGCGCCGGTGGTGACCGACGACAGCGCCACGGTGACGGCAACTTTGACGGTGGCGAACCCCGCGGCCGGCGCGCTGACCGGAGGCGGCTTCTCGGCCACCGCCAATCCCGGCGAATATACTTTCAGCGGGACGTCGGCGCAGGTGACCGCCGCGCTGGCCCTGGTGCAGTTTGATTCCGCTCCCGATTTCAACGGCGCGACCACGGTCGCGGTCGCGATCGGCGACGGGCTCGCCGGACCGCAGAACCTGCCCGACCCCACCGGCACCGTCAGCATCACCGTCAACGCGGTGAACGACGCGCCGACCGCGACCAACCTGACGCAGTCGCTGACCATCGGCGAGGACGACGCGGCAACGACGCTGTTCACCTTGGCGCCCGTGGTATCGGATATCGACAGCGCCACGGTCACCGCGACGCTGACGCTGGATGCGGCGGCGGGCGTGCTGACCGGCGCCGGCGTCGGCGTGCTGAACGCGGGCATCCTGACCTACACGATTTCAGGAACGCCGGCGGCGGTGACCACCGCGCTTGCCGGGGTGGCCTTCGATTCCGCTGATGATTTCAACGGGATCACCGACGTCGGCATCACCGTCGACGACGGCGCCAACGGGCCGCAGGGTTCCAACCCGATCGGGTCAGGCACCGTGACCATCAACGCGGTCAACGATGCGCCGACCGCGGCCAACCTGACGCAGTCGCTCAGCGTCGGCGAAGATGGCGCGCCAGCCACGCTGTTCACCCTGGCGCCCGTGGTGGCCGACATCGACAGCTCGAACGTGACGGCGACGCTGACCCTGGACGCGGCGGCGGGCGTATTGAACGGTGCCGGGATCGGCGTCCTGAGCGCCGGCAACCTGATCTACACCATCACCGGGACCCCAGCCGCGGTGAATGCCGCGCTGGCGGCAGTGACCTATGATTCCGCACCGGATTTCAACGGCGCGACCAGCGTCGGCATCGCCATCGACGACGGCAGCAACGGACCGCAGGGCAGCAATCCGACCGGCACCATCAGCATCACCGTCAACGCGGTGAACGATGCGCCGACCGCGACCAACTTGAACCAGTCGCTTGTCATCAACGAGGACGCTGCCGCGACCACGCTGTTCACGCTGCCGCCGGTGACGGCGGACATCGACAGCGCGAACGTCACGGCGACGCTGACGCTCGACGCGGCGGCAGGCGTACTCAACGGCGCCGGAGCCGGCGCACTCAATGCAGGCGTGCTGACCTACACGATCACCGGAACCCCGGCCGCGGTGAACGCGGCGCTGGCGGCGGTGACCTACGATTCAGCGCCGGACTTCTTCGGCACCACTAATGTCGGCGTCACCATCGACGACGGCGCCAACGGACCGCAAGGCTCCAACCCGACCGGCAGCATCGGCATCACCGTCAATCCGGTGAACGACGCGCCGACGGTGGCCGCGACCGCGAACAATCCGTCCTATGTGCCGGGCGCGGACCTGTTCTCCGGTGTCACCGCCTCCACGGTCGAGAGCGGGCAGGTCATCACCCAGCTGGTGCTGACGGTGACCAACATCACCGACACCGACGAAAGCCTCGTGATCGACGGCGACACGGTGGCACTGGTCGACGGCACCGTGAGCGGCGCGCCGACAGCTACACTTGGCGTGAGCTATTCGGTTGCCGTGTCCGGCGGCACCGCCACCATCACCATCACCAGTCCCGGCCTGACCGGCGCCCAGACGGAAATGCTGATCGACGCGTTGAGCTACACCAACGCCACGGTCGACCCAGGCGAATTGCCGCGCGTCGTCACCATCGTTTCATTGACCGATGACGGCGGCACCGCGCTTGGCGGCGTCGCCACCGGCACGCCCGGCATTGCCTCGACCGTCAACTTCAACGTCGCGCCGACCATCGACGTCGACGGCGTGGTCAATTATGTCGAGAACGACGGCCCCACTTTGATCGATTCCACCATCACGGTGGGCGACACCGACGACACGCACATGGAGAGTGCGACCGTCGCCATCACCAGCGGCTACGCCGCCGGCGAGGACGTGCTGACCTTCACCAACACCGCCAACATCACCGGCAATCTGGTCGGCAACACGCTGACCGCGACCGGCACCGCTACGCTTGCGGAATACGAGACGTTCCTGGAATCGGTGCGATACCAGAACACCAGCAACGATCCGTCCACGGCCGACCGCATCGTCACCTACACCGTCAACGACGGTTTCGTGGACAGCAACGCGGGCACCGCGACGATCCACGTCGCCGCGCGCAATGACGAGCCGATACTGACGGCTACCGCTGCCAATCCGGGCTTCACCGAGAACGGCCCCGCGGTCGACCTGTTCTCGGCTCCTTTGGTCTCGGCGGTCGAGGCCGGTCAGACCCTCGACCAGATCGTCATTACCGTCACCAACGTGGCCGGCACCGGCGCCACCGAAAGCCTGCTGATCGACGGCACCACGGTCGAGCTTTCCAACGGCAATTCCGAGACCACCGCGACCAACGGCATGACCGCGTTGGTCGCGCTCGCCGGCGGCACGGCGACTGTGACGATCTCGCGGGCCAGCGGCATTTCGGCCGCCGCCATGGCGACCCTGGTCGACAACCTCGCCTATGGCAACACCAGCGAAGACCCCGGCGGCGCCAGCCGCGTGGTGACCGTCACCTCGCTACGCGACGACGGCCTCAACGGCGGCGGCAATGACAACATCAATTCGACGCTGGCCGTCGCGTCCACGGTCGCGGTCGCCCCGGTCAACGACGAGCCGACCCTGACCGCGACCGGGCTCAATCCCGGCTTCACCGAGAACGGCGCGGCGGTCGACCTGTTCTCGACGGTCGCCGCCTCGGCGATCGAAGGCGGCCAGAACCTCAACTCCCTCGTTCTCACCGTAAGCAATGTCGCCGGCACCGGCGCCACCGAAAACCTGACCATCGACGGCACCGTCGTCGAACTCACCAACGGCAATTCCGAGGTCACCGCGACCAACGGCATGACCGCCTCGGTCGTGCTCGCAGGCGGCGTCGCGACGGTCACGATCTCAAAGGCCGGCGGCGTCTCCACCGCCGTCATGCAGTCCATCGTCGACGGCCTCGCCTATGACAACACCAGCGAGAATCCGGGAGCGGCCACCCGCGTCGTCACCCTCATTTCTCTCAGCGACACCGGCGGCACCGCCAATGGCGGCGACGACACCGTAACGCTGAACATCGCATCATCAGTCGCCGTCACTCCCGTCAACGACGCGCCGGTGATCGACCTCGTGGGCGGCGGCGGCATCGACAATACGGCGACCACCGCGACCTTCAGCGAGGGCGCCGGTCCGCCGTCGACTGCCGTCAGCGTGGTGCCCAATCTGGATCTTAGCGACGTCGACAACGCCACCCTGACCGGCGCCACCGTCACCGTCACCGATTTCGTCGTCGGCCAGGATGTTCTGACCGTACTCGGTGGCAATGGCACTTCGATCGGTGGCGTCAATTATGTGATCTCCGGCAATGTGATCACGTTCAGCGGCACCGCGTCGGTCGCCGCCTACGAAGCCGCCATCGAGGCGGTGCAATACAACAATACGAGCGAGAATCCGGCGCCGGGCGCGCGGCATTTCGACATCCAGGTCACCGACGGCACCGATGCCAGCACGGTCGCCACCGCCACGGTGAACGTGGTCGGCCAGGACGACGCGCCGGTCAACACCATTCCCGACGACGAGGACGTGCCGACCGCGTTCTCCAACACCGACACCGCGATTTCGGGCATCTCGATCGCCGATGTCGATGCCGGCTCGGGCATTGTCACGACCCAGCTTTCGGTCACCAACGGCACCATCGCCGTCAGCCTGGCGGGCGGCGCCAGCATCAGCGCCGGCGCCAACGGCACCGCGACGCTGACGCTGTCCGGCACCGTAGCCGACATCAACGCCACGCTCGCCAACAACGTCACCTTCCACAGCACCGATGGATTCACCGGGCAGGCCAACCTCACCGTTCTGACCAACGACGGCGGCAACAGCGGCACCGGCGGGCCGCTGACCGACACCGACGTCGTGCACATCGGCGTCGTGCCGCAGGTCTGGTACATCGACAACACCAATTTCGGCAGCCTCGGCGCCGGCGGCACCGGCACGGCCGCCGATCCGTTCCGCAGCATCGCGGATTTCAACGATTCCGCAGGCCCCGGCGCCAACGACTACATCGTGATCCGCACCGGCACCGGCACCTATACCGGCGAGGGCCTCGACCTGCAGAACGGCCAGCAGGTCTGGGGCGCCGGCGAGACGCTCAGCCTCACCAATCCGGTCAACGGCAACGTTGTCGAGATTCCCAACGCCGGCACGCGGCCGACCATCAGCGTGACCGGTGGCGACCAGGGCATCGACCTCGCCGCCAACAACACCATCCGCAATATCAACATCTCCACCGCTTCGGGCACCACCGGCCTCGACGACGGCAACAACGACGTCGGCACCCTTGTCGTCAGGAACATGGATATCTCGGGCGCCGGCCAGGCGGTCGATATCGACCAGGGCGGCACGCTCGACGTGCAGCTCGGCACCGTCAGTTCGTCGGGCGGCACCTTCGGCGTCCAGCTCGCGGGCACCGCGGCCTCCGGCGTGGGGCTGCTGTCCGGCAGCTTCTCCGCCACCGGCGGCGCCATCAGTGGATCCGGCACGGCGGGTTTCCTCGTCGGCAACGGTGCCGGCGGCGCCAATACCGGCGGCTCCGTTTCCATCAGCTACGGCGGCACGATCTCCGCCGGCGCCGGCGTGAACGTGGTCAATATCCAGGACCATACGACGGGAGCCGTGACGTTCTCCGGCAACCTGACCCACAGCGGCGCCAGCGGTGCTGCCATCGTTCTCGACGACAATTCGAGCAATTTCACCTTCTCGGGTTCGGCGCTCAACTTCAACAGCGGCTCCTCCACCGCCATCAACATCACCGACCAGACCGGCGGCACCACCGTTGCCTTCTCCGGCGTCCTCAACATCGACACCACGACCGGCACCGGCGTCAATATCGGCGGCACCAACGCCGCCACCTTCAACTTCACCGGCGGCAACATGACGATCGACGTCACCGGCAGCGGCGCCGGCTTCGTCGCCACCGGCGGCGGCACCGTCAACGTCACCGGAACGGGCAACCACATCGCGACCACCACCGGCACCGCGCTCAACGTCAGCAACACCACGATCGGCGGCAGCGGCCTCACCTTCCACGACATCTCGGTCGGCACCGCCGCGGGCGGCGCGGTCAAGGGCATCATTCTGAACAACGCCGGGTCCGGCGGCCTCACCGTCACCGGCACCGGGACCACGGACGGCTCCGGCGGCACCATCCAGGACGCCGCGGCCGGCAGCACGATGACGCGCGGCATCGAGATCATCAACACCAGCAACGTCTCGCTGAACAATATGGCGCTCACGAACGCCAACCGCGTCGACGGCGCGGTGTCAGACGGCGTATTCGGCGGCAATGAGAACACCGACGAGAACGGCGCGATCTACCTGCAAACCGCCAGCAACATCAGCCTGAACAATGTCGACATCAACGGCACCGTGCAGCACGGAATCGTCGGCAACGTGGTCACCAACCTCGACATCAGTAACAGCAGGATCGAGAACACCGGCCTCACCGGCGCGATCAATGCGACACCGTATGAATCGGGAATCTATATCTTCAATCTCCGCGGCACCGCCGCGGCCGGCACCGATAGCGTGTTTTCCAACACGACGATCACGGACACCGGACAGGCCAACATCTGGATCCAGAACAACGGCGCGACCAATGGGTCGAGCGGCAACACCAGTTACGCAGGTGTCAATCGCAACGCGATGGACGCGGTGACGATGACCAACATGACGTTCGCGGACAGCGGCAACGTCACGATCGGTGATCATGTCACGATCTTCAATACCGGTACCGCCAACTTCCGCACGGTCGTGAGCAACAGCAGCTTCACATCCCGCGTCGGCACCGGTGTCGGCAACGACTATGCCGGAGCTCATACCTCGGACGGTATCCAGGTCGACGCCAGCGGCTCGGCCCACAGCGATTTCGAAATCAGCGGCAGCACGTTCCTGAATGCCGCCCAGGCGGCGATCAACATCTCGTCCGCCAACAGCGGATTCGGGACATTCAACGTTCACGACAATACAAACATCGTGGTGCGTCAGGGTACCGGCATCAACCTTGCTTCGACCTCCACCGACTCGCATTCGACTGCGGCCACGCTGCGCGGCTTCATCTCGAACAACACCGTCTCGACCAATGTTACCAACAATCCGAGCATGGGAATCCAGGCGATCGTGGAGGGTAATGGAACCATCGTCGCCGACATCAACAACAACATCATCGTCGACAACGGAACCAGCAGCTTTGACTACGGCATTCGCGGCGGCGCCCGCGGCGGCACCGGTACAGCGGACCTCAGAATCAACAACAACATCATATTCGGCGAGAGCGCCGGCGTCTGGTTCTTTTCCGGCAACAACACTCCGGGCGAGACCACCCGGACCACCCTCAGCCTCATCGGCAACAATGTCGACGGGGGCCCGACTTCATTCGCTGACTACTTTGTGGAGCAGTATACCAACACGACGTTCCAGATCGCGGGGCTGCCTGGCGGCATCGGGACCAACGCGGCTCAAGTCCAGGCATACATCGCCAGCACCGACGATGACGCCGGCGCCGTGGTCAATGCCGGTTCGGGTACCGTGGTCAACTACACGACCGCTACGCCCGCGACGCCGCTGCTGGCCGCGGCGGGCGGCGTGCAGGCGTCGTCGCCAACGCCCGGCGATACCGATCTGTCGCAAGCCGAACTCGACTCCGTCATCGACGCGGCGATCGCGCTGTGGAAGGACGCCGGAGCGTCTCAGGCGCAACTGGCTGCGCTGGCGGCGATCACGTTCAGCGTCGACGATCTCGCCGGCGACGCCATCGGCGAGCACACCGCCGGTCACATCGTCATCGATACCAATGCCGCCGGCCACGGCTGGTTCATCGATTCGACACCATGGGACAATTTCGAGTTCGCGCACACAGCGAATGCCGCCGGGACCGTCCTGTCCGCCGACCCCACCAGCGCCGCGGCCGGCCACCTCGACCTGCTGAGCGCCGTGATGCACGAGATGGGCCACGAACTCGGCTTGACGCATAGCGCCGAAGCGGGTGACGTGATGGCCGAGACGCTGGTCGACGGCGAGCGCCGGCTGCCCGATCCTGCCCACCTGGCGCTGACCACCGCTGGCCAGGTGCAGGCGGCCCCGCTGCAGCCCGCCATCGCATCTGGCGGCTTGATCGGCAGCAGGGCCGGCGCCGACAATTTCGTGTTCGCAAGTTTCGAGGCCCCCGGCTCGACGCCCGCGCCGCTCACCCACGTCCCGGCCTACAATTTCGCCGCCGGCAACAGCTTCGATTTCTCGACGCTGACCTCGCCAGTCGACTATTCGACGAATGTTGGTGAGCTGATCGGCGGCTACGACTCCGTTTACTTTGCGCATCTTCACGCCGGCTTGCTGGCGTAACGGCGACACGGCTGCTTGACGCCGCACCATTTCGAATTCGAGGGCCGGCCGCAGGCCCTCTACGGCGTCGCACGCTGCACCGGATGCATCGATACATTTTACAACCAGCGCCTCGGACGAAAATTAAAGTCGACTTGTCCGAGCATTTCGGCATAATCGGTCCCAGAGGTAGAGGGCGGGGTAACCATGGCTGAGCCGTTTCTTTCGGAAATCAGGATGATGTCGTTCAGCTTCGCGCCGAAGGGCTGGGCGACCTGTAACGGGCAATTGCTGCCGATCAACCAGAACCAGGCTTTGTTCTCGCTGATCGGCACCACCTATGGCGGCGACGGACGCGTTAATTTCGCTCTGCCCGATCTGCGCGGGCGGGTGCCGATTCACACCGGCGGACAGGGCGGCCATACGCTCGGCGAGCGGGGTGGCGAAGCCGCCCACACGCTCACGATCGCCGAGATGCCCCAACACGTCCATATCGCGAGTGGCACGTCCGCCAGCACCGACCCGAACGGGACCAACATACCGACGGGCAATTTGCTCGCGGCTGGACCCGGCGAGATTTACGCCGCGGCGGGAAACCTTGTCGCCATGGGCGACACCACGATCGCTGGGAACGGTGGCAGCCAGGCCCACCTCAACCTGCAGCCCTTTCTGACCATTAATTTCAGCATCGCCCTGCAGGGCATTTTCCCGTCGCAGAACTGAGGAGGCGCGTCCGTGGCACAGCCTTATGTGGGCGAAATTCGCATGTTCGCCGGCAACTTCGCGCCGGCCGGCTGGATGTTCTGCGAGGGGCAACTGCTGCCGATCTCCGAAAACGAAACCCTGTTTCAACTGATCGGCACCACCTACGGCGGCGACGGCCAGAGCACTTTCGCGCTGCCGGACTTGCGCGGCCGGGTACCGATCCATATGGGAGGCGGCTTCATACTGGCCGAAACCGGCGGCGTCGAAACCGTGACGCTGACCGTGCAACAGATGCCCTCACACTCTCACCCGATGCTTGGATCCTCCAGTACCGCGACTCAGACCACGCCGCAGAGCAACGTTCTCGCAAGTCCGACGGTGATCGACCTTTATCGCCCCGGCGGCGCAAGCTCGGCGATGGCCGCACAGGCGATTTCGTCGACCGGCGGAAGCCAGCCGCACCAGAATTTTCAACCCTATCTCTGCGTCGATTTCATCATCTCGCTGTTCGGCATCTTTCCGAGCCCGACCTAGGAGCACGCAATGGCCGACCCGTTCGTCGCGGAGATCCGCATCTTTCCGTTCAACTTCCCGCCCAAGGGCTGGGCGTTCTGCGATGGACAGCTCCTGCCGCTGTCGCAGAACACGGCGTTGTTTTCGCTGCTCGGCACCACCTATGGCGGCAACGGCAAGAGCAATTTCGCTCTGCCCGACATGCAGGGAAATGCTCCGATGCATCCGGGCCAGGGACCCGGCCTGTCGCTGCACGACCTCGGCGAGATCGGCGGCTCGGAGACGGTGACGTTGCTGGAGGGCGAAATGCCGGCGCATTCGCATGGAATGATGGCTGCTGATGTTCCTGGTAACAGCAGGGTTACAGCCGGCGGTGTCCTGGCGCGCGCCACTGGTGGCAATGTGTATATGCCGCCGGCCGGAAATCCGTTGGTGTCCATGTCGCCCATGGCAATCGCTCCAGCGGGCGGCGATCAGTCGCACAACAACATGATGCCATATCTCACCCTGAACTTTTGTATCGCGCTGCAGGGCGTGTTCCCGCCGCGAACCTGAGCGATCCCGAATGGACGCGGCGGCGCCGATCCCGTTCGGCTGGACACGCGCGGCGGGCTCGGGTCTCGGCTTCCGGACTCTCACGGAAAGCGATCTGCCGTTCCTCGCGCAAGTCTACGCCTCGACACGGGCCGAGGAGTTGGCCGTCACCGACTGGTCCGACGAGCACAAAGCCGCTTTCCTGGAGGCCCAGTTCCGGGCGCAGCACGCACATTACCAGCGCTATTATCCCAACGCCGACTGGCTGGTGACGATGCGCGGCGGCGAGGACATCGGCCGGCTCTATCTCGAGCGCTGGCCGACCCAGCACCGCATCATCGACATCGCCTTCCTGCCGGAACATCGCGGCAAGGGTCTCGGCGCGGCGCTGCTGCGGGACCTGATCGACGAGGCCGCAGCGTGCGGCAAGGCGGTGTCGATCCATGTCGAGAAACTCAACCCGGCGATGCGGCTGTACCGGCGCCTCGGATTCACCACCGAGGAGGACAAGGGCGTTTACGATTTGATGCGCTGGTCCGCACCGGCGACATGACCGCCGCAGGGTGGGCAAAGGCGCGCGCTTTGCGCCGTGCCCACCAAATTTCCAGAATGTTTTCGAGAATAGTGGGCACGCGGAGCCTGTCATCGAGCGCGCATTCGCGCGACCCGGTGGCTTTGCCCACCCTGCGATCCACGATCTGCTACGTGAACACCGCGTGGTAGCCGTTGCCGCCCGGCACCGGCCCGACCGGTACCAGGAAGATTTCCAGCGTGCCGAGCGCCGGATGCCGGACCGGATAGATCGCCTGCGGCAAAAAGGGACCGGCGGGAGCGACGAACAGCAGCGAGAACGCCCCGCCCTCGCGGATCGCCTGCCCGACGGATTCGGTCCTGGCGAGCGTCAGCGGCACCATGCCGCGCGGCGACCCCATCTCGAAGATGGCATTGAGATGCGGTGCGAAATCGTCGATGCTCAGCGTCGCGATATCGGGCGATGATGCCATTGCAATATCCTGGCGGTTGGGCTTCCCCTATAGCACATCACGTGCGTCCAGCCATCGAATCGACGCTGCCGGCCGATCCAGCGGTCCGGAACGAGGTCCATCATGCACGCGCCTTCGTCCCATCAGTCCTCCGGCGCCGCTGCGGCGCAGCATCCGAAACACGGCGCCGATCGCATCGCCCCCGATGGGGCGGGGCAGAATTTCTATTCGATCGATCGCGGCCTGCGCGACCTGCTCCGGCTCTATCTGCAACCCAACGACTTCTCCCGGCTCGAGCCCCACTTCGACCGGCTTGGCGCCTTGGCCGGCGGCCGACTCGACGAACTCGCGAGGGTCGCCGACAAGCACCCGCCGGTGCTGCAGGCGCGCGACCGGTTGGGCCGCGACGAGGACTGGATCGACTACCATTCCTCCTACCGCGAGATGGAACAGATCGCGTTCGGCGACTTCCAGTTTCACGCCATGAGCCACCGCACCGGCACGCTCGGGATGGAGCGCCCGCTGCCGGCGGTGGCCAAATACGCCCTGCAATATCTGTTCGTGCAGGCCGAGTTCGGGCTGATGTGCCCGATCAGCGTCACCGACACCTCGATCCACCTGATCCGCAAATTCGCCAGCGCCGAGCTGCAGGAATACCTGCTGCCGAAAATGCTGTCCGGCGACCTCGCCACGATGTGGAAAGGCACGCAGTTCATGACCGAGCGCGCCGGCGGCTCGGACGTCGGCGGCATCGAGACGGTCGCCCGCAAGGTTGACGGTACCTGGCGGCTCACCGGGGACAAATGGTTCTGCTCGCATGCCGACGCCGATGTAGCGCTGCTGCTGGCGCGGCCCGAGGGCGCGCCTTCCGGCACCAAAGGGCTCGCGCTGTTCGCGATGCCGCGAAGGCGCAAGGACGGCAGCCGCAACGCCTACCGCATCGTGCGGCTCAAGGACAAGCTCGGCACCCGCTCGATGGCGTCGGGCGAGATTTTACTGGAGGGCGCCGAGGCCTGGCTGGTCGGTGAGGCCGATCGCGGCCTCAAGCAGATGATGGAGCAGGTCAACCTGTCGCGGCTGTCGCACGGCGTCCGCGCCGCGGCGATGATGCGGCGCTGTGTCAACGAGGCGATGATCTGCGCACGCCACCGCGTGGCGTTCGGCAAGACCATCATCGAATATCCGCTGCTGCGCCGGCAGCTGCTCAAGATCATCGTGCCGGCCGAACAGTCGCTGTCGATGTTCCTGTTTGCCGCCAGCGCCCTGGACCGCGCCAATGCCGGCTCCAGGCCGGCCGAAGACTGCCTGCGCATCCTCACGCCGCTTTTGAAATTCCGCGCCTGTCGCGACAACGTTCCGGTGGCGACAGGTGCCATGGAAGTGCGCGGCGGCAACGGCTATATCGAGGAATGGGTGCACGCCAGGCTGATCCGCGACGCCCATATCGGCGTGCTCTGGGAAGGCACCAGCAACATCAACGCGCTCGACATCGTCACCCGCGCGGTCGGCAAGAGCGGCGCCCATCGCACGCTGGCGACCGCGCTGACCAACCTGCTCGATCACGCCCGCCTCATTCCCGCCGCGTTCCGCGACCGCCTGCGCATGGCACTCGAACGGACGCTCGGCCTCGTCGAGCGCGTCGCGGCCGAGCCGGCGCTGGAAGCCAATGCGCGGCAGGCGGCAAGCGCGCTCTATCACGTCGCCAGCGCCATCTTGATGACCTGGGAAGCCGCCCAGCCGGGCGCCGATGCACGCCGCGCGCTCTACGCGCGGCTGGTCCTCGACCACCGCCTCAGCGCGCAGGATCCGCTTGATCCCGCCGACGGCGATCTCGAACGCGCAATCGCGGAGCTGGTGTTTTCGCAGCGGCCGGTGACGCTGGCGGAGGTTGCGGGGTTGCTGGGCTAGGCACCCTCTTCCGTCGTCCCCGCGTTCGCGGGGGACGACAATTGTGATGTGATGCGTGAAAAGTCACCCGCCTCCATTTTCTAGTTCCCCTCCCCTCGGACTCCGCTAGATTGCCCTCCAGGTCGCAACAAGACCAAAGCCTCCCGGGAGGACAGTCGCATGCACAAAGGGCGTGTGGTTTTCGGCGCCATGGACGAGGTGATCTTCGGCACGCCGGCCGCAGAAGCCATCGTCGGGCAACTGGACCGTCTAGGTGCGAACCGCGCTTTCCTGATGGTCAGCGGCACGCTGAACCGCGAAACCGACGAGATCGCAAAAATCAGGACGGCGCTGGGCCCGCGTTGCGCAGGCTTGTTCGACGCGATGCCGGCGCATACGCCGCGCGCCGCGGTCATCGCGGCGTCCGGGCAGGCCCGCGCCGCCGGCGCCGACCTCATCGTCACGGTCGGCGGCGGCTCGATCACCGACGGCGCCAAGGCGGTGCAGATCTGCCTCGCCAACGACATCCGTGACGTCGAGGATATCGACAGGGTCCGCGCCCACAAGGGCGGCACGCCCGCCATGAACCCGCCGACGGTGCGCCAGATCAGCGTGCCCACCACGATTGCCGGCGGAGAGTTCAGCGCCATTGCCGGCGTCACCAACGAACGCACCAAGGTCAAGGAGCGACTGGCCCATCCCCTGGTGATGCCGCGGGCGGCGATCCTCGATCCCGCGCTGACCGTGCACACGCCGGAATGGCTGTTCCTGTCGACCGGCATCCGCGCCGTCGACCATTGCGTCGAAGGCATTTGTTCGCGCGAGGCGCATCCTTACGCCGACGCCCAGGCGATCAAGGGATTGTCGATGTTGGGGCAGGGCCTGCCCCGGGTGAAGGCCGATCCTGGCGACCTCGATGCCAGGATGGATTGCCAGATCGGCACCTGGCTCTCGATGGGACCCTTGTCGTCGGGCGTGCCGATGGGCGCCAGCCACGGCATCGGCTATGTGCTCGGCGCCGTCTACGACGTGCCGCACGGCTATACTTCCTGCGTGATGCTGCCCTCGGTGATGCGGTGGAACAAGTCCGCCAATGCGGAGCGGCAGGCACTGGTATCGGCCGCGATGGGCCAGCCCGGCCGGGACGCCGGCGACGTGCTGGATGCCTTCATCCGCGGCCTCGGCATGCCGCACAGCCTGCAGGACGTCCGGATCGGCCCCGAGCATTTCGACCGCATCGCCGAGCAGGCGATGGGGACGCCGTGGGTCCCGCGCAACCCGCGCAAGATCGATTCCGCCGCACAGTTGCGCGAAATTCTCGTTCTGGCCGCCTGAAAAAACGGAGAACAAATGTACACCGGCAAGCATGCTCATCTGCGCCCGCTGCAGCCCGCCTTCATCATGGCAGGGTCCGGCGAGACCGTGACCTATCGCGAGCTGGAGGCGCGCAGCAACCGGCTGGCGCACCTGTTGCGCAATCTCGGCCTGAAGCGGCTCGATCACTATGCGATCTTCATGGAAAACAACAGCCGCTATCTGGAAACCTGCGGCGCCGGCGAGCGCTCCGGCCTGTATTACACCTGTGTCAATTCGTACCTGACGCCGAGCGAACTCGCCTACATCGTCGGCAACAGCGAATCCCGCGTGCTGTTTACGTCGGTGGCCAAACTCGACGTCGCCCGCGAGGCGCTCAAGGAATGCCCCAGGGTCGAACTCTGCGTCGTGGTCGATGGCCCAGGCGAAAGCGACCGCATCGTCGGCCTGCGCGAAGCCACGGCCGGGCTGCCCGGCACACCGATCGCGGACGAATGCGTCGGCACGGCGATGCTCTATTCGTCCGGTACCACCGGCCGCCCCAAGGGCATTTTGCGGCCGCTGCCGGAACTGCCGGCAGACCAGCAGCTGCCGCTGTTCGATTTCCTGCACAAGCTCTGGCAGTACCGCGAGGGCATGATCTATCTGTCGCCGGCGCCGCTGTATCATTCGGCGCCGCAGGCCGCCGTCAATCTCGCGATCAAGAGCGGCGGCACCGTCATCATCATGGAAGCGTTCGATCCCGAGCGTTACCTCGACCTGGTCGAGCAATGGGGCGTCACCCACACCCAGCTGGTGCCGACCATGTTCTCGCGCATGCTGAAGCTGCCGGAGGCCAGGCGGAAAGGCCATGACCTGTCCTCGCTCGAGATTGCGATCCATGCCGCGGCGCCGTGTCCGGCGGCGGTGAAGGAAGATATGATCAAATGGTGGGGACCGATCATCCACGAATATTACGGCGCCACCGAGGGCCTCGGCTTCACCGCCTGCAACAGCGAGGAATGGTTGGCGCACCGCGGCAGCGTCGGCCGCGTGCTGCTCGGCGACCTCCATATTCTCGATGAGGACATGAAACCCTGCCCGATCGGCACGCCGGGCACGGTCTGGTTCAAGACCGCGACGCCGTTCGAATATTTCAACGATCCGAACAAGACCCAGGAGGCGCGCTCGCCGGACGGCAGCATGAGCACGGTCGGCGACGTCGGCTATGTCGACAAGGACAATTTCCTCTACCTGACCGACCGCGCGACCTTCATGATCATTTCCGGCGGCGTCAACATCTATCCGCAGGAATGCGAGAACCTGCTGATCACCCATCCCAAGATCGCGGACGCCGCCGTATTCGGCGTGCCCAATGCCGATCTCGGCGAGGAAGTGAAGGCCGTGGTGCAGCCGATGCCGGGTATCGCGCCCAGCGCTGATCTGGCCGACGAGCTGATCGCCTTCTGCGGCCAGTCGCTGTCGCGCCAAAAAGTGCCGCGCTCGATCGATTTCGAGGCGGAACTGCCGCGGCTGCCGACCGGCAAGCTCTACAAACGGTTGCTGCGCGACCGCTACTGGGGCGACAAGACGTCCCGGATTCTGTAGCGGCGACAACAGGCCTGTAATCCGCTATTGCGCGGCGAACGGATCCGCATGGCATAAGCTTTGAATAGGTCTATGCCTGCCAATCCTGTACGGATGGCACCGGGACCGACCGGAAGGGAAATAAGTGGCCGCGCCTATCAATGTCGAAGTCTACAGCGATGCCCTGGTCGTACTCGGGACGGCCGGCATCGTGGTGCCCATGGTGCGCCGTTTCGGGATCAGCCCCGTGCTCGGCTACCTCGCGGCAGGGGCGGTGCTGGGCCCGCTCGGACTGGGCTCCCTCATCAAGACCGTTCCGTTCCTGTACTGGCTAACGGTGGTTGACGCCAGGAACGTCGCCGGCATTGCCGAACTCGGGGTGGTCTTCCTGCTGTTCATCATCGGCATGGAGCTGTCCTTCGAACGTCTCAAGCTCATGCGCCGCATGGTGTTCGGGCTCGGAAGCCTGCAGATCATCCTCTCCGCCACGGTGATCGGCGGCATTGCCAGCCTGTTCGGCAACCCGCCCACGGTATCGATCATCCTCGGCGCGTGTCTGGCCCTGTCCTCGACTGCGATCGTCATAGAGGTGCTTTCCAACCATGGCCGGCTCGCCACCACGGCCGGCCGCACCAGTTTCGCCGTTCTGCTAGCGCAGGACCTGGCCGTGGTTCCGATCCTGCTTCTGGTCTCGATCATGGGAAACCGGACGGACAGCTCGGTGATGACCAACATCGGGTTCGCATTCGTGAATGCGACGCTGGCCGTCGCAGCGATCGTGATCGTCGGCCGTCTGCTGCTGAGGCCGCTGTTCCGGCTGGTCGCTTCCACCGGCTCGCCCGAACTGTTCGTGGCGGCGGCGCTGTTTGCGATCATCGGCGCTGGTTTCGCCGCCGCCATGGCCGGACTTTCGATGGCGCTGGGGGCATTCGTCGCGGGGCTGCTGCTCGCCGAGACCGAATTCCGCAAGGCGATCGAAACCACCATCGGCCCCTTCAAGGGGCTGCTGCTTGGTATATTCTTCTTTACCGTCGGCATGAATATCGACATCCGTGAGCTCATCCGCGAGCCGCTGCTGCTCGTTGCATCCGTCGTCGGGCTCATCGTCATCAAGTCTGTCCTGATGATCGGTCTCGCCCGTAGCTTCCGCCTGCCCTGGTCCACTGCGATCGAATCCGGTCTTCTGCTCGGCCCCGGCGGCGAGTTCGCATTCGTCGGCATCGGGCTCGCCACCTCGCTCGGCCTGGTCGCCTTCGACGTGTCCAGCTTCATCTTGACGGTGACGTCGATCACCATGGCGCTGATTCCGGCGCTGGCTCTGGTGGCGCGGCGACTGGCGCCCAGGTTCCGGGAGCCCCGAACGCTCGACCCGGAACTCACCGTTGCGCCGGCCGGCGGCAACGGACATGCCATCGTCGTCGGCCACGGCCGGGTAGGACAAGTCGTCTGCACCCTGCTGGACCGGCACGGCTGTCCCTATCTTGCCGTCGATAATGACGCTAACGCCGTGCCCGAACAGCGGCGAAGCGGACGCGAGGTCTATTACGGCGACGCCACGCTCCCGGAATTCCTCAAGGCATGTGGGGTGATGAGCGCCAAGGCCGTGATCGTCACGGTTGCCGCGGCGGATGCGATCGACGAAGTCGTGCGACAGGTGCGCGCGCTGCGAAGCGACATCGTGATCGTTTCACGCGCCCGCGATGCCGCCCACGCGCGCCACCTGTATGCAATCGGCGTTACCGACGCCGTGCCCGAAACCATCGAAGCCAGCCTGCAATTGTCGGAAGCCGCATTGATCGGTTTGGGGCAGGCCACGGGGCTGGTCATTGCCTCGATTCACGAAAGGCGCGACGAGTTCCGGCACGAGCTGCAGCAGGCGGCCGGGCTGCCCGCGGAGAAACCGTCGAATTCGATTCGACGGAAAACACTCCGGCGGCCGTAATACGGGCGCACCTGGAGCGCGATGAGATTAGGTTGCTGGAGCGGCACCGGAATTCACCTCTCCCTTCGGGAGAGGTCGGCGCGTAGCGCCGCGTGAGGGGTTACGGTCTCTCGTTAGGCCAGCACCCCCTCACCCGATTTGCTGCGCAAATCGACCTCTCCCCGCTGGGGAGAGGTAAGCAGAATCCGCGGACGACCGATTCAACTAAAAGCCATCTCGCTCTAGGGCCTGCGCCCGACGCCGGCGATACGCCCGTCCGACGTCTCGCCTGGCGCGGACTTGCGCCAGGGCAGCAGCATCGATACCCGGTCCCTGTAGCGACGATAATCGTCGCCGAACAGATCGACCAGATCGCGCTCTTCCAGCCAGATCCCGACGAGGATGTAGGCGGTCGTGACTGCCGCGAACAGCAGGTGTCCGCCGGTCATGGTCGGCGCCGCCCAGAACGCGATGATGAAACCGAGATAGATCGGGTGCCGCACGAATTTGTAGTACAGCGGCGTGCGGAAGCGCGGCGCGGGCATCTCGCGGCCGGCGAGGTTGTTGGCGACCTGATGCAGCCCGAACAGCTCGAAGTGGTTGATCAGGAAAGTACTGGTCAGCACCAGCAGCCAGCCGACGAATGACAGTCCGGTGATCGCCATCGCGACTTGCGGATCGGCGACATGCCACACCACCGCGGGGATCGGCCGCCACTGCCAGAACAGCAGCACCAGCGCCAGGCTGGCGAGCAGCACATAGGTGCTGCGCTCGACCGGCTTCGGCACGAACTGCGTCCACCATTGCTTGAACTGCTTGCGGGCCATGACGCTGTGCTGGATCGCGAACAGCGACATCAGCAGCAGGTTCACGATCAGCGCCTCCGCGATTCCTCCCGCCGTTCCGCTATCGATGGTCTTCGGCACCGTCAGACCCGAAACGAAGCCGATGGCGTAGAGAAACGTGACGAAGAATACGACATAGGATACGATACCGTAGAGAAATATGATCAGTCGGCTCATCTGCTCCTCCTGGCTATCAATGTGACGCGCAAGCTACGCGTCGTGGTGGGTAAGGCTCTCATCTGCGAGGGTCCCGCTCGACGAAGACGATGCCGGACAGCACCAGCGCCGCGCCCGCCGCCTGCGCCCAGGTCGGCGCTTCGCCAAGCAGCAGGAACGCCAGAGCCGCGCCGAACACCGGCATCAGATTGACGAATTGCCCTGCCCGGACCGGTCCCAGTTCGGATACCCCGCGGGACCACAGCAGGAATCCGATCGCCGAAGCGAACAGCGCGATGTAGCCGATGTTCAGGAACACGCCGACCGAGCCGAGCGCCGCAAACGGATTCGTCGGGCCAAGCAACAGCGGCGGCAGCATCATCAGAAGTGCCGCAGCCACGCTGGCGGCCAGTGCGACCGCTGGCGGCAGATCCGCCGGACGGCGGCGCAGGATCAGCGAATAGGCCGCCCAGATCGCGACCGCCGCCAGCATCCACAAATCTCCGGCGCTGACACCCTGGGCAAGGATGCCGGCGGGGTCTCCGCGCGTGATCAGGACACCGGCGCCGACAATCGAGATCAGCGCGCCGCCGATCTGCCTGCCGGACGGCCGCCCCGATCCCAGAACCGCCGCGCCGGCGAGCGTCGCAATCGGGGTAAGCGACAGAATCAGGAGCGCGCTGGTGACGGTGGTACTTTGCAGCGCCAGATAAATCAGGATGTGGAACGCCGCGATCCCGGTCGCGCCAAGCGCTGTGATCAGCCGCCATTCGCGGCGCAGCACCGGCCAGGCGGCCAGCGTGCTTCGCCGGACAAAGGGCGCGATGATGGCGAGGGCGAGCAGCCAGCGCAGGAAATTGAGCGTCACCGGGTCGACCGCGCCGCGAAGCGCGCGGCCGGCGACGAAATTGCCGGACCAGAACAGCGCCGCCAGGGCCAGCGCCAACGCCGGGGACCGCAGCGCCGCGCGTATCCTCGTTACACTTGTTTCAGATGACGTCAGAGCCGCCGCCGCTGTCATGCTTCACCGCCTTTTGCGCGTGGAAGCGTGACTCGCTAACAGCCGGCCGTCATGAGGCCGGCGTCCCATATGCCGGGGGAAACCGCTCGAAATGACAGGAGCTTCTGGGCCGGCTGTCCTATGACGCTTCGCCGACGCCGGCGTCCCGGGCCAGCACGATGGCCTGGGACCGCGTGCCGACCCCGAGCTTGGAAAAAATGCTGGACACCTGATTGCGCACCGTCTTCTCGCTCTTGGCCAGCGCGGCGGCGATGGCCGCATTGTCGAGGCCTCGCGCGATCAGAGTCAGAACCGCGTGTTCGCTCGCGGTCAAACCGGCCTGTCGCAGCGCCGGCGACGAGCCACCGGCGTCGCCGAGAAACGCGCGGAATTCGCTGAGAAACAACGGCCATGCAGGCTCGCCAGGGAGCAGGACGTGGTTACGTCCTTCCAGCGGGACGAAGCGGGCGGACGGAATCAGCGCCGCCAGTTGCCGGCCCTGTTCGAACGGCACGCGGGCGTCATGGCGCGAATGCATCACCAATGTCGGGACCCGCAGGCTGGCCGCTTCCGCACTGACGTCGAGCTGATAGAGCTGCTCGACGATGGCCACGGCGTTGTCAGGCGATGCCGAGATGCGCTCCAGATCGTTGAACCATTGATGCTGCTCGCGACTGCCGTCCGGAATGAACTGCGATGTGAAAACCTGGCGAAACGCCGGGTTGTCGCGGCCCCAGCCGAGCCGGATCAGCTTGACCAGCGTCTCGGCCTCCTCGCGCTCCTGCTCGGTGATGTTCCGGCGCAGCACACCCTTGCCATAGGCGCCGAACAGGATCAGGTGCGACACCCGCTCGGGATGACGCGCGGCATAGGCGATGGCGAGCGCGCCGCCCTGGGACATTCCGAACAGCGGGAATTTCTTCAGGCCCTGCGCCTCGACGACGGCCTCGAGGTCTTCGATCCATGCCTCGAAGGAGGTGGAGGGCGGCGATCGGTCGGACAATCCGCAGCCACGCTGGTCATAGCGGATATAGGTGTGGTCGCGCGACAGCTCCTCGAGCCAGTGCGTCCAGACCGGGCTGCGCGCATCGTGCTCGACATGGCTGAGCCAGTGCGCGGTCCGCAGCAATGGCGGCCCTCGGCCGATCGAGGCCATCGCGATCTGGGCGCCGTCGCGGGACTTGCAGAATCGTATCTGTTGGCCAGACCTCGGCATGGAACCCCTGACACCAGGCTGCGTGCCGTCCCATCCTATCCCGGCCGTCTGCGGAATTCGACCGCTACAATGCGTCTCGAGTTCAGCGGCGGGTTCGCAGCGAGCAGGCCGTGACGACGGCGATCGTCACGCCGCCGCGATCAGCGAGCCCAGCGGCACATCGAGCGCGTAGACAAAACCCGTGGGAGCGTAGCTGAGCTGCACCTGGCCGTTCAATTGCTGGCCGAGCGATTCCATCATCCTTGTGCCGAAGCTGCGGCGTTCCGGCGGCTGGACCGGGGGGCCGGCTTTTTCGGTCCAGGTCAGGCGCAGCCGCTGCTTGTCGTCGTCAATGGTCCAGGCGATCTCGACGCGGCCGGTCGGAACCGACAGCGCACCGAATTTCGTGGTGTTGGTGCAGAGCTCGTTGAAGGTCATCGCCAATGCAATGACGGCGCCCGAGGTAATCCGGAGATCCGGCCCGTTGAAGTGAAAGCGCCGGGCCCCCTGGCTTTCGAACGGCTCGGTCGCGCCGCTGAAAATGTGGGTCAGGCTGGCATTGGACCAGCTGATCTGCATCAGCAGATCGTGGGCGCGGCCGAGCGCGGCCAGCCGGCCCTCCATGGCCTGTTGCCCATGCTCGGTACTGGGCGCGGCGCGAAAGCTTTGCGACGCGATGGCGCTGACGGTGGCCAGCGTATTCTTGATGCGATGATGCAGTTCGCCCAGGATCAGCTTCTGCAGCTTGTCGGCGGCCTCGCGCTCCTTGGCGTCGATGCCGGCCTGCGCCAACAGCACCTTGGCGTCGATGCCGGCCTGTTCGAGCAACACCCGAAGGCTGTCGTTCTCTGCCGACAACACAGCCTCATGCGCCGAGAGGCGCGGCGGCTCGATCGACGCTGCGGCGGGAGAGGCTGCGTCCACCGCAGGAATGACTGCGCCCGGAACAATCTTCAACGCGCCGGCCCCCACCATCGCCTGCAGTTCGGCGATCATTTGCTGCATGCCCAGCGGCTTGCCGAAGAAGCGGCTGTCGACCGGCCGTTCCGCGTCGGATGGCCTCACCTGACCGGAAACCAGGATGATCTTGATGCCGGGCCAGCGGTTGTGCACCGTGTGGGCCAGCTTGAGGCCGTCCATGGTTCCGGGCATCTGGATGTCGGTAAACAGCAGGGATATGTCCGAGCGCGACTCGAGGATCGACATCGCCTCGTCGGCATTGACGGCTTCGATGGAATGAAACCCGGCATCCTCCACGAGATCGACCGCGCGCATGCGCAGCATCATTTCATCTTCGACGATGAGGACGTTCGGCACGTCGGTTGAATTGGCGGACATGAGAGACTTACTCTTGCTCGAGGGACCCGATGAGGCCGGGGAAGCTGCCGATTGCTGCGCCTATCGCGGCCAAATAGCGAGCTAAATCACGAGAGAGCCCACCAGCGGAACTATTCGTCATGCCGAGGATTATGATGCTGGCGTCAATGCTGCGTCCGGCGTTTGCCGCCGGGCTTCGACGCTTTCTTCCCGCCGGCTGCAAATATTCGCTGCCCGGATGTCTTCTGACGGGCGCGCGAAACCGGCTGGCTGCTTGTATTCGACCGCGCCGGTAGCCATTTCGTGCAGGGCGAGCGGCATTCTCGAATGATCGGACCGGATTGATTGCGTCGGGCACCGCCGGCTTCAAGCGACACGTCGTGTCGAGCAAATTTCAGACAGCGAGAAACTCGAGGTATTCAGCTTGAAGATACGGATCGGCTACGAGATGATTTACGACTTTCCGCAACCCACCCCCATGATCATGGTGCTGGGCGCGCATTTTACGCGGGCGTCCGACGTCATCATTCCGGATTTTCTCACCGTCAGCCCGTCGGTCGAGATCACGCCCTATCGTGACGGTTTCGGCAACTGGTGCAGCCGCATCGTCGCACCGGCCGGCCGCGTGCGGCTGGCCGCCGACGGAATGGTCCGCGACAGTGGCCTGCCTGACCCGATCGTGCCTTCGGCGCTTCAGCATAAGGTGGAAGACCTGCCGGCGGAGACCCTAGTCTATCTGCTCGGCAGCCGCTATTGCGAGACCGACCGGCTGTCCGACGTGGCCTGGAAGATGTTCGAGAATACCCAGCCGGGCTGGGCGCGGGTTCAGGCGATCTGCGATTTCGTTCACAACCACATCAAGTTCGGCTACGAGCATGCCCGCGCCACCAAGACGGCGGCGGATGCGTTCGACGAGGGCAAGGGTGTCTGCCGCGACTATGCCCACCTCGCTCTCACCTTCTGCCGCTGCATGAACATCCCGGCGCGCTACTGCACCGGCTATCTCGGCGACATCGGCACCCCGAAACCCTGGGCCGCCGGCGATTTCGCCGGCTGGTTCGAGGCCTATCTCGGCGGCCACTGGCACACCTTCGATCCCCGCAACAACATTCCGCGGATCGGCCGGATCCTGATCGCCCAGGGCCGCGACGCCTCCGACGTGCCGATCACGCAGACTTTCGGACCCAACACGCTGGTGAGTTTCAAGGTCTGGACCGACGAAGTCGAGGAAGGCGTCTAAGCCTGCCTAGGGCAGCACGTTTGCGAACAACAACTATACTGTCATCGCCCGGCTTGACCGGGCGATGACAGTTTCCAGTGGGGCGGCATCGCGCCTCGACGCAACCGAACTCAAAGTCATAACGCTCTAATTCTTCTTCGTCGCGAACCAGATCAGATGGCGCGCGCCGCTGCGTTTGGTGGTGGCGCGCACCGCGACTTCGTTAACCTCGAAGCCGGCGTCGCGCAGCCGCCTGGTGAATTTGGGATGCGGCCCCGAGGACCAGACCGCGAGCACGCCGCCCGGCTTCAACGCCCGATGGATCGCCTTCAACCCCCCAGCATCGTAGAGCGCGTCATTGGCCTTGCGGATCAGACCCTCCGGGCCGTTGTCAACATCGAGCAGGATGGCGTCGAACGCCCTGGGTTTGGCTGCGATCACCTCGATGACATCGGCGCTGAGGATTTTCGCTCTGGGATCGTCGAGGCTCCCGCTGAAGATTTCGGCCATCGGCCCGCGCGCCCAGGCGATCACGGCGGGCACCAGTTCGGCTACCGTGATCCGCGCTTTCGGCCCGAGCACCGCGAGGGCTGCGCGCAACGTAAAGCCCATGCCCAATCCGCCGATCAGCAGATGCGGCGCCTTGATCCCCTCCAGTCGTCGGCAGGCCAGGGTCGCCAGCGCCTCCTCCGATCCCGAGAGGCGGCTGCTCATCAACTCGTTCTGGCCGAGCTTCATGGAGAATTCGACGCCGCGCTGCATCAGGCGCAGTTCGACGTCCGAGCCGGGCACGCGCGTCGCATCGATCTGTTTCCACGGAATCATCCCACGGCTTTTACGCCGCTTTGGCGGCATCGTGCAAAGCCCGTTATGGACCGATCGGACAGGTGCCGGGCTTCTGGCAGGGCGCGGGCGCGGCCCGCGTGGTGGCCGGAGCCTCGTTGGAGGCTGGACCTTCGGCTCCATTGACGATGGGCGAGACGCGCCAGCGATAGGCCGTCTGCGGAGCCAAGCCAGCGTCGGCGAAGCTCGGTCCAGCCACATCGGCCACGGCTGTGAACGGACCGTCGGCGGCGGCACGAAAGACGCGATACGCCGTGGTTGACGCCAGCGGCGTCCATGCCAGATCCGCCGATGTATCCGACGTGTCGATTACCTTGAGTGGATTGAACGTGTTGGATGACGCCGCTGCCGCCGGTGTGGAGCCCTCCGTCAGGGCGTCGAGCATCGCCTTGAGGGTCCGGATCTGCGCGCCGGATTTCGTCACGTAATTGTCGCTGTGATTGACGTAGCTCCACCAGTCCCAGCACGCCTGCGGATTGAACGGCGCGAACGAGCTAGCCTTGGTTTGCGGATAGAGCACGATCAGGCGATTGCTGTCGGCCCAGGCATTGTAGCCGGTATTGTCGATGTAGCGCTGGCCGATTTCGCCGACATTCTGCTTGCAGCCATGCAAGGCGATGTGGACGCGGCAGGCCGCGCCCTGCTCGCAATCCTTGGGAACGAACACGAAGCCGGTGCCGTCCAGGCTGAGCGGGCCGGGATTATCAGGCTTGGTGTAGACC
Organism: Bradyrhizobium sp.; assembly: GCA_030681365.1. GTDB lineage: Bacteria > Pseudomonadota > Alphaproteobacteria > Rhizobiales > Xanthobacteraceae > Bradyrhizobium. Next base: position 47,816 of record JAUXWH010000053.1, read on the forward strand.
GACTGGTCGAAAGGCTTGATCGTCCCGGTCAGCGTCCCCTTGTTCGGCGCATTCAACGCACCGTAAATGTGTTGCAGGATGATCCCGGCCTGATCATAGCCGCAGCGGTTGATGAATGGCGCGGCGTTGACCATGCATTCGTTGAGGCCGTCGACGGGCTGGTCGGGCGCAACGGCCAGCGAGTGACCCGCCCCTACGGTGGTTTGGTAATAGAGATTGCCGCGGTTGGCCTCGCCCAGATAGTGACGATAGAAATCTGCCGCCGCATCGGTAACGGACCTCGCCACCACCGCGTCATTATAGCCATGGAACAGATATATCTTTTGCCGTGCGACGAATTGCAGGGAATCGATATCGCCGGAGGCCGATTTGGCGTCCGCCTTCTCGAAGGAGCGGTTCAGGTCCCGAGGCGGCCCCTTCATGCACGACCCGGTCGCGGTCATGACCGGCAGCGTGTAGCCGTTCATGATGTCGCCGGCATCGGCTTTGGCGCACCAATATGGTCCGCCCGCCACCACGCCGACGCCCTTGATCACCGACGACCAGGCGGTGCCGAACTGAACCGCCATGAACGCGCCCGACGAGACGCCCGATATCGAGCTTTCGCGGATGTCGGCGTTGTAGCCGGACAGTTTTGCGGGTTGAGCCAGCGCAGGAACCGCTGTCAACGCCAGGCAACACAAAGCGATAGCGATCCGGCGCAATGCGGCAACGTCCATGACACACCTCCGCTTGGTCCAAGGGCCTGTTGGAATGTCTAGCAAACGGCATGCCGATTTGCTGACGGATTCGGGAAATGGGGCACGGGGCCAGCCAAGCTTGACCCGCCATGCCGGAGTCAACCCGCCGCCCGCCGTTCGGAAATCGCCTTTCGCAGGGTCCGCGACAGCGATTCGACCGAATATGGCTTCTGGATGAGTTCGAAACCGCGATGGGCGTTGTCGGCGAGAACGCTGCTGTATCCGCTGGTCAGCACCACCGGCAGGCCCGGGTAACGGTCGCGGATGACGTTGGCGAGTTCGACGCCGTTCATGCCGGGCATGATGACATCCGAGAACACCAGATCGAAGGTGAGTTCATCTTCGGCCAGTGCGGCGAGGGCTTCGCCGGCATTGGCCGCCCATTTGATCGCGTAGCCGAGATCCTGCAGAAGTTCGGTCGAAAAACGTCCGACCTCCTCGTCATCTTCCACTACCAGAACGCAATGTCCGCGGCCGCTCGCCACGGCTTCCGCGCTGACGGCGGTGATTTCCGCGCCCTCCGCCGGACTTTCGGCCTGAGGCAAGTAAATGGTGAAAGTGGCGCCTTCGCCGCTCGTGCTCGTGACGTTGATTTCACCACCCGACTGCTTGGCGAAGCCGAGCGCCTGACTGAGGCCGAGGCCGGTGCCCTTGCCGACGTCCTTGGTCGTGAAGAACGGCTCGAAGATGGCTTCCAGCATATCGGCCCGGATTCCGGATCCGGTATCGGTGACGGAAACGGCGACGAACCGGCCGTCGCGGCGCGCCTGGCCGCGCAGCGATGGAATAGCATCGACCGCATCGACGTGGATGACGAGACGGCCCTCTCCCGCCATCGCATCGCGGGCAGTGACGGCGAGATTGACCAGCGCCGTTTCGAACTGCGCGACGTCGGCGGTGGCAAGACACGGAGGCTCGCAAAGCTCGACATCGATCTGGATTCGGCCGCCCATCAGCGGCCGGACCAGCTGCGCGATGTTTTCGACCTGCGACCCGACATCGAATATCTGCGGCGACAGTGGCTGCCGCCGGGCAAAGGCCAGAAGCTGGCCGGTCAGTTTCGACGCGCGGTCGACCGTGTCCGAGATCGCATCGATGTAACGGCGGCGCCGGTCCTCGCCCAGGTCGCGGCGGCGCAGGAAATCGGTGGCGGAGCGTATGATGGTGAGCAGGTTGTTGAAATCGTGGGCGACGCCGCCGGTGAGTTGGCCGATCGCATCCATCTTCTGGGATTGGCGCAGCGCTTCCTCGGCCTGCCGCCGCTCGGTGATGTCGATGGCCTCGGGCAGAACCCCGGAGACTGCGCCATTCTGATCGAACACCGGGCGCATGGTGAAGTCGAAAAAGCGTTCGCCGGTCGGTAAATTTAGTCGCAGCTCGGTCCGCACGCTCTCGCCCCTGACCACCGCGTGGAACGCATCGGCAACGAAATCACGCATGCCCTCCGTTGCGAAGAACCATGGCGAGTCCCAGAACGGCTTGCCCGCAACGTCCTGCGCGCTGGCGCGGATACCGGCCAGCGCAGTCGCATTCGCGTAGACGACGTTGCCTTTCAGGTCCAGCACCGCCTGGTACTGATTGCTGGTTTCGAATATCGCGCGCATCTGGGCTTCATTGGACCGAAGCTGCGACGTGCGTTCCTCGATACGCTGCTCCAGCGTTTCGTTCAGGTTCCGAAGCTCGAGTTCGGCTTCCTTGGCGACCGTCACGTCGTGGGCGACGCCGATGAAGCCGATATGTTTTCCGGTTGGATCCCAGCGCGGTTGCGATTCCGACCGCATCCAGCGCCATTGCCCGTCCGCCCGCCGGTACCGCCCTTCCAGCACGAACGGCTTCAGCGTTGCCTCCCCGGCAATACTTTCCTTCACAATGCGCTGTACGTCATCGGGATGAATGATGGTCCGCCAATCGAACGCCAGCCCTTCCTCGTAAGGCACGCCGAGAAATTCGAGGTAGGCCTGGTTTGCGAAGGCGCGCGTGCGGTCGATCTTGGTCACCCACATCGGCACCGGCGCGCTGTTGGCGATCAGGCGGAACCGCTCTTCGCTCTCGCGCAAGGTTTCCTTGGCAAGGGCGAGATCGGTGATGTCGATGTGGGCGCCGATCAGCTGCAGGGGGGCGCCGGCAGGATCGCGTTCGATTCGGGCTTCGGTGGCGATCCAGCGGACCTGTCCATCATTGGGCCTGATGATTCGATATTGCGATGAAAACTGGTCGCCCGTGCCTTTCACCGCTTCGATGAATTGCCGCACCGTTCGATCGCGGTCCTCCGGATGCAGTCGTGTGATCCAGTCTTCATGGGTGTCATCCGCCTCGGCCGACAGGCCGTGGATGGCCCGATATTCCGGGGTCCGTCGCTCGTTTCGAAAGCCGTCCCGCAGGTCGACGGTGACGGCGGCCACTTTGACGACCTGCTGAAAACCGGGTGCTGCGGGTTCCGAAAACGAGTTGCTCTCGGTTGCCCGATCCTCATTCCCTGTGCCTGCCATGCTCGCTTCGCCTCGCGACCGGTTTCGGGCACTTTACATTAGTGCTGCCCCGAATTTAAGGCGATGCGGGCTTGTCCGGGTAGTTAACCTCGCGTGACGGGATCGATGCATTCGGCGTGTTCCTGCAAGGCACACATCCGCTCCTGCGACACCTGCCGCGCGGTCAATCCGTTCGCCGGAAAATGCAAAACTGGAAGCGCTGGGTCGAGTTCCAGGGCGTGGCGTGATCCTGCCGGCGGGAGTCCACCAACTCGAAACCTTCAGCCAGTTCCTTCGCAAGGCTGGCCGCGTCGTACCGGTTGACGGGCAGCCCGCTGCATTTTTCCGGGCCGTCGAGGGCAAAGGTCCCGATAACGACATGGCCGCCGGGCCTGACCGCCTGTCGCAGGCGCGTCAGGTAGGCCGACCGATCCGCGGGATCGGTCAGGAAATGAAAGGCGGCGCGGTCATGCCAGATGTCGAAGGCGTAGGCCGGCTGCCATTTGGTGACGTCAGTGACGACCCATTCCACCTCGTCCGCGCGCTCGCCGAGCCGCGCCTTGGCGGCGCCGAGCGCGGCTGGCGAGATGTCCAGCACCGTCACGCGCTTGAACCCGCGCGCGAGAAGGCTGTCGACCAGGCGCGACGCGCCGCCGCCGATATCGACAATGGCGGACTCCGGCGCCGGCCGGGCAAGATCAATCAGTTCGATCGAAGGCGCGGGATCTTCCTGAAACCAGCTGACTTCGTCCTCGCGCTTGGTGGTGTAGACCGTTTCCCAATGAGACTTTCGGTTCGCATCCGTCATCGGCGATCTCCATGGGGCGGCCAAGGGCTGGGGCAAACATGGTCACACCGACCACGCCTGACAACAGGGGCATCGTTTTCTGCTCCCCGGATATTCCACCAACCCTATCCCAGCATCTGGGTGTCGCCGCACACCGAAATCGCCTGCCCGGAAATCGTCTTGCCGCGCGGGCTGCACATGAACAGGATCTGGTCGGCGATCTGCTCCGGCGTCACATAGTCCTTGATCGAGGTGTAGGAAAACGCCGTGCGCTCCATCTCGGCGTAGGAGATCCCGCGCTGCTGCGCCTTGGCCTCCAGCACGCGGCGCTGCCGGTCGCCGGCGACCAGGCCCGGCAGGATCGCATTGACGCGGATATTGTCCGGTCCAAGCTCGATCGACAGCGATTTGGTGAAGCCGATCACGCCCCATTTCGCCGCCGCATAGGGCGTGCGCATGGCAAAGCCGAGCCGGCCGGCCGCCGAGGAGATATTGACGATCGAGGCGTTCTTGCTCTCGCGCAGATGTGGCACCGCGAGCCTGACGCAGTTGAATTGTCCGGTCAGGCAGATTTCCAGGCAGCGGTCCCAGTCTTCCGGATTCATCTCCTCGACCTTGGCCGTTGGTCCGGCGACGCCGGCATTGTTGACGAGCACGTCGAGGCCACCGAGCTTTGCCACCGCTTCCGCGAACAGTCTTTGGACCGCGCCGCGGTCGGAAACATCGCACCGGGTCGAGGTAATGGCGGGATCGCTGGCGGCGAGGTCGGACAGCGCGATCTCATCGACATCGCAGGTATGAACTTTGGCGCCTTCGCCGACAAAACGCTGCGCAATGGCGCGCCCGATGCCGTTGGCGCCGGCGGTGACCAGCACGCGCAAACCCTTGAGTTCGAGATCCATGATCGCTCCGAGAAGTCGTTGGAAGATGTCAGTCGGCAAGTCCGCCGCGCGATAGAATGAAATCCGCCGCACCCTTGATGTCGCCGGCAATTCCGGCCTGCGCCGCGGCGCCGTCGCCGGCCTCGATCGCCGTGCGCACCGCGGCGTGAAACCGGATCGCGTCGCCCTTCGCCAGCCGGTCGGGATTGGCGCGCAAATCGAGATTGATCACCGGGCCTGCCTTGAGCCACAGCGCACGGATGATTTCCACCAGGATCGGCGAATGCGCCGCCTCGTAGACGGCGAAATGAAAGGTCTTGTTGAGTTCGACCGCGCGCGGCAGGTCAGGCGCGCGCGCCTCGCTCTCCAGCCGCATCGCTTGTTCGGCGCGGGCGATCGACGCCAGGTCGTTGCCGTCACGGTGCGCGGCTGCCTGCGCCGCCGCGTGGCCTTCGATGGCGATCCGCACCTTGGTCAGGTCGCGAAATTGCGTCGCCGACATCAGGGGCACGCGAACCGCGCGGTTCGGCGTCACCTCGAGCGCCCTGTCGGCAACCAGCCGCGACACCGCCTCGCGCACCGGCATGATGGAGACGCCGAGCACGTCAGCCGCGGCGCGCAGCGATAGTTTTTCGCCCGGCGCAAGCCGGCCGGACATCAGCAGGTCGGCCAGTCTGGCGTAAGCGCGCTCGCCCAGCGTCTGACGGTCAAGCGGTTCCACCAGATTGAGCGCGGCGGGCAAGTTCAATTTGGGTTCCCCATGCGTCCGGGATGTTCGAGGGGGACTCGACAACGGCCCGGACTTTTGCAACTCTAACTGTGATCACAGATCACGGCAAGCGACACCTAGCCGCTTCTCGCGCGAACCGGGCGGTGTTTGCCAAACAAGAAACTGCCGCAGCTCATGCGGCCACACCAGGGAGATGAAGGCTGATGTCCAACAATAATCAATTCACGCGCCGTAGCCTGTTGAAGACCGCCGGTGGCATTGCCCTGGTGTCGGGAATCTCCGCGCCGGCGATCCTGCGCGCCCAGACCGCCGATGTCATCAAGATCGGCCATCTGACGCCGCGCACCGGCTTTCTCGGACCGCTCGGCGAATATGCCGTGATGGCCGCCGATCTCGCGGTGGAAGAGATCAATGCCGCAGGCGGCATGATGGGCCGCAAGGTCGAGCTCCTGAAGGAGGATTCGGTCAATCCGCAGACCGCCTCGACCAAGGCCGAGCGCATGATCGAACGCGACAAGGTCGCCTGCATCATCGGTGAGATCTCCTCCGCCTCGTGCCTGACCATCGCGCAGGTCGCCTCGCGCACCAAGACCCTGTTCATCAACACCGGCGGCAACTCCGACGCGCTGCGCGGCAAGGATTGCCAGCGCTACATGTTCCACGTCGAGTCGCAGAACTCGATGTACGTCAAATCCGTCGGCCGCTCGTTCCTGCGCGACGGCCTGGTCAAGGGCAAGAAGTGGTACTCGCTGACGGCCGACTACGCCTTCGGCCATGACCTCCTGAAGGTTTCAAAGCGCTTCATGGAAGCCAATGGCGGCAACTTCGCCGGCGACGACCTGGTGCCGACCGACGGCACCGACTTCTCCGCCTATCTGCTCAAGATCCGCGAGGCCAAGCCCGACCTGGTCGTGATCAATCTCGCCGGCAACCAGACCACCAACTTCCTCAAGCAATATGCGGAATTCGGCCTGACCTTCCCGGTCGGCGGGTTCGGCTTCGACACCGCGCTGGCCTGGGCGGCCGGCAAGGGCAACTTCGTCGGCACCTGGCCGGTGGTCTGGCATCACCTGCTCGATACACCCGGCAGCAAGGCGTTCGTGGCCGCCTTCACCAAGAAATACAACAAGCCGCCGGAGAACCAGGCGTGGGGCGACTACGTCGCCATCAAGATCGTTGCGCAGACCATCAATGAGCTGAAATCGGCGGAATCGCCCAAGATCATCGCGCATTTCGAGAAGGGTGCGAAGTTCGATCTGCTGAAGACCCGGCCCGGCTATTTCCGCGCTTCGGATCATCAGATGATGCATGAGATGTACGCGGTCACGGCGCTGCCCGCCGACAAGATCAAGAACCAGTGGGACATCTTCGCTTCCAGCCCGCCGGTGCCCGGCCCCGACGAGGATCTTGAGGTGATCGCCGCCACCAAGGAAGAGAACAGCTGCACGTTCCCGAGCTGAGTAAAGAGAAGCGACGCGCAATCACCCTCCCCTGGAGGGGGAGGGTCGGCTCGCATCGCAAGATGCGAGACGGGGTGGGGTGACAGTCTCTCAGCTTGGGCACTGTTGCGAAACGATAGACTGTCACCCCACCCCGCCGCTCCTTTCAGTCGCGTCGACCCACCCCCTCCAGGGACCCTCCAGGGGAGGGTAAGAAATCGCGTGCTTCGAATTTCAAACACCGCGCGGATACACGTCCGCATTCTCGCGGCGCGATTGCGCCCGAGGCTTGCATCAGTTTCACCCTTCTTGAGAAAGAAGGGCGCGGGGAAAGCCGGGCGCCGATTGCACCCGCGGTCGTGCACAAAAAGCGCACGAGTAGACCACAGGGCAACCGGATCATCCGGCTTTCCCCGCACGATGGGTTACGGCTTATACGTGATCACCCTGGTGACCGGGCTTTCTTGCCACCATCGCCCTGCGGATTGACGATGCGCCCGAACCCGGTTGGGCCGGAGGCATCTCCGCAAAACTTGACGCCAGCGTCGGGGCGTCAGGCCTGCACGACTTCGCCGTCCGCGCCTGTCTCGCCAAAATTCTCGCCGGACCTCGTCCCTATCCGGCCAGTTTCGTCGAAGGCAGTTTTAAGCGCCGTTCGTTCGCGTGCTGGATAATCGCTCACGGAGATCAATCCGCCCTGCGATCCCTTGCGCGCCCGACGCTGTCGCGTCCATCGCATCCCACCGCGCGTTCGTGACGTGCGCAACGCCCCTTGTCGGGCGGGACGGGCGACTCTCTAAAGGTGATTTGCCCGACGTGTTAAGCGAAATATTTTCAATTCGGGGGCTTGACATGACTTCTGATAAACCGAAGTGATTTGCCCGTCGAGTGGATCACGAATAAAGAAGAATACCTTCGGCTCCACTGCGCCTGGGTGAGCGGTCGAGCTCCGCTAAGGCCATGAATATCTGGCTGTTTCTGTCAGTCACGCAATCATATGGCGCAGCAGTCTGAAGAGAGTAGCACCCTATTCTTCACGCAACTTTACGTTTATGATGAAGTCCCTGACCCAAGAAGGTTTCTGAAGATGAATTTCCGCTTAGGAGTATTACTTTTTCTGATGCTCGGATCGACACACGCCGTTGCGGCGGACATGTGTGACCCCCTCAAACCGAACCCAGCTCGCAACATTTCGCAAGAAATCAAAGGCAAAATTGACGCCAAAGTGGATGGATTCGCAAAGCGCCTTATTATGATAGGCGGCAATATCGACGGAACGGTCCGTGACGTATCGAATGACGTACTCAAGGATTATCCGAACGCAGACAAATTATACGTTTGGGACCGGGTCCTCTATATCTTCTGTATTCAGATATCCGGCTCTCGTCTGAGTGATTCCGAAAAATTCGATGAGCTACGAAAACTGATTGGCCTCGTTGGCAAACCGGTAACAATGCGACCTTGCGCCCCAGGACAGATTGTCAGGGCGCTGGGAGATACGTTTCATTTGCGCGTCCTTGCAGTCAACGACGGTGAAATGATTCAGTCGATAATGCGAAAGGTCCGCGAAAGTGGATCCGGAAACTACGGTCAAGACATCCTCAAAGCCGTCAAAGCCGGAAATGTGCAACGGATGTCCGGTACAGCCGGCCTTCAAATTCGTATACGGGGGATCAGCACCGATCAAGTTCCTAGCCACGTACCGTATCTGGTAGCCAAAGACGTCTGCCAAAGAATGGTATCCGCTGAGCGCATGGCCGACGGAGTCGTAATTCTTTCGATCGCAATTACAGGCGATCAACATCTGGCGGAGGCCGCGGTGGTGCTGCCCCGACGCATTTTTGAGACGTCCCCGACAGCACAGGTGTGTATCGAGCCGAGCTTCCCTTTGGCTAATGCTACAGAGGCACGCCAAAACATGTATTGCGATATTCCAGGCCGAACTGGGCTTTATGAAACTGTCCTAAAAGGTGGCTCGCAGAGGACATACATCCTCACACGCCGAACAAGCTACCTTTTACGCACCACCACTCAAAAGGTCACATCATCCACCTCGAACGAGTCAGGAGCGGGAATCGAGAGCGCCGTGGCCTGGACAGCACCCGCCAGAACGGAGAGCCGTTGCGTAGCCGTCTCGTGAGCCCAGTTACTCGCGCCACACTTCAGGGGCAAGCCTAAAGCCGTGTTGAACTCAAGCTTTGCACGGCTCTTGTCGCCCCGTCTTTCATACACCAATCCCCTTCCCGTTATGGATTGCGCTAACTTCGCATCGAGCTGAAGCGCTTTTTCGAACTGGACTAACGCCAAGTCGTTGTCGCCCTTTTGCAGCCAGATATATCCACGATAATGATGAGCTAAGGCCGAATTCGGTTCAAGCTGAACTCCCTTTGCCATTTCCGCCATGGCACGGTCCAAATCCCCCTTCTTTGCATAAGCCAACCCTCTGCTGAGGTAGCCACCGGCTCGGCCTGGATCAATGTCGATCGCGCGACTAAACTGAGCGATGGCGCGGTCGAAGTCACCTTTTTTCGCGTAGACAACGCCAAGATTTGCGTGGGCGAGCGCCATTTTGGAATCCAGCCGAAGCGCACGATTGAGATCCTCATTCGCGCGGTCCAGATCGCTCTTGCTGCCATATGCTATCCCCCGATAAGCAAATGCCAGCGCCTGAGTGGGATCTATTTGGATCGATCGATTGAGATCTGTTATTGCCTGCTCAAGATTGCATTGCTTCCATTGGACCTGTCCGCGCACGCGAAAGGCAATTGCCGACCTGGGATCTATCGTTATCGCAGCATTTGCGTCTGAGAACGCCTGCCGAAGATTATCCTTGTTGAGGTGGGCAATGGCGCGATTGCTCAACGCTGAGGCATTTCGAGGATTGAGACGCACCGCTTCGTCAAAATCTTGCAGCGCAAGGTCCGTTTCTCTCTTCCTGCCGTAGGCAATGCCTCGGGCATTGTGAGCAGCGGCAGATTTTGTATCGATTCTCAAAGCTTCATTAGCATCGAGAATTGCGCGGTCGTTTTCTCCCTTGTTGCTAAGGCTCATCGCGCGGCCCGCGAGTGCGCCCGCGCTTCGAGGATCAATCCTTATTGCTTCTGAAAAATCGACAAGAGCTCGATTGTGATCGCCTTTCCTTCCATAGGCCATGCCTCGCGCGGAATATGCCGACGCGAGGTTCGGGTCCAGACGTATGGCTTGGGATGCGTCGGCAATCGCTTGATCCGTATTTCCAATATTGGCATTGGCAGTTGATCGGTTGCTATACGATCTCGCGTCGTTTGGATCGAGCCTTAGCGCCTCGGTGAGATCGCTCACCGCACGGCTGTTTTCGCCCTTCCTGCCGTACGAAGTTCCGCGGGTACGGTATGCAACAGCGAGGTTCGGATTCCGGCGGATAGCTTCACTTGCGTCGGAGATCGAATGATCCAGCTCGCCCTTGGCGGCGTGGGCGATAGCACGATTGCTATATCCACCCGGATTCTCCGGGCTTAGCCGTATTGCCTCAGAGAAGTCGGCAATTGCTCGATCGTGATTGCCTTGCTTTCCGAAGGCGATACCACGGTTAAAATAGGTGAGCGCCAGATTTCGTCCGCTTGCCTGGCCGGATCGGAGAATCCATGAGCAAGCTTCGATTTTTTCCGCGAGTCCTGAGCCGGAATCGGCGCACCGGGCATACGCCGGCGGAAGTTGAGCAAATGCTGGCGACGCAGATACCATCAGCAACGTAGCGAGCATGGCAAAGCTATGGGGACGGAGATGCATGCACGCCGCCTCAGCACCGCATGTTATAGAATCTGGCGCACAGTAGCGCCGATAGTAACAATCAGCCGCAGGTTGCAACGCATTGTCAAGCTGAATCTGGCCGGGGCTATGGCGGACAAGCTATCGCAGGATCAGAGAATCCTCAGCGAAACCTTGTGCTGCGGTTTTACGCTCCCACCAGCGTCTTGCCCGGCAGCACCGCCTGCACCACCAGGCCGCGGGCGCGGGCGTCCATCACGCCGACGGCGCGCAGCGCCAGCAGTGTCACGGTCTGGACGGCGTCGCGCAGCCTGGCGGCGTCTTCCATGTTGTCGGGCGCCAGCGGCCCGACCAGCGATTCATGCAGCGCGCCGAGCAGCGCACTGGCGGCGAGCGCGGTGTCCTGCGCCGGCAGATGCCCGGCGCGAACCGCGGCGTCGATCCGCCCCGCTAGTTCGCCGGCGATCTCGCGGCGGCTGGCCAGCCTCGACGCGGTGACGTCGACATCGACCGGTTCGGCCAGAATGCCCCAGGCGAGCTTGCGCTGCGACAGCACATGCACCGCCACCGTGGTGACGGCGGCCGCCAGCGCCGACGACGGCCCGGGAGCCGCATCCGCCGCGCGGCGGATCGCCGCCAGTTCGTCCCGCGAGACATCGGCGATCAGTTCGGAAATCAGATCGGCCTTGGAGGGGAAATAGCGATAGACGGTGCCGGCGGCGACATTGGCGCGGATCGCCACGGGCGCGATCTGCACCGCGGCCATGCCGCCCTCGGCGGCGGCATCCCGCGCCGCCGCCAGAATGGCGCTGCGCCGCGCCGCCAGCCGCTTCACCACCTGATGGGTTCGCCGATAGACCATGGCGCGCTTCCCGTCCCCGGCACGCCATTCCGGCCGAACCGGGCCCGGTCCAGAAAGCGTGCGCCTTCAGTTGTTTGAGCGATTGTGTGCAAATCGCTTTGAAGAACTGAACACTTATTCAGGCTGGCTGACAAGAGGAGGTTTGGCTCGGATCTCGATATCGTTGACGGTTGCCACCAGACGATAATCGCCGAGCAGGTTCGCCACGTCAGGATTTTCCCTGAGCCACAGGCTCCAGTCGTCCGAAAAATTATCTACCAGAACCACCGTGGGCGCGTTCCTGGCGATATCCTCGATCAGCATGGCGCGCTCTCGTGCCGCATGTTGATCCAGCGCCGCATTCTGACGGGCGCTGAGCCCCGGCTTGCTCCGCATGCTTCGAAGATATGCCGCCACCCACAAGCCTTGCTGCCTCGATACCCACGTCCCTTCGAGGGCGCGCGTGAGGGGGATGCCGAGCCCCGGCTCGGCGGTGATGGCCAGAATTTTCGGATGCGGGCCGAGACGCGCGACCGCCGTCCACAACGGCCGGGCGTCAAACGCCTTGTCGAACGACCAGTTGAACCAGAGAACCGATTGAACGAAGGCAATCACCAGGGTCGCTGCCGCAAACGTCCCCAGCGCCCGATCGAAGGGTCTGCGCATGACGAGCGCGTAGCCCAGCCCCAGCATAGCGAAAGCGATCATCGGATAGGAATGATACGGCCAGCCTTTTCGCTGCAGCAGGAAAGCTACCGCAAATCCAAACGAGGTCGCCAGCAGCAAGAGCAGCGTTCCGTCGATCCGACCGGTTCGCTTCAGGACAAGGGCTGAAAACACCAAGGCGGCCCAGATCGGTATCGCGGGCGCGCTGATCATCTCCAGGGCAGAAGACCCGACCATGATGTAGACATCCCGCAGCAGCGGCGCGATCACCGAAAGGAACTCGGGATAGAACGCGATGATGCCAAGTGCATAGGCGCCCACGATGGCGGCAGCGACGAAATTTTCCGGCCCAAGCAGGATACGCCATGACCGCGCATGAATGGACAAGGCCGCAAGGCCGCAGACAATGCCGATGGCGAAATGGGGCTTGAACGACAGCGCGAGTCCCGCCCCGATCCCCGCGGCCATGACGGCCGGCCACAGCGGGGTAAGGCCCTTCATCCTGACGGCATAGAGCGCCAGCGCCGGCAGCAGTTCCACCACCGCAATATGTTCGCGTTGCCCGAACACCTTGGTCGGAAGCACCGCCAGGATGACGAAGGCCAGCCAGGCGAGCAGCCAGCCTGATAAACCGTTCGGCAGCGGGAAATCCCTCAGGATCCACGCGGCAATTCCGAGCGAAGCAAAAATCGCGACAAAGACCAGACCGTCGGTGACCATCTCCGCGGGCATCCCGATCGCTCGGGCAATGACGACGCCGGGGGTGTAGATCAGAACCGCCATCGGCGGGTTGGTTTCGATGACGTCGACGTAAAGACGCTGACCGTCCAAGACCCGTTCGGCCACCGTCAGCAGCCAGCTGACATCGGTGTTGGCGGGAAGCAGATGGCGGAGAGCGACCGCGACGACGAACAGCACGGCGAGGACCAGCCATGGCGCCAGTCTCACGGCAACAACCGCCAGCGGCTTCGGAGACCAGCGCTCGGCGTCGACATCCATGGCCATGACGGCGCCCGCCCCTTTGGCAACGCTATGCGTTCGCGGCCATCATCGACGGCGCCGGTTCGCGCCGCCACCACGGGCCGGCCCGATGCAGGACGAGACCTGCGACGATCAGGGTAGCGCCGAGCCCGACCGGAATCCCGGTAAAGACGAAGCTCACGATCAACGCCAGCGCGCATCCCAGCGCCGGCAGTTCGTAGGGGCGGAAGCCGCTGGCGAGCCCGATGCGGACCAGGAAGGCGACCGGGATCGCCAGCACCATCATGTCGTACATGAACAGATAGGGCGTGGTCAGCAGCGTGCCGGCCGCGAGCGCCGCGGCCTTCAGCGAATAGCTGACGCGGCTGCGCCACATCACCACGAGCCCGGTGGCGACCGAGGCGGTCAATACCCAATGGAAGCCCCAGGCCATCGATTCGCTGCCGCCGAAATAGCGCACCAGCGAATACAGACTCTGCAGCTTCCACCAGGTCGCCTTGCCCTCGCTGAGGAAAGCCTGCGAGAAGGTCGGCATCCAGTGGAAGAAGGCCTGCCAGCTCTCGGTGCCGAAGGCGAGCCAGGACGCGAAAGCGATCACCACCGCCGTTACGCCTGCGCTGAAGAACACTGTCCACTGCGAGGCCGCGATCAGCACCAGCGGAAACAGCAGGCCGTATTGCGGCTTGTAGCTCAACAACCCCAGGCAGATTCCGGCGAGCACCGGCCGTACCGGCATCAGATACAGCGTGCCGCCGATCAGGGCCGCGGTCAGAAAACCGTTCTGCCCGACCAGCGTATTGTTGAACACCATCGGAAAGCCGATCGCCAGCATCAGGCCGAAATTGCGCCCGACGATCGCGCGCATCACGGCGAGATAGGGCAGGAAACTGACCGAGACCCAGCCGATGAAGGCTACCGTGTAAGGGAAGTGCGCCAGCAGCGACGCCACGAACAGGAACGGCGGCGGGTAGTGCCAGGCGAAATAGCCGATGAAATCCTGGCCGAGCAGCGCGACCTCGACCTGCTTCTGGATATCCCAGTCGTAGGCCTGCGCCGGAACGCCATCGAGCACCAGCCGGCCTGCGGCCCAGACATTGACGAAATCGGTCGGAATCCCCAGCCCGGCCGGATCGTAGATCCACCATTGCGAGAAATACGCCGCCGGAAAATACGAGATGTTGATGCAGCACAGCACGAAGCAGACGTTCAAAAGCGCCGGCGGAATTGCGCTCGGCGCGCCTGATAGGGTCGGGGCGGATGCTCTCGTGGCCATGCGAAATCCCTGGCGCACGCCGCAGCCTCGCGGGAAACGCGCGCCCTGAACCATAGGCTGGCAGCCCTTAAGAAATCTTAAGGTCTTGTCTTAAGGTCTTGGCTGGCAGCAGCGGCGCAACAAAAAACGCGGCGTCGCCGCCGCGTTTTCTTAAAGTTCAGGCCGGTCGCTTACGCCTGCGGCTGCGGCTCCAGCCCGGCGTCCGGATCGGGACGCGGGCGCGGCTTGCCGGCCGGCGGCACCGCCGAAGTGCGCGGCGCGGTCGGCTCCAGCACCGACTCGCGGTTCGGCTTCTTGCCCTTGAGCAAGTCCTGAATCTCGTCACCGCTCAGGGTTTCGAATTCCAGCAAGCCCTTGGCCAGGGCCTCGAGGTCGGCGCGCTTCTCGGTGAGAATGCGGGTCGCTTCCTTGTAGCCCTCTTCGACGAAACGCCGGATCTCGGTATCGATCTTCTGAACCGTGGCCTCGGAAGCGTTTTGGGTGCGCGACACCGACATGCCGAGGAAAACCTCGTCCTGGTTCTCGCCATAGGAGACGGTGCCGAGTTCCTCCGACAAGCCCCAGCGCGTCACCATCATGCGAGCCAGCCGGGTGGCCTGCTCGATGTCGGACGAAGCACCGGACGTGACCTTCTCGCGGCCGAAAATCAGTTCTTCGGCAACGCGTCCGCCCATCATGATGGCGAGCCGCGAGGTCATCTGCTCCAGCGACATCGACAGCTTGTCGCGTTCGGGCAGCTGCATCACCATGCCGAGTGCACGGCCGCGCGGAATGATCGTGGCCTTGTGGATCGGATCGGTCGCCTTGACGTTGAGCCCGACGATGGCGTGGCCGCCCTCGTGATAGGCGGTCAGCATCTTCTCTTCTTCGGTCATCACCAGCGACTTGCGCTCGGCGCCCATCATGACCTTGTCCTTGGCCTCTTCGAACTCGGCCTGGGTCACCATG